>DASXSX010000001.1:0-8411 GCA_036505815.1 Thermoanaerobaculia bacterium
TTGCCCGCCGCAAACCACTCGAGGGTCGGCTCGTAGAGCGGGTGGATCTTCTCGGGCGCCGGCGCCGTGCGGGCGCGGCGCGGCATCGAAATCTCGTCCGTGTCCTCCTCGTCGGCGCGGCGCCGCTGCGAGGGTCTTCCCGAGTCGGGCGGTGGGAAGCGCGCGTCGAAGAGCTTCTTGACGGCGGTCGCGATCAGCTTCTTCGCGATCACCTCGGCTCCCTGCTGCTCTCCCTCGTAGACCATCTCGACTTTTCCGGTGATGGCGGGAAGGCACGCGGGCAGGTCGCAGAGCCGGGGGAAGACCTGTCGTTCGCCGTGCACGAGGCCGCGGCGCTCGAGGTTGGACGCCAGGATCTCGACCGCCGAGATCGGCATCCGCGCCGAGACTCCGGAGGACTGGTCGACGAACTCGCTCGCGCGCGAAGCGACGTCAATTCGTTCGGCTCCGCACCAGGTTGAACTTCAGCATCTCGCCGTACGAAACGCGGGAGTCGAGGTCTTCGCGCGCGAGCTTCAGGTGCTGGGTCAGTCCCTCGAGAACGAGCTCCATCCCGACGGCGAGCTCTTCAGGCGAAGCGGGGGCGAAGTGCTCTTCGACCGCCTTCTTCAGCCCTGGAACGGACTCGAGCGCCGCGAGGTGCTCGGGAAACGGCGTGTCGTCGGAGAGGGTGACCTTGTTGCCCGCGGTGAACCACTCGAGGGTCGGCTCGTAGAGCGGATGGATCTTTTCGGGCGCCGGTGCCGTGCGGGCGCGGCGGGGCATCGAGAGCTCGTCGGTGTCGTCTTCGTCGGCGCGGCGCCGCTGCGAGGGCCGTCCCGAGTCGGGCGGCGGGAAGCGCGCGTCGAAGAGCTTCTTGACCGCGGTGGCGATCAGCTTCTTCGCGATGACTTCCGCTCCCTGCTGCTCCCCCTCGTAGACCATCTCCACCTTTCCGGTGATGGCGGGCAAACACGCCGGCAGGTCGCAGAGGCGCGGGAAGACCTGTCGCTCGCCGTGCACGAGGCCGCGGCGCTCGAGGTTGGACGCGAGGATCTCGACCGCCGAGATCGGCATGCGCGCCGAGACTCCCGAGGACTGGTCGACGAACTCGCTCGCCCGCGCCGCGAACGCGATCTCTTCGACGAGCTCGCGGAAGAACTCGGGAATCTCGACCGAGGGCGTCGCCTCGCGCTCGAGCCACGCCTCCTGCGCGGTGATGCGCGCCGCGACCTTCACCTCGTCCGGGTAGTGCGTCAAGATCTGCGACGAGATCCGGTCCTTCAAGGGCGTGATGATGTTGCCGCGGTTCGTGTAGTCCTCGGGGTTCGCCGAGAACACGAGCAGGATGTCGAGCGGGATGCGAATCGGGAAGCCGCGGATCTGCAGGTCGCGCTCCTCGAGGATGTTGAGCAGCCCGACCTGAATGCGCGGCTGAAGGTCCGGCAGCTCGTTGATCGCGAAGATCCCGCGGTTCGTGCGCGGGATGATCCCGAAATGGATGACCTCCTCGTCGGAATAGGAGCGGCGCTGCGTCGCCGCCTTGATCGGGTCGACGTCACCGATCAAGTCCGCGATCGTCACGTCGGGCGTCGCGAGCTTCTCCCGGTAACGCTCTTCCCGCGGGATCCACGCGATCGGCATGTCGTCGCCGCGTTCGACGAGCATCCGCCGGCCGTACTTCGTGATCGGCCGAAACGGGTCTTCGTTCAGGTCGCTCCCCTCGATCGCCGGGATCTCGGGGTCGAGGAGCCCAACCAGCAACCGCAGCAGGCGGGTCTTCGCCTGCCCCCGCAGGCCGAGAAGGAGGAAGTCGTGCTTCGAGAGGATCGCGTTGTAGAGCGACGGCAGAACGGTCCGGTCGTAGCCGTGCACGCCTTCGAACGGGTTCTCGCCGCGGGAAAGCGCGCGCCGGAGGTTCTCCCGGAGCTCCTCCTTGACGCCGCGCGAGCGGTAGCCGCTCGCCTTCAGCTCCCGGAGAGTGGCGGGCTTCGACACCGAGGTCACCGACGGACTACCAGCCCGCATTCCGCGACTCTCACCCGGGGACGATCAGCGGGATCTGCTCGCCGATCCGGAAGAGCCGTGCTTCCGGCCGGCCGGAGAGTCTGGCGGCGCGGCGCGCGAGCTCCTCGAGCCGGGGCCGCTGGAAGCCGACGACCGTCTGGCGGATGCGCCCGTTCGAGCCGACGAGGAAGAAGGTCGGAACGTTGGTGAGCCCGAGCGCCGCCGACGCCTTCCACGGCGGCGGATCGTAGACCGTTTCGAGGTGGACTCCCAGCCGCCGGTGGAACTCCGCGGTTTCCGCGCGGTCGTCCTGCGAGACGGCGAACGTCGGGAGGCCGTTCTCCCCGATTCGGCGGATGCGATCGAAGTGCGGCCACGCCAGCTCCGAGGTCGGGCACGTGGTCTTGAAGAAGCCGTAGAGAGTTTCCGCATTGGGAGCGACGAATCGCGCGCCCGATTCCGTCTCGAGCTCGATTTCGGGAAACACTTCGCCGGGTTCGAGCGCCGCCAAGAAACCTCCCGCTCCGGCTCGTCCGGAGTCATCGTTCGATCCGCACCAGGATTATAGACTTCCGCCGCTTCGCTCCGGCGCGCCGCCGCGCGCGAAACCGCCGCGCGAAGCGGAGCGACGAGGAAAATAGAAAATGGGGACAGGTCACGGTTTCCGACGGGGAATCCCGCGCGGCGACAGACTTCCTGGAAACCGTGGTCTGTCCCCGATCTCGCGGCGCGAGTTCGTGAAGCGCGCGGGCGCTGCGCTCGCCGCGGGGTCGATTTCCGCCATCGCGTGTGGGCCTCGGGAGAAGCAGCCCGCCCCCGCCAAGAAGACGCTGAAGATCCTCCAGTGGAGTCATTTCATCCCCGCGTATGACCGCTGGTTCGACGGCGTCTATACGAAGCAGTGGGGAGAGAAGAACTCCACGGTCGTGACCGTGGACCACATGGCTTCGACCGAAGTCGCCGCCCGCGGGGCGGCCGAGGCATCGGCGCGCAAGGGGCACGATCTCTTCCTCTTTCTGTCGCCGCCGGCCGCGTACGAAGCGCAGGCGTTCGACCACCGACCCGTGATCGAGGCGGTCCAGAAGAGACACGGAAAGATGATTCCGCTCGCCGAGCGGTCCACGTTCAACCCGAAGACCGGGAAATTCTTCGCGTTCTCCGATTCGTACGTGCCCGACCCGGGCAACTACCGGATCGACCTGTGGCAGAAGGTCGGTTATCCGAACGGCCCCGACACGTGGGACGACCTGCGCAAAGGCGGCCGGAAGATCAAGGAGCGGTTCGGAAACCCGGTGGGAATCGGCCTGTCGCAGGAGATCGACTCGAACATGGCTCTGCGGGCGGTGCTCTGGTCGTTCGGCGGCGCCGAGCAGGACGAGGAAGGGCGCGTCGCCATCAACTCGAAAGAGACCATCGAAGCCTTGAAGTACGTCCGCGCGCTCTACAGGGAGACGATGACTCCGGAGGTCTTCACCTGGGACCCTTCCTCGAACAACCGGATGATCCTCGCCGGTCGGGCCTCGTTCGTGTGCAACGCGATCTCGGTGACGCGGACCGCCGAACGCGAGAACCCGGACATGTCGAAGAAGATCGGCCTGACCCCCGCGTTGAAGGGTCCGGTCCGGCGCATCGCTGCCGAGCACGTCATGAACTGTTACGTGGTCTGGAAGTTCGCCGAGAATCCCGACGGCGCGAAGCAGTTTCTCGTCGACCTCGTGGACAACTTCCCGGCAGTCTTCCGGGAAGGGGAGTTCTACAACTTTCCCTCTTTTCCAGGGTCACTGCCGGACCTCGCCGGCCAGATCGCGCGCGACCCGAGGGCCGATCCGCCGGACAAGTACCGGGTCCTCGGGTCGGTTCTCGACTGGGCAACGAACGTCGGTTTCCCCGGCTACGCGAGCGCCGCCATCGACGAAGTCTTCAACACTTTCGTGATTCCGACCATGTTCGCCCGGGTCGCGCGGGACGAAATCTCCGCCGAGGTGGCCGCCCGAATGGGGCAAGACGAGATCCAGCGCATTTTCGATCGGTGGAGCCGCTCCCGGCCGTCCTAGAATCGTCTTTATGCCGGTCCTGGATACCTTTCGCCGCCCGCTCCGAAATCTCCGGATCTCGGTCACGGACCGGTGCAACCTGCGATGCCAGTACTGCATGCCGGAGAAGGACTACGTGTGGCTGCCGCGCCGGGACATCCTCGAGTTCGAGGAGGTCGGCCGCTTGGTCGACGTCTTCGCGGAGGTGGGCGTGGAGCGGCTGCGGCTGACCGGCGGCGAACCGCTCGTGCGTCGCGATCTGCCGAAGCTCGTTCGGATCCTCGCTTCGAAGCCGAAGATCCGGGATCTCGCGCTCACGACGAACGGAGTGCTTTTGGAGGACCAGGCCCGGGCGCTCCGCGAGGCGGGACTCCACCGCGTCACGGTCAGCCTCGATACGCTCCAGCCCGAGCGCTTCCGCGCGCTGACGAGGTTCGACGAGCTGCCCCGCGTGCTCTCCGGGATCGAGGCGGCGTCGGCGCTCGGTTTCTCCCAGCTCAAGATCGACACCGTCGTGATCCGAGGAACCAACGATGACGAGCTCGTTGCTCTCCTGGAATACGGCCGACACGTCGGCGCCGAGGTGCGCTTCATCGAGTACATGGACGTCGGCGGTGCGACCCGCTGGTCGAGAGACGCGGTCGTCCCGGGCGGCGAGATCCTCGACCGGCTCGAACGCCACTACGGACACATCGAGCCGATCGTGGAGGAGAGCTCCGCGCCGGCGGACCGGTTCCGGCTTCCGGACGGCGCCGTCTTCGGGCTCATTGCCTCGATGACGGCTCCGTTCTGCGTTTCCTGCGACCGGAGCCGGCTGACCGCCGACGGCATGTGGTACCTCTGCCTCTACGCCCGGAGCGGAATGGATCTGCGTGGGCCGCTTCGTGCCGGCGCTTCCGCCGAGGAGCTCCGCGCGCGTATCGAGTCGGGCTGGCGCGTGAGAGTCGATCGGGGCGCCGAAGAGCGGCTGGCGCTCCACGACCGCGCGCCGCTCTTTCCCGCCGGAGCTTTGCGAGAGGATCCCCATCTCGAAATGCATACGCGGGGCGGTTGAAGCCGGTGGCCGGAGCGGATTCGGAGACACAACCCCGGCCCACGGAACCCGTTGCCGGGCTGACGAATGCGCGCGTGCTGGCGCTCGACCGCATGCCGATCCGGACGCGCGAAAGCGGCGTGACGCTCTCGGGATGGCGCCTCTCCGCCGACAGTGACCAGGGCGAAGGCGCGATCGTGCTGGTCGAAGCCGGTGCGGGAGAGGCCTGGTATCGGGGGGAGGGCGTCTTTCTCGGATGGACCGCGGAGAACCTCCGAGCGGCCTACGAGGCGCTCCGGCCGCGGACTGAGGAGTCCGCGTTCGAGATCCAACAGCTGGGCTGAAGAAGCGCGGCGCGGAGCCGGCTACGGCGGCGGCGCCGAATCCCGGAGGCTCCGCCACTCGTCGGGCGTCAAGAGCGGGGCGGCGGCGGGGTAGTAGACATTTTCCATCTCCGACTCGTGAGCGGCGATCCGGCGCTCGAGGTTCTCGACGAGACCGAGCACGTCCGCGAGCGGCGCGCGGTCGCCGATCTGGGTCAGAAGGTAGCGGGTCAGCTCCCGGATCTGCACGTACTCGAGCCTGAGCTCGCGCTCCGGATCGCGACCGGGAAAAGACGCGCGGGCGAGCGCCGGAAGGAGGATCCGTTCTTCCGCGGCGGTCCAGCGGGAGAGGTGCGCGTGGAAGTCCGCCAGGGCGAGCCGGCAGGCATCGTCCTCCCGGCGGTCGAGGGCGCGGCGGAAGTCGTCGAAGCGGCTTCGAAGCCCCTTCTGAACGGCGAGGAGCTCGTCCTCGGAATTCAAAGCCCGGCGAGCCCCGGCTCGATCCGCGTGAAACCCTGCTCGACGGCCCAGAGATCCATCGAGAGCGAGACGAGGTCGTCCACCTCCGGAATCGGCCGGGCGTCTTCCGAGAGATCGAGCGACTTGACGTAGCGATTGCAGGTCTCGCACGCCTCGACGCGCACGACCCTGTGCTTCTCGCTCTGAAAAGAGGGGAGCTTCGCGGGATCCCCCTCGAAACAGGAGGGGCACAGAATGCGGCCGAAGAGCCACTCTCCGCCGCAGAGCGCGCATCCGAGCATCCGCCGCGCGCCTTCCATGACCGAGGCGTCTCGGCGCGCGGAGATCCAGGGGAAGCCGCCGCAGAACGGGCACTGGCCCTGCCGGTGCACGCGATCGGGCGCCGTGTTGACCGATCTTAAAAACTCGACGTAAGGGCGCAGCATCGCTCGCGAGAGGTAGTCCTCGGTGGATGGCCGGTCGCCGGCCCAGTAGACGAGGAGTCGGGTGCGAGCGGTCGAGGGAAGGTCTCCCTGCCGGGCCCGGGCCTCTTCCGAAAGCAGCTCCGGCCCTTCCTCCGCCGCATATCGCACGACCTCGGAGAGTTGCGGAAGAAGCCGGTCGGCGTCGTCGTCCAGATGTCCCGTGAGCGGCGTTTCGGTCTCCGCGGCCTCGATCGCGGCGGAGATTCGCCCCTGGACGCGGTAGAGGCCCGCCGCAAAGCGCAGTGGACCTTCGGCCGCCGGCGCGTCGGGGAGGAGCAGCTCCGCCCGCGCCGCGCGGCGCTCGAATTCCGAAGCGATCTTCGAGGCGCTACCGCCGCGGGGTTTCTTCACCCCGGATGACTTCGCGGTACCAGCGGGCGTGGTGCAGGCGCGCCCATTCCCGCGTGACGGTGCCGCGGATCATCGAGCCGAAGGTGCCGGGCTCGGCGGCCGTGCCGAGGTAGATGTGAAACACGATCGCGACGGCGAACAGGATGAACGTCACGTCGTGGATCAGATAGGAAAACTCCAGCAGCAGCCTCGGAAAGGCGCGGGGAAACCAGATCAGGAGACCCGATAGGAGAAGTCCGACGGCGCCGAGCCCGGCCGCCCAGAAGAAGAGTTTCTGCCCGCCGTTGTACTTGCCGACGTCCGAATCGTCGGTCTCATAGCGCATGTACTGGAGAGCCCGCGGCCCGAGCCACTCCCTGTCGCGCGGCTCCAGGCGCATGTCGGAGATCCAGTGCACGAACATGACGGCCGATGCGAGAAAGAAGGCGATGCCCATCCAGGGATGGAGGAGACGGCACACCGTGAGCCCGCCGAAGAGGTGTGCCATCCAGCCGAAGACCGGGCTCCAGATCGGCATGCCCGTGAAGAGGCAGACGAAGAAAGTCAGGGCGACGCTCCAGTGGATCAGGCGCGAGACGAGCCGATGCCGGACGATCTCGTTGCCGACGATGACGTCCTCTCTGTCGCGGGCCGCGACGACGGCCGTGTCGAAGGGGCGGTGCGGAGTGGCGGCGCTCATGCGGAACCCCCTTTTGCGGTCGGTCTACGCATCCGGCAGATTGCGGTCCCGGGCGTCGGCTCCCCGGACCTCCTTGGGTCCGAACTTCGTGTAGTGCGCGAACGCGCCGATCACGGCGCCGAAGATCGCGATGCCGCCGAGCGGCCGCAGAATGGACTTCCAGAATTTGACCAGCAGCGGGACGTGCGGATCGCGCGGCAGGTCGTACCACTCCGGATGGTCGCCATGCGCGAGCACGGTCACGACTCCGGTGCCGTGCACTCCTTCCGGGTTGTAGAGGGCGGCATTGGCGAAGCCGGTCGTCTTCAGCTGGTCGACGCGGCGCTGTCCCAGCGCGACCATGTCGTCCTTCGTGCCGAACTGGAGGCACCCGGTCGGGCAGGCCTTGATGCACGCCGGCTCGAGTCCCACGGACACTCGGTCAACGCAGAGCGTGCACTTCGCCATCTTGCCGGTCGTCTGGTGGAAGCGCGGAACGTCGAACGGACAGCCGGTCTCACAGTAGCCGCAGCCGATGCACTGATCCGGATTCACGTCCACGATTCCGTTGGCGTACTGGACGATCGCGCCGGGCGCCGGGCAGGCCGCGAGGCATCCGGGCTCCTCGCAGTGCATGCACTGGTCCTTGCGCATGAGCCAGATGAGACCGCCGTCGAAGTCGCGCTCGTTGAAACGGATCAGGTTCCAGTATTCCGCGTGCAGGGTCGGAAGAGTCTGGTAGGTGCCGGTCTGCTCGGTCGCGAGGTGTCGCAGGTCGTTCCACTCGATGCACGCCGCCTCGCATGCCTTGCAGCCGATGCAGGTCGTCGTGTCGATGTACTTCGACACGGTGGGGACGCTGCGCATCCCCGACAGGCTTCCCCACACGGAAGCGGAGGAGCGGCGGATCTCGAGGTTCTGTTGAACGCTCATCTCCTCCTCCTCAAGCCTTCTCGACCCGCACGAGGAAGGCCTTGTACTCCGGCGTCCAGGTGTTCGGGTCCATCGCGGAAGGCGTCAGCGTATTGGCGAGCGGCCCCGTGTGCTTGGGATCGCCCGCGAAACCCCAGTGGATCGGGAAGC
>DASXSX010000002.1:0-9408 GCA_036505815.1 Thermoanaerobaculia bacterium
GGGGCGAGAGGATTTGAACCTCCGACCACTCGGTCCCGAACCGAGTGCGCTACCAGGCTGCGCTACGCCCCGAGGAGCCGCGAGTTTTACCTGATTCGGACGATTTGCGCTACTGGACGCGCACTCCGAGTCGGCCGCTCGCGTAATCGACCTTCAGAGTTCGCGTCTCCGCGGGAAGCATGCTGGCGGTCGCCGTGGCGTACGCAGGCGAAATGTCGGGTCCGGAGAGCCACACCTTCACGGTGACCGGTCCGGTCGGCACGGGGATGTTCGCCGACACCGTCCCGGTCCCATCCACGCTCTTGAAGAGTCCCGACCTCTTCTTGAAGTTGTAGGGGTGCCGCAGAAGGATCTGGTCGTTGACCGCGACCATCACGTGGCCCTGGGAGATCGGCGACTCGAAGAGGAGCCGCAACGTCGCGTTCGTCGCGCCGGCGGGGGCCGGCGGGCTCATCGGGCCCTGCTGCTCGACTTTCTCCGGGCCGTGCGGCTGAACCTTCGGCATCGCGCGGATCTTCGCGAGCTGCACCTCGGCCTTCTTCTTCTCGGCGGCCGCGCGGTCGATCTTCGCGACCGAGTCGTCGCGAAGCTTGATCGCCTCGGCGTTCTCGGCGTCGAGCGCGAGCGCATCGCCCGCGCGATCGCGAGCCTCCTCCCACTTCTTCGATGAGAACGCCTTCCGCGCGGAATCGAGCGCGTTCTGGATCTGCGCCGTGCGGCCGGCCTGCTCCGTCCGGGTCTTGATGGCCGCCTCTGCCTTGTCGGCGAACTGCCGGGCATCTGCGTCGTCGGGATGGCTGGCGAGCACCGTCCGGAAAAGAGCCAGGCTTTCCTCGTATCGACCCGCTTCGAACAGGCGTTTGCCTTCGTCCACCGATTTCCGCACGGCGGCAGAGGCGGCCCGCTGCGCGGGCTCGACGGTCGGGGCCGTCGCCGCGGCCAGCGGAGGGGCAGGTGTGGGTCGAAGGACGAGGTAGCCGGCGACGGCGAGCGCCACCAGCGCCGCAAGGCCCGCGATGAGACCGATCCGGGACTTCGGCTTCGCGCCGGAAATCGGCCGAACGGGCATCGTCGGCGCCGGTCGCGAGGATGCCGTTGTGCTCACCGCGACGGTCGGCTCGAAGGAACCGGGCGGCGGCGTCGCCGGAGCCTCGCCGGAGGGAGCGGGCGGGCGACGGGACCCGCTCTGCGAAAACGAGCCCGAACCCTCGCGCTTTCGCGTGGCAGCCGAGTCCGACGCCTCCGCCACTGGGGGGAACGCGGCCGGGGTCTCCTGCGGATCCGGTGCCCCACTCTCTGCGATGGCTTTCAGATTGGAAAGCTTGAGCGTTGGAACGGTCTCCGCGGCGGCGGAGATCATCGTCCCGAGGTCTTCCTGCGACCTGCGCTCCTCGAGCTGCGCCTTCAATTGGTAGAGCGCCAGCGCGAGGTCCTTGCCGCGCTGATAGCGATTCCACGGGTCCTTCGCCATGGCGCGCCCGACGATGCCGTTGAACTCGGGAGGGACGTCCGGCGCGAGCTCCGCCGGCGGAGTGTGGTCCTCGTGCACGATCTTGTAGGAGATCGCAGTCAGGTTGTCGCCCTGGAACGGCTTCCGGTTGGTCAGCAGCTCGTAAAGAACGACGCCCAGCGAAAAGAGATCGCTTCGCCCGTCCACCGGCGAGCCCGAGACCTGCTCCGGCGACATGTAGTTCGGCGTGCCGAGGAACTGTCCGGTCGTCGTCAGGTTGGAAGAGGCGATCTTCGCGATTCCGAAGTCGGTGATCTTCACCTTCCCGTCGGTCGTGATGATGATGTTCGCGGGCTTGACGTCGCGGTGGATGATCCCTTTGCGGTGGGCGTAGTCGAGCGCTTCGGCGACCTCTGCGACGATCTCGGAGACCTGTTCGTACGGGAACTTCGTCTTCTCGCCGAGGAGCATCTTGATGTTCTTCCCCTCGATGTACTCCATGGCGATGAAGGAAGTCCGGGTCTCGGGATCCTCTCCGATGTCGTGGATCGTGACGATGTTGGGATGCGAGAGAATGCCCGCGGTCTGCGCCTCGCGGACGAAGCGCTCGCGGAACTCCTGGGTGTCCTCCTCGTCGCCGCCGACGCTGGCGCGGATGGTCTTGATCGCCACCATGCGGCCGATCACAGGATCCCGGGCGAGGTAAACGATGCCCATCGCGCCTTTGCCCAGCTCGCTGACGACTTCATAGCGGCCGAGCTTCGCGATCCGCGGGCCTGCGATCCCCCGATCTGCCATGTGGCTCTGGACTCTACCCCTTTCCCCCGGCGCCGAGCGGTCCGCGCCGCGGAAAAAGAGACATGGCGAAAGAAGACCGGATTTTAGTCTCGCGACCGGGGACGGTCAACCCGCGACCGGTTCCGGCCGAAGTTTCGGGAGGGTATTCTCCGCCGGTGAACCGGCGATGAACGACGACGCGAGCGCTTCGGAGATCTGGTTTCAACGTTTCTCTCCCGGCGGAACTTTTCGCGCCGCGCGCCAGCGATCGACGAGAGCGGGAAGGACCCAGGAGAGGAGCACGCCCGCGAGCACGAGCAGACCGACCGCGATAACGAACGCGATTCCGATGCCGAGACAGGAGAGAGCGGTCATGACGGGCGTCGACCGTTAACTGTCCGCGGTCAGTGGACGTCGAATGCCGAAAGTGCCGGACGAAGAAGAAGCACGGCATGCCAGCGCGAAGGCGGTGGCCGCAGCGCTCCTGCTCGCCGGCGTGGTCCTTCTCGGTCTCGTCATCTTCTTTGCAGTGCTGGTCCAGCGCGCCTGCTAGCGGCTTTTCGCTCGCGCCTCACGTCTTCAATATAATCGCGCGCCATGAAGATTTTCTCGGCGCCGGAACTGCGAAACGTCGCGGTTGTAGGCCACAACACGGTCGGAAAAACCACTCTCGTCGCGGCGTTGCTGCACGCATCCGGCGCGACGACACGCCCGGGCCGGATCGAGGAAGGAACGTGTCCCACCGACTTCGACGGAGAAGAAGTCGAGCGGCAGATTTCGATCAACCTGGCGTGCGCGCACGCCATCCATCGAGACGTCCGTGTCAACTTCCTCGACGCGCCGGGCTACGGGATCTTCTCCCCCGAGGCGCACGCGGCAGTGGCAGCCGCGGACGCCGTGCTGATCGTGCTCGACGCGGTGTCGGGGGTCGAGGTCCAGACCGACAAGGTCTGGAAGTTCGCCGCGGAGTTCGGGCGGCCCGTGATCTTCGTCGTCAACCGGATGGATCGGGAGCGGGCATCCTCGGAACGCACCGTCGAGGCGCTGCACAAGAAGTACGGTCGCACCGTGGTGCCCCTCCAGATCCCGGTCGGGGAGGAAAAATCGTTCCGCGGGACCGTAGACCTCGTGAGGATGGAGGCCCACCTGGTCGAGAACGGCCAGCGAAAGGACGGCCCGATCCCTGAAGATTTGTCGGCGCGGGCTCACGAGGAGCACGAAAAGTTGGTCGAGATGGTGGCGGAGGGCGACGACACCCTGATGGAGAAGTTCTTCTCGCAGGGGACGCTCGAAGAGGCGGACCTGCTTCCGGGTCTCAAGCACGAAATCGCGGCGCGGAAGATCTTCCCCGTCTTCTGCGCATCATCGTCCCTCGGGATCGGTGTCCGCCGCATCCTCGACGCCTGCGTGGACCTCCTCCCGTCGCCCGAAGGTATGAAAGTCGAAGGAACCGGGAAGGACGGCAAGCCGGTCGAGGTCGTGACGGACGAGAAGGGGCACGCAGTGGCGCAGGTCGTGAAGACGGTCTCCGACCCGTTCGCGGGACGGATCTCATACCTGCGCGTCAAGCGCGGACACTTCCAGTCCGACGGCACCTACTGGAACGCCTCGAAGGGCGTTCCCGAGCGCTTCTCCGGTCTCTTCCTGCCGCAGGGCAAGGAGCACGTCAACGTGCCGGAGGCCCGCGCGGGCGACATCGTCGCGGTGGCGAAACTGAAGGAAACGATGACGGGCGACACCCTGACGGTCAAAGAACATCCGGTGGTCCTGCCGAAGCTCGTTGTGCCGGAACCTGCCATTGCCTATGCCATCGAGCCGAAAGCGAAGGGGGACGAGGACAAGATCTCGACCGCGCTCCACAAGCTGATCGAAGAAGATCCCTCGCTACGCTTCCAGCGCGACGAAGAGACGAAGGAGTTCCACCTCGCGGGCGCCTCCCAGCTCCACGTCGAAATCGCCGTCGCGCGATTGAAGAAGCGCTACGGCGTCGAGGTGATCCTCCATCCGCCGAAGGTCCCTTACCGCGAGACGATCACGCGACGCGCGGAGGCGCACGGCCGCCACAAGAAGCAGACCGGCGGCCACGGCCAGTTCGCCGACTGCAAGATCAGGGTCGAGCCGCTCCCGCGAGGCGCGGATTTCGAGTTCGTCGACGAGATCTACGGCGGCGCCATCCCCCGCAACTACATCCCGGCAGTGGAGAAGGGGATCCAGGACGTTCGGAAGAAGGGTTTCCTCGCCGGGTATCCGATGGTGGACTTCCGCGTCATCCTGATCGACGGCCAGTATCACGACGTCGACTCCTCCGAGCTCGCCTTCAAGATCGCGGGCGCGCTCGCTTACAAGGACGCGATGGAGAAGGCGCGCCCGACGCTCTTGGAGCCCGTGATGACGATCGAGATCAATGCGCCCAACGAGTACGTCGGCGACCTGATGGGAGACCTGTCATCGAGGCGAGGCCAGGTCCAGGGGATGGAGAGCGGCGAAGACGAGACCTCGATCCGGGCCCTGGTCCCGATGGGCGAGCTGCTGACGTACGGCGCGCAGCTGCGCTCGATCACTCAGGGGCGCGGCTCCTTCCACCTCGAGTTCTCCCACTACGCCGAGGTGCCGCACTCGATTCAGGAGAAGATCATCGCCCAGTCGAAGGCGGACAGGACGGCGGCGGAGGGAGCCTGAGCAAGTTACGGGGACAGGCCCTGCGGGCCTGCACCCGTCACCTTATTCACTCGCGGGGACAGGGCCAGCGGCCCTGCAACTCGTATCCCTGTTCGTCGCGGGGACAGATTTATAAATCTGTCCCCAGCCCCGACGCCGCGGCCTCGTCGACGATCCAGACGAGTGACCCGCGCTCAAGGCGGACGAGGGACGCCGGCAGCATCGGGCTTCCCTGCGCCATACGGAGGACTGAGGCTACGGCGTCGCGCTTCTCCTCTCCGACGACGAGGAACACCGCCCGCCGCGCGGCGTTCAGGACGGGCAGCGTGAGCGTGAGCCGCCACTCGGCGAGCTTCGGCACGGAGTTCTCCACGACCCACCGCTCCCTCTCTTCGAGCGCGCGCGTGCCCGGGAAAAGAGACGCGGTGTGCCCATCGGGGCCGAGGCCGAGCAGGACGAAATCGAATCGGGGAAAACCGACCGCTCCGAACTCACCCTTCAGAGCTTCCTCGTACGCGAGCGCCGCACCGTGCGGGTCCTCTTCGCCCCGCATCCGGAACGCGTTCTCCGCCGGCACCCGCAGGGGGTCGAGCAGGTGTTCCTTCGCCAGGCGGTAGTTGGAGCGCGCGTCGTCCGGCGGCACGCAGCGCTCGTCGACGAAGAAGATCCGTGCGCGATTCCAGTCGACGAGCGCTCGGAACGGCGCGCTCGCGAGCGCATCGAAGAGGAGCCGCGGCGTCGAGCCTCCCGAGAATGCCGGCCGGAACGCGCCGTGGTCCGCGAGCCCGTCCGCGCAGGCGGCGACGACCTCCCGCGCCGCGGCCCCGGCCGCCTCCTCGGGATCGGGCAGAACGCGGATCTCGAAACGGGGAGGGCCTTCCGGCGGAAGCTCCTCCTTCACTTCCCGAGCGTGCGCCAGCGCCGGCCGTCTTTCTCCAGGAAACGGACCGCCGCCTCCGGCCCAAGTGTCCCGGCCGCGTAGTTCGGAAACGCCGGCGGAGGTCCCTTCTCCCACGCTTTCAGAAGGGGGTCGAGCACACGCCAGGCCTCTTCGGCTTCGTCCCCCCGGATGAACAGCGTCTGGTCGCCGTGGGTCACGTCGACCAACAGCCGCTCGTATCCGCCGCGGCTCGCCGCGCCGAGGCTCGAGTACGGGAAGTCCATGTACACCGACTCGACATCGGCAACCGTGCCGGGAATCTTCGCTTCGAACTTCAGTGAGACCGCCTCCTCCGGCTGGATCCGCAGGCGCAGCACGTTGGGAGGCAGCTCTCCGCTCTCGTGACGGAAATAGTGGTGCGGCACGCTCTTGAACTCGATCGCGATCTCCGAGATGCGCTTCGCCATCCGCTTGCCCGAGCGCACGTAGAAGGGCACTCCCGACCACCGCCAGTTGTCGACGACGAACTTGACTGCGGCGTAGGTCGCGGTCCGCGAATCGCGGGCGACGTTCTCCTCCTCCCGGTAACCCGGCACCGGCTGCCCGTCCACGACGCCGGGGCCGTACTGGCCGCGAACCGCCCACTCGTCGGCGGCGTCCTCGGGGAACGGTCGGATCGACTGCAGGACCTTGACCTTCTCGGCGCGCACGGCATCCGCCTCGAACTTGACCGGCGGCTCCATCGCGGTCAGGCAGAGGAGCTGGAGAAGATGGTTCTGGAACATGTCGCGAAGGACGCCCGCCTGCTCGTAGTAGCCGGCGCGGTGTCCGACCCCGACCGTCTCGGCGACGGCGATCTGGACGTGGTCGACGTAGCGCTGGTTCCAGAGCGGCTCGAAGATCCCGTTGGCGAAACGCAGGACGAAGATGTTCTGGACGGTCTCCTTCGCGAGGTAGTGGTCGATCCGGTAGATCTGCCGCTCCTCGAACACGCTGCGCAGCGCTGCATTCAGCTTTCTCGCGGACTCGAGGTCGTCGCCGAACGGCTTCTCGACGACGATCCGGGTCCAGCCGTTCTCCGCCTTCGCGAGCCCCTGCTCCCCGAGGAAGCGGACAATCTCCGGGTCGGCTTCGGGCGGCGTGGCGAGGTAGAAGATCCGGTTGTGCTGCCCCCCGCGCTTGGACTCGATCTCTTCGAGGACGGATCGGAGCGACGCGTAGAGCGCCGGATCGCTGAAGCCCCCTTTGACGTAGCGCACGACGGCCGGCAGCTCGCCCGGCCTGCCCTGCTCGCGCGGCGTGAACTCTCTTGCCCCTTCCTCGAGCCGCCGCCGGAAGTCCTGGTCGCTGTATGGAGTTCTCGCGAGGCCCACGATCCCGAACTCGGGGGAAATGGCGCCGTCGCGCGCGAGGTGCGCGATCGCGGGCGCGAGAAGCCGCCGGGTCAGGTCGCCGGACGCTCCGAAAATCACGAGCGTCGCGGGAGGACGGATCTCTTCTTCGGTCTTCATGGTCGGCTTCTCGAGACCACCGAAAGTTGCACCCTCCCCCTCCCGCGGGCGTGCGTGAGGAGGTCGATCGACGGACTCACTCCTTCTCCACGGCGTGGCCGCCGAACTGGTTGCGCAGCGCAGCGATGACTTTCGCGGAGAAGGACTCGGTCTGTCGCGAGGCGAACCTCGCGAAGAGGGCGTCGGCGAGGGCGGGCATCGGAACGGAGCGCTCGATTGCCTCATGCAGAGTCCAACGTCCCTCCCCCGAGTCCTGCACGAATCCGCGGACGCGGGCGAGCTTCGGGTCCTGCTCGAGCGCGAGAACGAGCAGATCGAGGAGCCACGACCGCACGACCGAAGCGTGCGTCCAGAGCCGCGCGACGGCGAGCAGGTCGAGGCCGTATCCCGACGCCTGGAGCATCTCGAAGCCCTCACCGTATCCCTGCAGCATCGCGTACTCGACGGCGTTGTGGACCATCTTGACGTAGTGACCGGCGCCCGGCGCGCCCACGTGCGCGTAGCCTTCCGGCGGCGCGAGAGTCCGGAAAACCGGCTCGACGAGACGGAAGTCTTGCGGCCGCCCGCCGACCATCAGGCAGTAGCCGTTCTTCAGGCCCCAGACTCCGCCCGAAGTTCCGGCGTCCAAGAACCCGATCCCGTCCTTCACGAGCTCGGCCGCGCGGCGCGCGGAGTCGGAGAACCGAGAGTTGCCGCCGTCCACGATGACGTCGCCGGCGGAGAGGTGCGGGCGAAGGGCCGCGATCGACGTTTCGACCGGATCGCCGGCCGGAATCATCAGCCAGACGACCCTGGGAGAAGAGAGTCGCGCGGCGACGTCGTCGAGCGACGTCGCTCCGACGGCCCCCTCCGACACGGCTTCCCGGACGGAGTCGGCGCCGCGGGCCCACGCGACGACCTCGTGACCGCCGGCGAGCAGCCGCCGGACCATGTTGGCGCCCATCTTCCCGAGCCCCACGAACCCGAGCTTCATGACCGCTCCCTTCTCATCGTCGCGAAGCGGATCGGGCAACAGCCGCCGCCAGCGACTCGAGCTCCGACGCCAGGTCCGTCCCGAGGCGTACCGACAGAGCGCGCCTCTTCCGCGACTTGAGCGCGGCGAGGTCCCCGGCCGCCTGCGCGGCGACGACCCGCTCGAAACCGTACGGCCGACCGGGGATCGGCACCCGCGTTCCCGGGGTCGCCGTGATCTGCAGGAAAACTCCGGTGTCCGGCCCTCCCTTGTGGAACTGGCCCGTCGAGTGGAGGAACCGCGGGCCGAATCCGACCGTCGTCGCGACGCGCTTGCCGTCGCGGACCGGCAGGCGGATCCGCGCGAGCCGCTCCTCGTTTTCCGTCGTCGAAGGGATGTAGGCGGTCACCGCGAAGTAGTCCCCCGGCCGGATCGAATCGATCAGGGCCGAAAGAGCCTCCGGGTCGGTTCGTTCGGGCGCTTGCTCGCTTCCCTTGCCGGAGAGGATTTCGTTCGTGCGGTCCTTCGCCTCCTGAACGTTGGGCTGGTCGAACGGGTTGATGCCGAGAAGCGCCCCCGCGATCGCGGTCGCGAACTCCCACCGGAACATTTCCCCGCCAAGGTCGAGCGCGTCGGCGATCTCGAACCAGGCTACCGGGTGGCCTGCATTCTCGAGAACGGCGAGCTTCTTCTCGGCATCGGAGCTCGCGGAGTCGACCGAGACCCGGACGAAGAAACGATCGTCTCCGTAGGCTTCGGGTGCGCCCGGCGGCTCCCCTTCGACCGGCAGGATTCCTTTGCCTTCCTTTCCGGTCGATTCGGCGATGAGCTGCTCGAGCCACATTCCGAACCGATCGACGGGCGCGCCCACGGAAAAGGTGAGCTTGTCGTGCCCTTCGAGAGCGAGAGCGCCCATCGCCGCGCCGAGCTCGACTCCGGGGTTTGCCTCCGGCGCTTCCGCGCGGCAGGCATCGGCCATCGTCCGCGCACGCACGAGGAGCGTCCGGACGTCGATTCCCGACAACGCCGCCGGGACGATCCCGAACGGCGACAGCGCGGAATAGCGCCCGCCGATTGCCGGGTCCCCGGGAAAGACTCCGCGAACGCGCCGTGCCGAAGCCTCTTTCTCGAGCGGGGTTCCCGGATCGGTGATGACGATGAAACGGTCGCCGGCGCGCGG
>DASXSX010000003.1:0-11833 GCA_036505815.1 Thermoanaerobaculia bacterium
GGTGGGGCAAGCGGGGATGACGACGACCAACGCGTTTGCGGTGGTGGCGGCGGACAACCCCAACGTGGCTCTGTTCACCTACGCCGCCGTCATCGACAACACCACCTCCGACTCCAGCTTCGTCTCCGGCGAAGAAGACGCCCCAGCGCCCCAGCCGCAGACGATCACCGTCAACGTCAAGGCGTGGGACTTTTCACCCGGCGGCCCCAACTCGCCGCCTCTCGTGCTGACCGTGGGGACGACCTACGTTCTCGTCTTCCACAACGTGGATTCGCCCGGAACTCCGAACCCGCGGCACGGCTTCTCGGGAATCTCCGACCTCGGCCTGTCCGGAACCGACGACATTTCTCCCGGCCACGACGTCACGCTCGCGCCCTTCACGCCGCAACCCTTCCAGCGCGGCACCTATCCGTTCATCTGCACACAGAACGAGTGCGGGGGAGACCCCGAGCAGCACCGCGGAATGCAGGGGAACATCCTCATTCATTGACCCCGAGCCGGAAACGATCTCGTAAAATAACGGCATGGCCGAGGGCAAAGAGGAGAAACCGGCGACCCCGCCCGCGAGCGACGACGACGCGCGCGCTGCGGCGGCAGCCGTGAACCGGAAGCGTGCGCTCGCCGAGTGGGAGGAGAACAAGAAGCGCTGGCGCGACATGGGCGTGCCGCCCGCTCTTCCCGCCGCGGGGTCGACGCCGAAGAAATGACGCGACCTCTCCGCTTCGCGGCCGGCCTCTTTCTCACCGTCACGGGAGGTGCCATGGCTCTGGAATTGCGAAGCGCCGCGTTCCCGGAAGGAGGCTCGATCCCTTCGCAGTACACGTGCGACGGGAAGAACGTCTCGCCCCCTCTGTCCTGGAGCGGGACCCCGACGGCGGCGAAGAGTCTCGCGCTCATCTGCGACGACCCGGACGCTCCCGCCGGCGTGTGGGTCCACTGGGTTCTGTACGACCTTCCCCCGTCGACTTCGGCGCTGCCGGAGGGCGTGCCCGCGCGTGACGAGATCCGGGAAGGCGGGCGCCAGGGGAAGAACGACTTTCGCAAGATCGGATATGGCGGCCCCTGTCCGCCGAGCGGCACGCACCGCTACGTATTCACTCTCTACGCGCTCGATTCGAAGCTCGATCTCGCCGCCGGCGCGACCAAGCAGGATCTGCTCGCGGCGATGCGCGGCCACGTCATCGCCGAGGGGAAGCTCACCGGAAAATACTCACGCCGCTGACCGGTCCGGCCGCGGATTTCCGACGTCTCCGGCGCCGGGTCGTCTCGTGCCGACGGTGCCCGCGGCTCGTCGCGTGGCGCGAGGAGGCAGCACGGCGCGCCCCGCGGCGGTTTCGTGGCGAGAAATACTGGAGCCGTCCGCTGCCGGCCTTCGGCAACCCGTCTGCGGGGCTGCTCGTCGTCGGCCTCGCGCCCGCCGCGCACGGAGGCAACCGGACCGGGCGGATCTTCACCGGCGACGAGTCCGGAAACTTCCTGTTTCGCGCGCTGCACGCAGTCGGACTTTCGAACCAGCCCGAGTCGGTGCGTCCCGGCGACGGGCTCGACCTCTTCGGCGCCCTCCTGACCGCGGCCGTCAAGTGCGCGCCTCCGGACAACCGGCCGCTGCCCGCGGAGTTCGCGAACTGCCGCGAGTACCTCGTGCGCGAGATCGGGCTACTCCCGCCGCCGCGCGTTCTCGTGGCTCTGGGCGGACTCGCCTTCGATTCCTGTCTCTCGGCCCTCGCCGAGGCGGGCACGCCGATTCCGCGCCCCCGGCCTCGATTCGCCCACGGCGTGCGTTATCGGATCGGTGGCGACGTCGTGTACGCGTCCTATCACCCGAGCCAGCAGAACACGTTCACGGGGAAGCTCACGCAGCGGATGCTGCGCGCCGTCCTGCGCCGCGCGGCACGGGAAGGGGGGTCAGGTATTCACTGATTACCCGACTCGCGATCTCCACCTCACCGCCCTTGCCACTTTGCGCAGCAAAGTGGCAAGTGGAGACCTGACCCCCCTTGTGGCAAGTGGAGACCTGACCCCTTAGGCCTTCTCCTCCGAGACTTTCTCCATCACGCGCTCGACCTCGTCGCCCATCCGATCCTTGTCGGTCCGAGAGGAGGCGGCGCGAGCGAGGTCGGCCGTCGAGATGACGCCGCGGAGTTTTTCTCCCTCGGTGATCAGGACCCGGCGGACCTGCGCCTCCTGCATCTTGCGGCTGACTTCGTGGATATCCGCGTCGGGCTCGCAGGAGACGATGTCGGTCGTCATCACCACGGAGACGCGAACCTTCGACGGCCTCTCATCGGTCTCGCCCAGGTGCAGCGCGATGTCCCGGTCGGTCACGACGCCGACGACGCGGCTCTCGCCGTTGCCCTCGGTGATCGGAACGATGCCGCAGTCCTCTTCCCGCATGACTTCGAGGACGGACTTCAAATCGTCCGACGGCCCGCACGTGGTCGGGTCGGGCGTCATCAGATCCTTGGCCTGCATAAAGACTCCTTTCCTGTATCCAGACCTCTTCATGCAGGAACCGTTCCGGCCCGGCGGACTACTTCTTGAACAGCTTGTCGAACGCTGCCCGCGCGTCATCCGGGGTCGCGGCCGTGGCCCGCGGCCCGCTGAGGTCGAACGACTTCGCGGGGGAGTAGAAGGTGCAGGTATTGCGCGTCTTCTTCGAAGCGATCCGCTCGGGGATCGGCTGAGTGCACTCGAATCTCGCGGAAGTGTCGAAGTGAGCGCACTGCACGCAGGCGTGCAGGTCCGCCCCGCACTTCGCGCACGTCGAGTCGAAGCGGATGTCCTCGAGGTCCCGGCGCTTCTCGCCGCACGACTTGCACGCGAAGACGACGGCCTTGTCGACGTCTACGCCTCGCCCGCGGGGCGCGCCTTCGGAACGGCCGAGCGGCCCCGGCCGCGGCCCGCGCGGGCGGCTTTCCTCGGAGGAGGAGTCCATATACCCGCGATGGCGATATTTGCGGTCGTTCATGGTTGCGTGGGCTGTAAGGCCGGACGAGAAGATTCTATTTGACTTTCATCAGGAACGGATACGGGTCGATCGGTTTGCCCTCCCACCAGTTCTTCTCCGGACCGAGCTCGAAAATCGCGAAGTGGAGGTGCGGCGCGCCGCGAGGAGCGTTGCCGGTCGTGCCCACGAAGCCGACGGGATCGCCCCGTCTTAGATACGTTCCTTCGGCTAGCCCCTCCGCGTATCGGTCGAGGTGCGCGTAGTAGAACGCGTGCGTCTCGTCCCGATCGAACTGATACACGGTGAGCCCGCCTTCCTTGCTGGTGAACAACTTCACGACGTTTCCCTCGTCCACGGCGACCACCTGTGTCCCGCGCGGGGCGAGGATATCGATCGCCTCGTGCCGTCGGGATCCGCGCGGCTCGGCGAAGCTGTCGCGCAGGTCGATCGTCCGCGCGCCGACGACCGGCATCTCGAGGGTCCTTCCTTCGAGGGTGCCAAAAAAGCGAACAGCCGGGGTCGGCGTGACCGTCAGCGCGGGAGAAGACGCAGGGATCATCGGCGACAGCGTATGCACCGGCGGGGTGACACCTTCGGACGCGAAGGGCGCGGCCGGCGCCGCCGTCGCTTCGGGGAAGCGAATCGTGGCAAGCGGCGGGGGGGTCGTCGCACGAGTGGCTCCGGCGATGTCCGCGGTTGTCAGCGACGCAAAGTGGCCGGCCGCCAGACCACCGGTGCGCCAGAGGACGTAGTACAAGCAGAGTGCCCCTGCGACGAAGCCGGCGACGAAGAGAAGTACGGCGCGCGCTCGGATGCCTACTCCTCGAGAATTGCCGGTGTCCCCGGAGCCACCATCTCCGAGAGCTCCTTCGCGTCCCAGTTCGTCAGACGAATACACCCGTGAGACTGCGTCTTTCCGATCGTGGACGGCTCCGGAGTTCCATGGATGCCGTAATGGGATTTGGAAAGGTCGATCCAGACGACCCCCACGGGATTGTTCGGCCCCGGTTGAATCGTCGTCTTCTCATCCTTCGCATCCGCATCCCAGAACAGATCCGGATTGTAGTGAAACGGTGGGTTCTTCGAGACGCCGTTGACCTTCCAGTTTCCGATCGGCAACGGATCGTGCTCGCTGCCCATGGTGGCGGGATACTGCGCCAGCGGCTTGTCGTTCGCGTCATAGGCCGTCACGGTCAGATCCGACTTTCTCACGACGACTTTCGCGGCCCTGGGCGGATGCTCCTCGCTCCGGACGCCCGCCACCACGATCTCCTCGCCCGCCTTGTCGAACGATTTGCCCGGGTTCAATCGCGTCAGGAGCTTGGGGCTCGAGTGAAACTTCTCCGAAATCCCCTCGAGCGGGCTCGCATACCGGAGAGCGGGGAGCTTCGCCTTCTCCATCATGTCTTCCGGCACCTCTTCAAACGGACCCGCGACGTCCTCCGGCCGGATGGCGTACCGGAAGAGAACCGGCGCGCTGTCCGCGTTCAGGAGCTTCCACGTCGCGGGATCGACGATACCCGTCGGCTGCACGCCGCGCGCCTTTTGAAAGCCCGCCACCGCTTTCTCCAGGTTCGTGGCGTAGACCGCGTCGATCTCACCGGGAGAGAACCGGGCGCGATCGAGGAGGACCTGCGCCCGCAGAGTTGCCGACCCGGATGAGCCGCGGGTGACGAGCGGTGTCGTCCTTGGGCTGTTCACGGCGTCGAAATCGATCGGCGCTTTCTTCGGACGGGAGGGCGCGCGCCGGCGGTGATGCGGAGCCGCGCCCTTCGGGCGATGCGTGGGCGCCGGCTTCCTGCGCGCTTTTGCGAGCTGGAACGGCTCCGAAGCCGCCGGAGACGCGACGAGGAGCGCGGTCAAGACGACGAGGATCGGGGTTCGAGACATGGACAGAATCCCTCCGCGCCGTCGAGCTTCAAAAGGAATGCCAGTGAGCGCCGAATCCGGCGCCCGTCGAAGTCAGCGCGTGGCGGGCGCGACCTTGGCGCGCTCCCGCGAAGGACGCGGCGCGATCGGCTCCGCAACGACCACCAGACGCTCCGGCGCCGAGCCGATGTAGGTGAACGGGTAGCACGTGATGAGTGTCAGGCGCGGTTTCGGCGTCGGATCGAGAACGCGCACGGTCTTCGGCGTCACGATCTCGCGCGAGACGACGCGATACCGCTTGGTCCCCGCGGGCGTCTCGAGCTCGATCAGATGACCTTTGCGGAGCCATCCGAGATGGCGGAAGTGCGCGTCGCGATGGGCAGTGATCACGCAGTTCTGCGGTGGCCCGTCCTGTCCCGGCATCGCCGTGCCGGGCACGTGGCCCGGGCCCTTCTCGAGGGTCGCGTCGTCCGTCCCGCCGAACACCACCCAGTCCATTTCGGCGATCGGAATCCGGAGCTTCGCGATCGGCTGTCCGAAGGGATAGCCCGCCGCCGGGGAAACCGCCGCACTGCGGGGCAGGTCGTCGCGCCGCGCGACGCTCTGCGAGACCGGCGCGTACCCGCCCGCGAGCTGGCGATCGAAGGCTTCGCGCGCCTCGCTCTGGGCGCGCGTGCCCCGGGCGTAGTGCAGGCCCGCGATTCCGATCAGGACCGCGCCGCCCACTGTGAAGAGGAGGGAGAGAGCACGTCTTGGTCCGCGGCGTTCGCTTCGCGAACGGCGGACGGAAGGTTCTGAACGAGGGCTGACATCATCCCGCATTCAGCGCCTTCCTCAAATCGTCAGTCGCGGCGGGCGCCGAGGAATCGCAGCAGGAAGAGGAAGAGGTTGACGAAGTCGAGGTAGAGCGCGAGCGCGCCCACGACCGATCGTCCGGCGATCAAGTCGTCCGGCGTCACCGCGGCCATCGTCTTCAGCCTCTGTGCGTCCCAGGCGGTCAGGCCCGTGAAGACGAGGACGCCGACGACCGAGATGACGAATTGGAAGGCCGGTGCCTTCCAGAAGAACCCGACGACTATCGCAATAACGAGACCGATCAGGCCCATGAAGACAAACTGCCCGATGCCGGCGAGGCTGCGGCGGGTCGTCGTTCCATAGAGCGCCAGCGCGCCGAACATCCCGGCGGCGACGAGGAAGGTCGTCGCGATCGACGCTCCGGTGAACGTCAGCAGGATGCCGGAGAGAATCACTCCGTTCAGCGCGGAGTAGGTCACGAACAGGATCGCCGCGGTTCGCGGCGCCATCTTGTCGACCCGGGCGGACAGGGCGACGACGAGCCCGAGCTCGGCGACGATCATCACGATGAGCAGGATCGGGTTTCCGAGGATCGCGCCCAGGAGCGTCGGCGAGCCGGCGACGGCGAAGGCGACCGCGGCGGTGATCCCGAGGCCGGCAAACATCCAGCCGTAGACCTTCCGGAGGAACGCCGTCACCTTTTCGGCGCCGACCGCGAGCGGCGTCTCGAATGCGGTGCGGGGAGTCATTTCGAAGCGATCCATGCGGGGAAACTCCTCTCTTCCGATCTTTCGAAAACGGAAACGCGGGTGAGCGAATTCCTCTTCAGTTCACCCGATACTTCAAGGTCTCAAGGAACTGGAGCGCCATCGGATCTTCCGGGTTCTCTTCGAGCGCTCCCTGGAACTCCGCGGCCGCGGCAGCGAAGTCGCCGCGCGCGGCATGCAGACGCCCCAGATTCAGATAGGGAAAGTGGCGCGGCTCGTAACGCGCCGCCTTCTTGGCTCTCTCGAACCACGGCACGGCCTCGTCCAGGTCCCCCTTCTGCATCAGATAGCAGCCGATGTCGTTGTACGGATTGCCGAAGCTCGGATCCGTGGCGATTGCCTTGCGGCACTCTTCGATCGCGTCGTCCAACCGGCCGGCAAAGGAATAGGCCCAGCCGCGGAACGTATAAGCCTCGGCGGTGGGCAAGAGCTCCAGCGATCGAGTGAAGAGCCGGATCGCCTCGTCGAGGTCCCCCGACAGGAGCCTTCCGGTGCCTTCCTCCCAGAGAGCGAGCGCCTGCAGCCGCTTCTCTGCCATCGGAACGATTCTATCGTCCCGCTTTGTCCGGCTATTCGGAGATGGTCGTACGCACGAGGGGCAGCCGCGCGACGTTCGCGTCGGCCGCCGTTTGCGGCGCCGCCTCGGTCTCTTCGACCGCGGGGGACTCGCCCGGGTTCAGGAAGAGGTTGGCTTCGATCCCGTACTGGCGCGTGTAGAGATCGAAATATCGTCCGCCCCTCGCCAGCAGCGTGGCGTGGTTGCCGCGTTCCACGATGCGGCCCGCTTCGAGCACGAGGATCGTGTCGGCGTTCCGGATCGTCGAGAGCCGGTGGGCGATGACGAACGTCGTGCGTCCCTTCATGAGCTCGGCGAGCCCTTCCTGGATGAGCGCCTCGCTCTCGCTGTCCAGAGAGGAAGTCGCTTCGTCCAGGATGAGGATGCGGGGATCCGCGAGGATCGCCCGCGCGATCGCGACCCGCTGGCGCTGTCCTCCCGAGAGCTTGACGCCGCGCTCGCCGACGACCGTGTCGTAACCGTCGGGCATCTCTTTGACGAAGTCGTCGCAGCGCGCGATCCGCGCGGCGCGCAGGACATCTTCCCGCGGCGCGTCTGGTTGGGCGAAGGCGATGTTCTCGAACACGGTTCCGTCAAAGAGGAAGTTGTCCTGGAAGACGACCCCGAGCTGCGAGCGGTAGTCGGCAAGACGGACGCGCGAGAGGTCGTGTCCGTCCACCAGGATGGTGCCCGAGGTCGGAGTGTAGAAAGCGGCGACGAGGCCGATCAAAGTGCTCTTGCCCGCCCCGGAAGGCCCGACGAGAGCGGTCGACGTACCGGGCGCCGTGTCGAAAGACAGCTCGTGCAGGACGGGGACGCCCTCCTGGTACTCGAACGAGACGTCGCGGAACTCGACGTGTCCGACGATCGAGGGAAGCGGCTCTCTCGCGGCGTCTTCCTGGTCCTCCGGACTCTCGTCGCGGATCTCGCGAATCCGTTCGAGTCCCGCGAACGCCTCCGTGATCTGGCTTCCGATCGAGACGATCTGGATGACGGGGCCCACGAGCAGCCCCAGGTAGAGCGTGAACGAGAAGAAAGAGCCGAGCGTCATGCGCCCCGCAAGAACCTCATGCGATCCCACCCACATGATCGCAACGCCCACCGCGCCCAGCAGGAGCGTCGAAAACGCCGACACCGCGGCGAAACCCGTCATCGTCTTCGCGACGTTGCGGAAGAGGCGGTGAACGCCTTTCGAGAAAACGAGCGCTTCGCGCCGCTCCGCGCGGTACGCCTTCACGACACGGATCCCAGAGATCGACTCCGTCAAGCGGCCGGAGACCTCCGCGTTGATCTTCGAGCGCTCCCGGAAGAGAGGCCTGAGCGTGCGGAAGGCGAAGAGCAGGACGAGCCCGAAAAGGGAGAGAACGCCGAGCGCGATCGCGGTCAGCTTCGCCGACAGGAAGAGAAGGATGACGAACGCCGCCGCCGCCGTCAGGAGCCCTCCCGCGACTTCGACCAATCCCGTGCCGACGAGGTTGCGCAGCCCCTCCGCGTCGGTCATGACGCGCGACAGAAGAGCCCCGGTCTTCGTCTGGTCGAAGTAGGAGACCGGAAGCCTTCCGACGTGGCGCTGGACCCGGCGGCGCATCTCGGTGATCGAGCGCTGTGCCGCTTTGCCGAGGACCTGCGACAGCGCGAAAGAGGTCACGGCCTGGATGAGAGTGGCGCCGCCTGCCGCGAGGACGAGGAGTCCTAAGAGCTCGCGCTTCCCCTTTCCGATCACCTCGTCCAGCAGGAACTTCGTCGTTCCGGGCAGAACGAGGCCGCAGAGGCGGTTGACGGCGAGGAGAGCGAACCCGAAAACGAGCCGTCCCTTTCGCGCGCGCAGGAGTTCCGCCGCGTCGCGCAGAACGACCTTGAGCGGCGGTGCCTTGCGCTTCTTCTCTTCGCCGCCGGCGCGCGCCGTCCGTCCGCCGCGCCGATCGCCGCGGGGAAGGGTCAGGCCCCTGCCGACGCCCCCGAGTTTCGCCATCCCGGCAGTATCTACGAAAAGAGGCCCGGCACGGGTGCGCCGGGCCTTTCGGGAGCTCGCGTCGGGAAGCTACCGGATGGGGGCCTCGCCACCTGTGGAGGCCGGGGTTCAGCGCGTTTTCGCGACCACCACGAGCAGGTTCGGCGATCCCAGCCGGAAGGTTTCTCCCTCGAGCGAGCCGTACGTCTCGAGCTCTCCGAACCCGGCGTCCGAGAGCATTCGCAGGATCTCTCTGGTCGTGTAGATCCGGTGAACGGCCCGCTTCGTCTCGGAGTCGCCGTCGCGCGTGATCGTGTAGACGCTTTCCATCGTCCCGGATGCCGGGTCGTACCGATTCTTCGATTCGAATCGGAGGTCCCCGAGCGTCATCTCTCGGCTTTCGCGAAAGTTCGGCAGAATCGACTCCGCCGCCTTGAAATCCGCGAAGAAGCGGCCGCCGGGCCGCAGCGTCCGAGAGACCGCCTTGAGGAATGCCGCATCCCCTTCGTCACCGAGGAAGCCGAAGCTCGATCCGGCGCAGAACGCGGCGTCGAACGCGGACTCCCACGGCAGGTCCCGCATGTCCGCTTCCCGCCATTCGATTTCGAGCCCGCTCTCGCGCACGGCCGACCGTCCCGCCCCGAGGAACTCCGAAGAGATGTCCACACCGGTCATCCGGCAGCCGCGCGCCGCGAGCTCGATCGTCAGCCGCCCGGCGCCGCAGGCGATATCGAGGACGCGCGCGCCGGGTGCGAGCCGGAGCGTCCGGGAGAGGAAGTCCGCCTCGGCCCGGGTGACTCCAGGAGTCATGGCCGCCTTCCAGAATTCGACGACGAGGCCGCCGAAGAAATCCTTCCACCATTCGTCCGCCATTTTGGAACTCTCCTGCGTTGCCGCACCGAACGGCGCGGCGGTCTGGGGTTGTCGCGGGGAAAGACCCTGCGGGCCTGCACCCGCCGCATTCTGAAGTCGCGAGAGTCAGGCGCTGGCGTGCAGCGCTAGCGGACGGCGATCATAGGCAGCGAGGTCAGTCTACCGCGATGGCTGGGACCTCGGGACGAACTCGCTTCGGTACTGGCTTCTTCGACGGCCCCGAGGCCTTTTCGGCCGTGCGCGACCGTGCCACGTCCTTCAACAGCCGGAGCACGAGGGCCGTCCAGCCCGTCTGGTGGGAAGCTCCGACGCCGCGGCCGGTCTCACCGTGGAAGTACTCGTGGAAGAGCACCAGGTCCTTCCAATGCGGGTCCTCCGCGTAGCGCCGGTCGTCGCCGTGGCAGGGACGCCGTCCGTTCTCGTCCGGCAGGAAGATCGTGCAGAGCCGCCGGGCGAGCTCCAGAGCGACGTTTCGGAGATTCATTCGCCGGCCCGAGCCGCTCGGAAACTCGACCTGGAGCTCGTCGCCGTAAAAGTGGTGGTAGCGCTCGAGCGCCTCGACGAGCAGGTAGTTGCCTGGAAACCAGACCGGACCGCGCCAGTTGGAGTTGCCTCCGAAGACGCTCGTCGTCGACTCGCCCGGATCGTAGGCGACTCGATACTCCTCCCCGCCGATCGAGAACGTGTAGGGCCGCTCGCCGTAGACGCGGGAGAGCGCGCGGATGCCGTGCGGCGAGAGGAACTCTTCCTCGTCGAGGAGACATTCGAGGACCTTCTCCAGGCGCTTCTTCGACGGGATGGCGAGCAGGCGATGCCCGTGGGCGGCGCCCACGCGTCCTTCCATGTACGAGATGTGCCGCGCCAGGTCTTTGCGGTTCTCGAGGAACCACTGCATTCGCTTCCGGAAGCCGGGGAGCTTCGCGAGCGCGGACTCCTCGAGGACTTCGACCGCGAAGAGCGGGACGAGACCGACCATCGAGCGGAGCTTGAGCGGGAAGTGAAGGCCGTCGACGTGGAGCTGGTCGTAGTAGAAGCCGTCCTCCTCGTCCCAGAGTCCCGTTCCGCCGAGCGTGTTGATCGAATCGGTGATCGCCACGAAGTGCTCGAAGAACTTCGAAGCGACGTCCTCGTAGGCTGGGTCTTCGCTCGCGAGCTCGATCGCCATCGACAGCATGGTCAGGCAATAGAAAGCCATCCAGGCGGTGCCGTCCGCCTGCTCGAGCTGACCGCCGGTCGGAAGCCGGCTCGACCGGTCGAAGACGCCGATGTTGTCGAGGCCGAGGAAGCCGCCGGCAAAGAGGTTCCGGCCCTCCGGGTCCTTGCGGTTCACCCACCAGGTGAAGTTGAGCAACAGCTTCTGGAAAACGCGCGCGAGAAATGTGCGGTCGCGCGCGCCGCGCTCGCCCGTCATCTTGTAGGTCCGCCACGCCGCCCACGCGTGCACCGGCGGGTTCACGTCGCCGAAGGAGAACTCGTACGCCGGGATCTGCCCGTTCGGGTGCATGTACCACTCGCGCAGGAGGAGCACGAGCTGCTGTTTCGCGAAGTCCGGGTCGAGGCGCGCGAACGGGATCATGTGGAACGCGAGGTCCCACGCCGCGTACCAGGGGTACTCCCACTTGTCGGGCATCGAGAGCACGTCGCGGTTGTAGAGATGGGTCCAGCCGCTGTTCCGCCCGTTCTTCCGGCTCTCGGGCGGCGGCGGCTGCGCCGGGTCTCCTTCCAGCCAGTCCTTCACCGCGAAGTGGTAGAACTGTTTCGTCCAGAGGAGGCCCGCGTAGGCCTGTCGCGCGACGCGGCGCTCTTCTTCCGTCAATCCTTTCGGCAGCTTCGAAACGTAGAAAGCGTCCGCCTCGCGCCGGCGCCGGTCGAACACCTCGTCGAATTCCGAGCCGAACGGGTCGGCGGATGCCGCATCCTCCGCACTGAGGCGCAGCCGGAGCGTCGCCGATCCTCCCGTGGGGACCTCGAGGAAATAGTGCGCCGCGGCTTTCGTCCCGACCTCTGTGGGATTGACGGCGTCCTTCCGTCCCCCGACGAGGCGTTCATGAAAGGCGTCCTTGACGTACGGCTGC
>DASXSX010000004.1:0-2652 GCA_036505815.1 Thermoanaerobaculia bacterium
CCGTCGCGAACGTATGGCGCGGGTTCTGAAAGCGAGACCTCGCACCGTCCCCGAAATCCCAATCCCACTGAAACACACACCCCAGGGTCGAACGGTCGAAGAAGGAAACGGAAAAGCCGGGGTCCGGCGGATCGGGCGCCCACTCGAACTCGGGGCTGATGGGTACGGTCGTTCCGTCGGCGCAGATTCCAACGTCCTGGCCGAGAGAGACGAGGCTCGGCGAGACGGTCAGTTTCGTGTGGTAGATGCCGGGATCCGCGTACCGATGCTGGGCAGTGAGCGAAGTGTTCGGATCCAGGTCGACCGGTATTCCCTCGCCGAAGTTCCAACGCAGGTTGGTCAAAGGCGGGCTACCGTTCGGAACGCCGTTTCCGGTGTACTCGAACTCCGCAACTTCGGACGGCATGACGCTGACGGGGCCAACGGAATAGTCGGCGTTCTGCGCCAGTGTCCGCGTCGTCAACCCCACGCCGCACAGGAGGAGGAGCCCGGTCCACGAGCGCCGGCGGCCCCGCGAGCCGCGAGGAAGAAGTCCCGTGGGTGCGGCCATCGTTCACCCTCCTACCGTGCAGCGCCGCCGACTAGGGCAATTTGCAAAGAGACTGACTATTCTAGAGCGGTTCCGGGACGCGCGTGCCTGCGCTCGGAATCGGCCGCGTCTCGACAGGCCAGGTCCCGCGCGAGGGTTGTTCGAGGCGGCTCGTCTTCGCTAGAATCCGGCCCGATGCGGGCATAGTTCAGCGGTAGAACGCCAGCTTCCCAAGCTGGATGTCGCCGGTTCGATCCCGGTTGCCCGCTCCACTCCTTTCACCCGCGTCCCCAGGGGCTTTTCGCGATGTCGAAGGTGCTGTTGCACGCGCTAGCAGAAAGTGCCCGACTGTTCGCGTTGCGCGAACAGTGCCCGGGGCGCGATGTAGTCTCTTGGCAAGACGATGACGCTTTCGGCCGGCACTCGCCTCGGGCCCTACGAGATTCTCGCGCCGCTCGGCGCGGGCGGGATGGGAGAGGTGTACCGGGCGCGGGATGACCGGCTGAAACGAGACGTCGCGATCAAGGTCCTTCCCGCGGCAGTCTCAAGTGATCCGGATCGGCTCAGGCGCTTCCAGGTTGAGGCGCAGGCGGCTGGGGGGCTCAATCATCCGAACCTCGCGGCCGTCCTCGATGTGGGCCAGCATGACGACGCGCCCTATGTCGTCCAGGAGCTCCTTGAGGGGGAGACCCTCCGATCGGTGCTCGCCGGCGGTCGCCTGTCGCCGCGACGGACGATCGACTACGCCCTCCAGATCGCCCGGGGACTGGCCGCCGCGCACGCCAAGGGCATCGTCCATCGGGACCTGAAGCCCGAGAACCTGTTCGTCACCTCCGACGGCCGCGTGAAGATCCTCGACTTCGGCCTGGCGAAGCTCACGCACCAGGAGGAGGCGACGCAGGTCACGAACCTCCCGACGGCCCCGGCGGGGACCGAGCCCGGCGTCGTCCTCGGAACTCTCGGATACATGTCGCCCGAGCAGGTCAAGGGCAGGCCTGCCGATGCGCGCAGCGACATCTTCTCCTTCGGAGCCATTCTGTACGAGATGCTTTCGGGCAACCGGGCCTTCCGCGGTGACTCTACGGCGGAAACCATGTCGGCGATCCTGAAGGAGGACCCGCCGGAGCTCTCCGTCACCAACCAGAATGTCTCGCCGGGCCTCGAGCGGATCGTCCGCCACTGCCTGGAGAAGAGTCCCGAGAGTCGATTCCACTCCGCGCACGACGTCGCCTTCGACCTCGAGGCGCTCTCGGGGACGTCCGGTACGGCCGTGCCGCTCGCCCGCCGCGCGAGGGTGGCCTCCCGGCCGATTCTGATGACCCTGGCGGGAGCCGCGCTGCTCCTGATCGGAATCGCGATCGGTCGATTGACCGTGGGCGCGCCGCCCGAGCCTCCCGAGATCCGGCCCCTCACGACTTCCGGGCACGACTCCGAGCCGTCCGCCGCACCGGACGGCAAGACGGTCGCATTCAGGTCGGACCGCGACGGGCGGGTCCGGATCTGGGTCAAGCAGATCGCCGACGGCAGCGAGGTTGCCTTGACCTCGGGCCCCGCGGACTCCCGCCCCCACTTCTCGCCGGACGGAAGCAGCATTCTCTTCGCCCGGGCGACGGGTCCGGATGTCGCTCTCTATCGGGTCGCGATCGTCGGGGGCGATCCTCGCAAGCTCCTTGCCGACGCCTACGATGGGGGCTGGTCCCCCGACGGCAGGACCCTGGCCTTCCTTCGGGAACGTCGCGGAGAGGCCCTGCAGCTCGGAGTCGCCGGGTCGGACGGGAGCTCCCCGCGGATCCTCTCGACGTTCCGCAACAACGGACCCGCCGACGTCGCCTGCCCCCGCTGGACACCGGACGGAAAGGCCCTCGTGGTGGTCGATCTCGCCGGCCAGTCCCACTCGGCCGCGCACTTCCTTAGGGTCTCCATCGACGGAAAAGAGGAGATCCTCAGGCCGCCGAATCCGCGAGGAAACTTGTCATCCGTGTGCTGGAGTCGAGGAGCGATGATCTACATGCAGGGCGCGGCCTCGACGTCCGAGACCCGTTCCGTGAGCGGTCAGGTGTTGCGCCAGGTCCCGGGGGCGCGGTCGGGTCGCGTCCTCTTGAACGTTCCGAGCTTCGGGTCTT
>DASXSX010000005.1:0-22421 GCA_036505815.1 Thermoanaerobaculia bacterium
CCGGTGCCCAGAAGGTCGCGCTCTTCGCCGGTGGGGAGTCGGAGGTCTTCGGCGATCGAGAGCCCACCGCGGCCGCTCCGGAGGAGCTGGACCTTCCCGCGTAGCACGACGTCGCCGACGCCGCTCGCGCTCCCGCCCTGACGGAACGTCTCGGTCGAGGCCCCATTCAAGAATCGGTGAATGTCGGGCGCAACCCCGCCCGTCGCGAGGCGCTCGATCGTAGCGTCGGTCTGTGCCTCGAGGTCCACGTGAACGAGTGGAACCGCGATTCCGACATCAAGGCGCTCCGAGACGCCGTAGCTCATGACGAGCGCCGTGATGTTCGTCTCGATCTTCAGGAAGACCCGCGCCGTGATCACGTCCCCCTCGACGAACGGTTGGAGATTGGAGCCATCATTGTTGACGTCGGCGTGCGTGAACACGAGCCGTAGGGCCCCGTCGCGCAGGGTGAGTTGGTCCAAGTGGTCGAACGTGAAGTGGCTGTAGTTCAAGCCGACGTTGAACTTGCCCTTGCCGATCGTCTCGGCGCGTTCCGCGTAGATTGGGCCGAAGCTGTCAGCCGAGCGGGTGAAAACCCCGAGCGCCGGATCGAACTGGTAGGTGAAGCCACCCGCGGAGGACGCTAGCGGAAAGGAGGAGAGTTGATTCGCGATCGCCCCGCTAAACTGTTGGAGAGCCACGAACTGGGGCGAGTCCTCACCGATGAAGTGAGCGACGTGACTCGGACCGCTCGCCGGCGGCGCGAGCGTGATCCCCTCCCGAAGGAACTCGGTCAGGAGATCGCGAAGGTTGAATGCCTGTCCCGAAGCGCGCGCGGCGAAGAGGCCCATGAGCGCGAGACAGAGGCCGAGCCGGCGGGAAAGCGGCATGATCTTGCTCCTTCGATCGATTCTACCGGCGGACATAACCACCGTAGGCCAGCTCGTCCATCTTTTCGGCGAAGCGGGACCAGGGGATCCGCTTCGATCGGTGACGGCCGCCGCCGCGCCAGTAGAGAGAGCCGCGTCCGATCTCGATCTCCCCGATCCTCTCGCCGCGGTAGTGGAGGCGCAGCGTGAGCGAAGATCCGGCCTTCGCGAGCTGCGGAACCCGAAAATCCGCTTCGACCTCGTGCTGACGGAGGACTCGCTTTCTCGCCACTGCCCACCTCGCTACGTTCTCGACGTTCCCGTGCGTCCCGTCAACTCGGCCAGTCGCAAGAGCCGCGCCGCGCGGTCGGGGCGGAAGTCCTCTTCTCTCGCGCGCCAGCTCCAGTTCCCTTCTCCCCGGCCGGGTGTGTTCATCCGCGCCTCGCTTCCGAGCCCGAAGACGTCCTGGACCGGCACGATGGCGCGCTCGGCGACCGAACCGTACGCGGCGCGGATCAGATCCCACTCGATCTCGCGCCCGTCGGTCCCCAAGTAGTCGCGCGCCCTCTGACGTTCCTCCTCGGTCAGGCTACCCCACCATCCCCGCGCGGTGTCGTTGTCGTGGGTGCCGGTGTAGACGACCGAGTTCGCGACGTGTCGGTGCGGAAGGTACGGGCTGTCCGGCTCGAAGAAGGCGAACTGCAGGACTTTCATGCCGGGAAATCCGAGCTCCGCGAGAAGGGCGCGCACGTCGGAAGTGATGGTTCCGAGATCCTCGGCGACGAGATCGCGCCCGGGGATCGCGCGTGCGACTTCGTCGAAGAGCTTCCGGCCCGGACCCGGCCGCCACCGACCGTCCGCCGCCGTCGCCGACTCCGAGGGGACCGCCCAGTACCCGACGAAACCCCGGAAGTGATCGAGCCGGACGACGTCGGTCAGGCGGAACGCCGCCCGCAGGCGCTCGATCCACCACGCGAACCGGTCTTCCTCCATCCGATCCCAGCGGTAGAGCGGATATCCCCAAAGCTGTCCCGTCCGGCTGAAGAAGTCCGGCGGAACTCCGGCGACTTCGAGCGCGCGGCCGGACGCGTCGAGCGCGAAGAGCTCCCGGTGCGCCGACACGTCGGCGCCGTCTAAGGAGACGTAGATCGGCACGTCTCCGAAGAGCGAGATCCCGCGGCGCGTGGCTTCGTCCCGAAGCCTTCCCCACTGGCGGAAGAAGAGAAGCTGCAGGAACTCCTGGTAGGCGATTTCGTCGGCGAGCTCCCGCGGTCCGCCCGACGATCCCGTAGCCCGGCGCGCCGCGAAGAGCGTCCAGTCCGAAAGCCAGGCTCTCTGTTCCGGAGCGTTGCGGAACCGGTCGAGCTCGGCGGTGAGCGCGGCGGATTTGCCCGACCGGCTCCAGGCGCAGCGCAGCAGACGTTCCTTCCAGTCGCGCGCGGCATCCCACTCCACCCTTTCCGCGGGAAAGTCGGGCACGTCCTCGAGCGCGGAAGCGGGGAGGAGCCCGTCCTCGACGAGCCGCTCCGGAGAGAGGAGCAGCGGATTCCCGGCGAACGCCGAAAGAGCTCCGTAGGGAGACGCTCCGAAACCGGTCGGTCCCAGCGGGAGGACCTGCCAGATCGTCTGCCGCGCGGAGGAGGCCCAGTCGAGAAAACGCTCGGCGGCCGGCCCGAGGTCCCCGACTCCGAAGGGGCCGGGGAGCGAGGTGGGATGGAGGAGGAGGCCGGCCGCGCGGATGTCAGATCCCCTCGACGAGCTGCCTCGCACGGCCCCCGTTCGCCGCGACGCGGCGCTCCGCCGCCGGAAGGTAGCACTGCTCCAGGTACTCGGTCACCATGCGGTCCGAGGAGAAGAGCCTGGCGATCCGCTTCGTGGAGAAGACCATCTTTTCGAGCCACCGCCAGGGGATGCCGTTCTCGTCGCGATCGAAGAAGAGCGGGACGACCTTCTCCTCGAGAGCCTCGTAGAGCGCCGTCGCGTCATCCTCACGGACCGACTCGTCGGTCGCGTCTCCGATGACGAAGCCGGCGTCGTCGTGAGGCGCCTCGTCCCACCATCCGTCGAGGACGGAGAGGTTCAATCCGCCATTCATCGCAACCTTCATCCCGGACGTCCCCGAAGCCTCGTGCGGCCGGATCGGGGTGTTCAGCCAGACGTCGCAGCCCGCGACGAGCATGCGGGCGACGCCCATGTCGTACTCGGGAAGGAACACGACGCGTTCCCGGAATTCCGGGCTCTGCGACCATCGCACGACTTCGCGGAGGATCTCCTTGGCGGGATCGTCCGCCGGATGCGCCTTTCCGGCAAAGACGAGCTGCACCGGTCGCGAGTCGAGAAGACGCTTCAGCCGCTCCGGATCGCTGAAGACGAGGATCGCTCGCTTGTACGCGGCAAAGCGCCGGGCGAACCCGATTGTCATTGCCTGCGGATCGAGTACGCGACCGGCCGCTTCGATCTCCTCCTCGGGCCGGCCGAGCTCCCGCTTCCAGGCGACCAGCCGCTCGCGGCAGAACGAGACGAGGCGAGAGCGCAACCGCTCGTGGGTCCGCCACAGCTCCACCCGCGCCCCGGGACCCGGATTCTCCGGCAGCCGGAGCATGGCGATCTCCGGATCGGTCCAGGTCGCGCGGTGCACCCCGTTCGTGATCGATCGGATGCGTACGTCGACGTCCGCGAGCTCGGGCAGGAGCTCCATCCACAGCCGGCGGGACACCCTGGCATGGAGCTGCGAGACCGCGTTCGCGTGCGAGGAGTGGCGCAAAGCCAGGATTGCCATCGAAAAGGGTTCCCCCTCCCGCTCCGGAACTTCGCGCCCGAGGCGCATGAGCTCCTCGACCGTGATGCCGCAGTCCCGGGCGACCCCGGAGAGATATTTCTCTATCAGCGGCAGCGGGAAGCGGTCGATACCCGCCGGGACCGGAGTGTGCGTCGTGAAGACGTTTCCGGCGGACGCCGACTCGCGTGCTTCCGACAGCGACATCCCCTCTTCGCTGACGAGCTCCCGGATCTTCTCTAAAACGGCGAACGCCGCGTGTCCTTCGTTGATGTGACGGATGGACGGAATGAGGCCGAGCCGCTTCAGCGCCCTCAAACCTCCCATTCCGAGGACGATTTCCTGCCGGATCCGCATCTCCTGGTCGCCGGCGTAGAGCCGTGCCGTGACTGCCCGGTCATCGGGATGGTTCTCGGCGAGGTCGGCGTCGAGGAGGAAGAGCGAGATGCGTCCGACCCGCGCCACGCGGATCAGAAGGTGAACCGGGCGGTCCCCGAGCTCGAGCAGGATCGTGGGTGGACCTCCGTCCTGGGTCCCCGGCAGGGCAATGGGGAGATCGGCCGGATCGAGAATCGGGTTCTCCTCCCGCTGCCATCCGTCGGCGTCCAGGAGCTGCCGAAAATAACCTTCGCGGTAGAAGAGCCCGACCCCCACGAGCGGCAGCTTCAGGTCGCTGGCCGACTTCAGGACGTCTCCGGCGAGCACGCCAAGACCTCCCGCGTAGATCGGGAGGGCTTCCGTCAAGCCGAACTCCGCCGAGAAATACGCGATTCGATCCTTGCGGGACACGAGTCCGCGGACGCCGGGATGGATCGGCTCCGCGGTGTCCTCGAATGCCAACTCCGAGGCAAGGCCGTAGAGGGTCGTCAGGAAAGCCGGGTCGGCCGCCGCGGACTGCAGCCGCTCGGACGAGACCCGGCGGAGAAACGCCGCCGGGTTGCCGCGGACCGCTGTCCAGACGCCCGGATCGAGCGAGGAGAAGAGCGCCCGGATCGACGGACGCCACGTCCACCGGAGGTCCCGGGAGAGCCGAAGAAGCAGGGCCAGGTTCGGAGGAAGGGCGGGGCCCGACTCGTGCTGCCCGAAGACTTCCATCGACTCCAGCGAGAATAGCAGATGGGTCCGAAGGATCCGTCAGCTCGGCAGAACGGCGGCGGACGGAGGCAGAGGCGCGCGCAGAGCACGGTAGAGGTCCGAAGCGTCGCGCCGCTCGCCCAGGCTCGAGCGCACCCGTTCCAGCAGTCGCAGAAAGAGCGGCTCGAGCGATCCGCCGAGATGCTCCTGCGCCAGCTCGAGCGCGCGGGCGGCGTAGCGAAGGACCTGGCGCGTCTCGAGACCGGCCGGATCGTCGAAGAACCAGCCGCAGCTCGTGTACATCAGGAGAGCGTTGCGCTGCAGCTCGAGGAGGCCGAGCGCCAGAGAGCGGTCTTCGGCGGAGAGGCGCCCGACCGCCTGGCGGTCGAGGAACCGGTCCATGCTTTCGCCCGAAGGATCGAGAACGATGTCGATCGAGTCGTCGCGCGCCGCCCAGGGATCGCGGAAGACGGCGGACGCCGCGGCCTCGTACAGCGGAGCGAGCGTATCGCGCAGCCAGTCGAGCGCCTCGCGCAGGGGACGGCGCCACGGGTGACTCACCGCGCGCCCCGCCGAGCATCCGCAGTCGTCCTTCCAGCGCGCGATCCCATGCGAGCAGCTCCAGGAGGTGTTCGGAACGACCTGCGCTTTGCGCCGAGGCGGAAAGCGCGCGAGGTGCTCGCCGTAGTTCGTCAGCGTCGCAAAACCGGAGGCCTCGATCGCATCGAGCGCGTGGGTGAGCGCGCGGTCGCCATCGCGGAAGTGGTGCCCGTACGTCTCCCCGTCCGTCGCGACGTGGACGAGCTGCGTCTCGGAGTCGTCGCGGAAGCGGGACGAGAGCGCCTGCGCGAGCCCCGCTCCGTCGCGCGGGAGCTCGCCGAACGCCACCGCGTGCGAGAGCGCGCCGTCGTAGAAGAAGACGGAGATCACGCGACCGGACCGAAGGGGAACACGATAGGGCTCGCGGGGGTCGATGCCGCGGGCGTCGATCTCCTGCCAGTCGCCTCCCGGCTCGCGCACGCACGCCGCCTGGGACGGAGCGAGGATCGTGAACGCGATCCCCTGCTCCGCGAGGACTTCGAGCGTGTCGTGGTCGACGGCGGTTTCCGGGAGCCACATTCCCTCGGGCCGCCTGCCGAAGCGGAATTCGAAGTCGCGAATGCCCCACGCGACCTGCGTGATCTTGTCCCGGCGGTTCGCGAGCGGAAGGATCGGGTGGTTGTAGGCCTGGGCGAGGGCGGAGCCGTGCCCGCAGAACCGGGCGCGGCTCGCGACGTCCGCCGCGAGGATCGAACGGTAGGTCTCCGGAGAGCTCGTCTCGAGCCACGCCAGCAGCGTCGGTCCGAAGTTGAAGCTCATGCGCGAATAGTTCGAAGGTGTCCCGAGACCGTTCGGCCGGTAGCACTCCGCGGTGATCCGCTCGTTCCAGTCGTGGTACGGCTGCGCGGAGACCTCTTCGTCCACCTCGTCCGTCCACGGGTTCTCCCGCGGCGGCTGGTAGAAGTGACCGTGCACGCAGACGAAGCGACTCATGGCTCTTCCGCCACTGCCCCGCGGGGAGAGGGCCCGGGTGAGGGGCTCTCGGCGCGGCTCCCCGCCTTGAAGAACACCGCGCCGAGCGGAGGGAGCGTGATCTCCGTCGAGTACGGATACCCGTGGGTCGGATCGTCCGAAGCTTCACAGCCTCCCAGGTTGCCGACGCCGCTGCCACCGTACTCGATCGCATCGCTGTTGGCGAGCTCGCGCCAGAAACCCGCCGTCGGCAGACCGATGCGATATCCGTAGCGCGGCACCGGCGTGAAGTTGAAAGCCGCGGCGACGACGTCCTCCTGCGAACGTCCGCGCCGCAGGAGCGCCACGACGCTCCGCTCGAAGTCGGCGCAATCGATCCACGAAAAGCCGGCGGGCTCGAAGTCGCGCTCGTGGAGACCGGGCTCCTGACCGTAGAGCCGATTCAAATCCCGCACCCAGCTCTGGAGACCGGCATGCGAAGGATGCTCCAGGAGCGCCCAGTCGAGCTCGGCGTCGTGGTTCCACTCGCGCCATTGCCCGAACTCGCCCCCCATGAACAGGAGCTTCTTGCCGGGCTGCGCCCACATCCAGGCGAAGAGAAGGCGCAGGTTGGCGAGCCTCTGCCAGTCGTCGCCGGGCATCTTGGTTGCGAGCGATCCCTTCAGGTGAACGACCTCGTCGTGGGAGAGCGGCAGCACGTAGTTCTCCGAGAAGGCGTAGAGCATCCGGAAGGTCAGCTTGTCGTGGTGGTACTTCCGGTGAACCGGATCGAGCTTCATGTACTCGAGCGTGTCGTGCATCCAGCCCATGTCCCACTTCATTCCGAAGCCGAGCCCTCCGACCCACGTCGGTCGGGTCACCATCGGCCACGCCGTGGACTCCTCCGCGATGGTCTCCGCGCCGGGCTGCGCGCGGTAGACCTCCTCGTTGAAACGGCGGAGGAAAGCGATCGCCTCGACATTTTCGCGGCCGCCGAACCGGTTCGGCTCCCATTCCCCGTCCGCACGCGAATAGTCGAGGTAGAGCATCGAGGCGACCGCGTCCACGCGCAATCCGTCGGCGTGGTAGCGCTCCAGCCAGAAGAGTGCGGAAGAGAGGAGAAAGCTCCGCACCTCGTCCCGGCCGTAATTGAAAACGAGACTTCCCCAATCCGGCTGGTAGGCCTTGCGCGGGTCGGCGTGCTCGTAGACGTAGCTCCCGTCGAAGAAGACGAGGCCGTGCTCGTCGGACGGGAAGTGCGACGGCACCCAGTCGAGGATCACGCCGATCCCTTCCTGGTGCAGGTGGTCGATCAGGAACATCAGGTCCTGCGGCGTCCCGTAGCGACTCGTCGGAGCGAAGAAGCCGGTCGTCTGGTATCCCCACGAGCCGTAGAACGGGTGCTCCATGACCGGAAGGAACTCGACGTGCGTGAAGCCCAGTCGGCGCGCGTAGGACGCAAGCTCGGGCGCGATCTCGCGATACGTCGGAAGTCGGCCGCCGGGACGCCGCCACGATCCGAGATGGACCTCGTAGACCGACATCGCCGAGTCGCGCGAGGCGTGCGGAGCACGCCGCTCCATCCAGGCCGAGTCGCCCCAGTCGTAGAAGAGATCCCAGACGATCGACCCCGTCTTCGGAGGCGTCTCGCGGAAGAAGGCGAAAGGATCCGTCTTGTCCGCGCGATACCCGCGGTGCCGCGAGCGGACGTGGTACTTGTACACGGCTCCCTGCTCGACGCCCGGCACGAACCCTTCCCAGACGCCCGACTGCCCGCGCGGGGCGAGGGGGTGGCCGTCGGAGTCCCATCGGTTGAAGTCTCCGATGACCGAGACGCTCTCTGCCTCCGGGGCGAAGACGGCGAAGTTCACGCCGGGGAGGCCGCCCGGCGACGCCGGGTGGGCGCCAAGCTTTTCCCAGAGCCGGGTATGCGACCCCTCGTGGAAGAGGTGGAGGTCATCGGCGGTCAGGAGAGAGAAACCGCGGGTGGCGCGGCCGCTCGCGGCCTCCCCGATCGAGCCGGCGGTCACTGCGAGCGGGACCGGAGGAGCGTTCGGTAGGTCTTCAGATGCCGGATCGCGGCGGCGGGACGACCGAGCCGCTCGCAGGCGCCCGCGAGGTTGAAGTACGAATCCGCGTGATCGGGGTCGAGCGCGACGGCGTTCTCGTACGCTTCGATCGCTTCGACGTCCCGTCCGAGGTCTTCGAGGGCGACTCCGAGATCGAATGCGGCGGTCGCGTCGTCGGGACGCGCCGCGAGCGCTTTCCGATAGTGCTCTTCCGCGGAGGCCGCGTCGCCCTTCTCGTGGAAGAGCCGGCCGAGATTGACGTGCGCGTCGGGGAACTGCGGATCGAGCGACACGGCACGGCGATAGGCCTCTTCGGCCGCCGCCGGATCGGTCACCTCCAGCTCGCATCCGCGCTCGTACCAGGTTTCGGCGTTCTCCCGGTCTCCGCCGCCGAGCTCAAGTCGCGGCCGGGGCGGCGCGAACGGGAGGTGCACGCCGTCGTCGACTTCGTCGAAGTCCATCAGGATCTGGCCGGACTCCGGCTGCCAGCGCGCGGAGCCGTCCGTGACGACGATGCGCTTCCCGTCCGCCATGATCTCCAGGTCCGCGAGTGAATCGGGTCCGGCGATCTGCTGACGCAGCTTCGAGAGAGCGCGCTCGATGCGCCGCGGGCCGATCCGCGTTCCCGCGAGGCCTCGCGCCGCGGAGAGGAGCGTCAGGTCGTGGGACGAAAACCGCATCTCGCCGCGCGGGCCGCGCTCCGGCTCGAGCAGGCCCGAACGCACCCAGGCCCGCACCTGCGCGACGGAAAGACCGAACATCCGCGACACTTCGCGCGCGCCGTATCCCGCGCTGGGGTCGGTTCCGGGCGACGGTTTCATGCCCGGAGAGGCCTCACGCGCTTACTTGCGGGAGGACGCCGTCCGCTTCTCGGCGGACGAGAGAGCGCTGCGCGGAGGCTTTCTCTCGGCATCCGGCGCGGGGCGGGTCGCGGAGCCCGCAGCCTTCGAGGCCGCCCCTTTGCGCGGCTTGCCGAGGCTCGCGCGAAGCGCTTCCATCAGGTCCACGATCTCGCCCCCCTTCTTGGGAGCGGCGCTGACGGCGAACTCTCCCCCTTTGACCTTGCGATCGAGCGCTTCCTGCACGCGCTTGCGAACCTCGTCCTCGTACGCTTCCGGGCGGAAGGCGTCGGACGAGCTCTCCTCGACGAGAAGCCGCGCGAGCTTCAGCTCCCCCTCCTTGACCTCGGCCGTGTCGAGAGGGACCTCGGAGAACGGCCGGACCTCGTCCGCGTACAGGAGCTGCTGCATGACGAGCCCCTCGCCCGAGGGACGGAGCATCACGAGGTACTGCTTGCCGCGGGCGGCGTATTTGGCGAGCGCGACGCGGCCACTCTCCTTCATGACCTCGGCGAGGAGGCGGTAGGGCTTCGCGCCTCCCTTGTCGGGTCCGAGGTAATACGGTCTGTCGTAGTAGACCGGGTCCACCTTGTCGATCGGGACGAACTCCGTGACTTCGATCGTCTGAGTCGCCTGCTCCTCGAAGGCCTTCAACTCTTCCTCGGTGAAGAGGACGTACTGGTCCTTGTTGAACTCGTAGCCCTTCACCATCTCGTCGCGCGGGACGATCGTCTCCTCTTTCGAGCAGATGTACTGCTGCTTCAAGCGGGACCCGCACTTGCGGTGGAGCAGGTTGAAGGAGATCGACGAAGAGGTATTGCTCGCCGTGTAGAGCTTGACCGGGATCGAGACGAGACCAAAAGAGATGCTGGCGTTGCCGAGGGCTCGAGCGCTCACTGCAGCTTTGGATTCTAACACTTGCATGGGGCTCCTCTCTTCCTCGAAGGGAGTGGGGACGGGAGCGCCCCGCCTCACTCCAGGTAAGCGCGGCACAGGTAGCACCAGAGCCAGCCCGGCCGCCTCCGGAGCCAGCCTCCCTCGGTCCGCGGCCGGATGAAGGGGTGGCCGGTCGCCTCGAAATGATCGGTGTCGTGGCCTCCGTGCGACTCGCAGCAGGCGACGTACCCGCACGTCTGGCAGACCCGCAGTTCTTCGGTCCCTCCGCACGCCTCGCAGGCCTTCTTGGGGGACCGGAGGGCGGAAGCCGGAAGCGCGGCCGCTCCGTGAGAGCACTCGCTCCGCGCTCTCTTCACCGCTTCGACCCGGCCTTTCGACTCTCGAGTCGCTCGACGAAGTGCTCCTTCCACGCGGGATCCAGGCGCGGGTGCGCCGCGAGACGTTCCATCGTCCCGATGTCTTGCCGATCGAATACGTATACGCGCGCCACGTCGTACACGGGGATCGCCGCCGGGTCCGCGTGGATCCGTTCGACTACGTCGCCCGTCTGGAGCTCGCCTTCAGTCACGACGCGGAAATAGATTCCCCAACGCCGTCCCGAGGCAAACGTCTCCACCATCCGCGGGTCTCCGAAGCGGATGCCGAGCTTGTAGCAGGGCAGACGGGGCTCCGTCGCCTCGAGCTCCGCGTCTCCCGCGCGAAAGACGTCGCCGATGTGGATCGTCTCCTCCTCGAAGCCCCGGACCGTCAGGTTCTCTCCGAAGTTGGCCGGCTCGAGCGGGCGCCCGAGAGCCGTGCTCCACCAGTCGTAGTTCTCCGCCGCATACGCGTACACCGCTTTGTACTCGCCGCCGTGCACCTCGAGATCGGCCTGGCGGTCGCCGTCCAAATTGTTCCGGCGAATCCGGACGGGACCGGCGACGGGCGACTTGAAGATCGAGGTCACGACCTCTCTCCCCTTCCACCGGACCGCGCTGGGCGCGCCGACCGAGACGGTCTCGATCTTCATCGAAGAGTCCTACGCTCAGGGCAGCGTCGGGGATTCTTCAGGCGAGAAGCCGTCGGAGCTCGCCGGCCAGCCGCGGCCCGGTTCCCTCCTCCTCGTGCTTGAAGAACACGTACGCTTCGCTCCACGGCTGCGCACGGATGCGCTCCGCCCACGCGGCGAGGTCCGCGCCGGAGTAGTCCGGTCGACGCAGGCGCAGGTAACCCCACCCCGCGGTGGACTCGTTCGGCGTCGCGAGGTCCTCGTCCTCCGCCCAGCAGAGCGCCGCGCCGGCCGAGGACAGCGCGCGGAAGACTTCGTCGTCGAACCAAGATTCGTGGCGGAACTCGAACGCCGAGCGGGACGACGGCGGCAGCAACGCCAGGAAGTCGGTCAGGCGCGGAAGATCCTTCTTCAGGTTCGGCGGAAGCTGGAAGAGCACGGGCCCGAGCCGGTCGCCCAGCGTCGTCGCGACCTGGAGGAAGAACGAGACCGCCTCCTGCGCATCCTTCAGCCGCTTGCGGTGGGTGATCTGCTGCGTCGCCTTCAAAGCAAACGTGAAGCCGTCGGGTACCTGTTCCGCCCAGCTCTCGAGGAGCGACGCCCGCGGCATCCGGTAAAAGGTGTTGTTGATCTCGACTGCCGGCAGGCGCGTCGAGTAGTAGCGGAGCATCTCGGAGTCCGGCAGGTCCTCCGGGTAGAAGCTTCCCTTCCAGGCTTTGTAGGAAAAGCCGCTCGTTCCCGGCAGGGCGCGCATCGCGGCGCTCATCCTTTGCCGATTCTAGTTCTCACTCTCGGCGCTAAGCTTTCGTGTGAGCCCGAAAAGAAAAACGCCGCCGAACAGACGCCGGCGGCGCTTCCCAGGGAAACGATCTCAGTTAGTAGCGTCCGCCTCCGTAGCCGCTCGAGCCTTCGTTGCGCGGGCGCGCCTCGTTGACCTTGAGCGACCGTCCTCCGAACTGCGAGCCATCGAGCGCCAGGGCCGCTTTTCCGATGGTGGCGTCGTGGAATTCGACGAACCCGAATCCCTTGGACTGTCCGGTGCTGCGATCGATGATCACAGTCGCCGTATCCGGCGTGCCGAACCGCGCGAAAGCGTCGCGGAGCTGGTCGTCCGAAATGTTGTAGGGCAAGTTACCGACGTAGAGCTTCATCCGATCCATCCTTTTGCCAGGGCTGTCCTGGCCTTCGCCGGAAGAGAGTTGATGTCAATGTGCCGCCGGCGCGACACACCGAATTCTCGTCATTCTGATTCGTTCGGATTTCGTCAGAAAACGGTCTGAGAAAGGGCGAGCGAGGCGAGAACGCGCTGGACTATATCACATGCACGATTTCCACGGCGTGCGAGCGAACCGCGACAATCCACTTTGGTCCACTTCCGAAGGTCGAGACTCAAGAGCCGGATTTTAGGTGCCGGTGGAGAGATGCGGGCGTTTCAAACCTAAGGGTTAGCGACTGAGTCCGATGTCACGACCTTGAGGCGGCGGAAACCTCGATTCGCCTGACGAGCACTGTGATCCGGATCACTGCGACCAACGTCCAATTGATTCAGGCCCTCCCGGATGTTGACATTCTCTCACTCGGAAGCGCGGGGAAGACGCTTTCGGGCAGCGGACATTCCCGGTTGGGAAAGAAGCTTTTGGGAGCAACTGAATCTGAGGACTGCAGGCGCCGCAAAAGGACAGGGAGAAAAAAATGGGAAAAGGATTTCGATGTTTTAGCCATGCACTGGTCGGAGTCGCGCTGATTCTGGCAGGCACGAGCACCGCGTGGGCGCACACGGACCCATCAGGAGCCACGGCCACCGGCGTGAGCTTTTCACTTTCGGCGTTTCGCGTCAATGCCGATGGGTCAATTGGGGCAGCGGTCTTCCCAAATAATATCAACCAGTGCGAGACGGTTATCCTTCGCGCCACGCTCTCCTACAACACGAGCACTCAGAATGGCATCAACGCCGCGTTCCAGGGCGGAACGTTGTCGATTACGACACCAGACGGTGTGGTGCATCCAGCGACGCCTGCCGGGGGCATCCCATGTGTCGGGGGAACGGACGGGGTCATTTGCGACCCGGCGATCACGTCCATCAACTCTCTCGAGATTCCATTCACGGCGGCCGTCGCCGACTGCACGGCCACCCCGCTCCTCTCGGCGAGCGCCAGCTACACCAACGGGAGGGCCCACATCGGCGCCGACCTGGCCGGGGTCGTCAGCGCCGGGGCAGGTTTCGGGGCCGGGACGAATTGCTGCGTCGATGACGGCTTGGTCTGTAACGGAATCATCCAATGCGATCCGGCCACCCGTGGACAATTCTGTCTCGATCCCGCCACCGGCAACGTTTGCGACGCTTCGAACACGAACGGTGACGGCCAAGCCCACCAGGGAACCTGCGTAGCCGGAACCCCTGTCACTTGCCAGGACGACGGCAACGTCTGCAACGGGCCGGAGACCTGCAGCGAAACATCGGTGCCACCCGGCCAGTGCGTGTCCGGTCCGCCCGCTCCCGACAGCACCGTCTGCTCCGACACCGACGGTGTCGCGTGCACGACGGCCGGTTGCGATGGGAATGGGACTTGCGACCAGAACCACATCAGCACCTGCGGTGGCGTAGGGCGGATGACCGGCGGCGGCAGCATCTTCAGGAAGGGCGGCGGCCGCATGACGCACGGCTTCGAGCTGCACTGCAACTCAGCGGAATTGCCCAACAACCTCGAAATCAACTGGGACAAGGGCAACAATTTCCATCTGGAGACCCTGACTTCAGCGGTCTGCAGCGACGACCCGAACATCAATCCGCACCCGCCGAGTGCTCCCTTCGACACCTACGTCGGAACCGGGACCGGCACGTGTAACGGCGTGTCGGGCGCGACGATAACGTTCACGCTCACCGATGCCGGGGAGCCGGGGAAGAACGACACCGCAACGTTCAACATCACGGGATGCCCGGGCGGCCTGACGCTCTCGGTCTCGGGTAACTTGAAATTCGGCAACCAGCAAGCCCACGCCAACTAAGATCAGATTCGACATGAAAGAAGGGGAGGAAGTCTTCCTCCCCTTCTTTTTTTGGGCGGCGTGCCGGGACGGCAGCAAGCCTCACGTCCGGTGCCGCGTTGCGGAGGAGCCGGGCGCAAGGCCACCTTCTGGATGCCATCCAGGCCATTGCGCTTTCCCCGGCACGTCTCGCGCCGTTCAAGGCCAACCATCTGAGAACGGGCGAGTCGAGCCCAGAAGAAATCCAGGTGAATCGCAGACAGACCCTGAGCGTACGTCTCACCGGGCAAACGCAAGGGCTTCTCGGACAGGAGAAGTGCATTGATTCGCCGGGTGTCGGCTCCGGCAGGGGAGGTTTGAGATGTCCAAGACGGTAATGCTCATCCATGGAGCCTGGCTGTGGAAGACCATCCCCTCGTGGTACATCGTTGCTTCGGACGACCGGGCCATCAACCCGCAGGTCGAGCGATTCATGGCGAAACGCATGGGCGCCCACACGACGGAGATCAAGTCGAGCCAAGTGGCATTCATCTCTCACCCGAACGAGGTCGCGAAGGTGATCGAAGCCGCAGCGACAGCTCCTGCGAAGTGATCGAAACACGGTTCTCGCCGCTCGCCGTCGGAGGACGGCGGACGAGGAGGCCGAATTGAAAGGACGGACGCTATGAGCACGATCACGACGAAGGACGGCACACAGATCTATTACAAGGACTGGGGAACGGGACAGCCCGTCGTCTTCAGCCATGGCTGGCCGCTCTCAGCGGACGCCTTCGAGGACCAGATGTTCTTCCTCGCGTCCCGCGGATATCGATGCATCGCCCATGATCGCCGCGGCCACGGCCGCTCGAGCCAGCCCTGGAACGGCAACGACCTGGACACCTATGCCGACGACCTCGCGGAGCTCGTCGAAGCGCTCGATCTGAAAAACGCAATCCACGTCGGCCACTCGACGGGAGGCGGCGAAGTCGCTCGTTACATCGGCCGCCATGGCACGAAGCGAGTCGCCAAGGCCGTGCTGATCAGCGCGATCCCGCCGCTCATGCTGAAGACCCCCGCCAATCCGGGCGGCTTGCCGATCGAGGCGTTCGACCAGATCCGCGCCGCCGTCGTCGCCGACCGCTCGCAGTTCTGGAAGGACTTGAGCATGGCTTTCTACGGCTTCAACCGGCCGGGCACGAAGGTCTCGGAAGGCCTGCGGGAGTCGTTCTGGCTGCAGGGCACGATGTGCGGTTTTCCCGGCGCCTACTTCTGCATCAAGGCATTCTCCGAGACGGACTTGACCGAAGACTTGAAGAAGTTCGACGTACCGACGCTCATCCTGCACGGCGACGACGACCAGATCGTCCCGATCGGCGCCTCGGCCCTTCTCTCGTCCAAGATCGTCAAAGGCGCCACCCTCAAGGTCTATCCCGGCCTGCCGCACGGCATGTGTCAGACGCACAAGGACCAGATCAACGCGGACCTGTTCGCCTTCGTCGGCGAGGGAGTCGCAAAAGCCGTGACCAGTCGGATCTCGGCGCGGAGTGTGGGAACCGGGCCCGAGCCCCAGGCGACCTCTTGAAATGACCGAATCGCAGGTGTACGAGCGCCTGCCGCCCGGTCAGGTGGTGACCCAGAAGTGGCCCGTGCTCACGTACGGGCCGACGCCCGCGGTCGACCTGCAGACCTGGACGTTTCGATGCTTCGGCCTGGTCGAGGAAGGGCGTTCGTGGACCTGGAAAGAGTTCCTCGACCTGCCGAGGGTCGAAGTCACATCCGATATTCACTGCGTGACGCGCTGGAGCCGGTTCGATAACCGATGGGAGGGGGTCGCGGTTCCAGAAATCCTTCGGCGCCTGAGCATCCGACCGTCGGCGGTCGCCGTGATGGCTCACAGCGAGCAGGGCCACACGACCAACATCTCTCTCTCAGACCTCCGGGGCGACGACGTCCTCCTGGCCTTTCGGCACGACGAGACGGACCTCGCACCCGAGCACGGGGGCCCCTGCCGCCTCGTCGTCCCGAAGCTCTACTTCTGGAAGAGCGCGAAATGGATTCGCGCGTTCGAGTTCCTCGATGTCAACGCTCCGGGATTCTGGGAGGTCAACGGCTATCACCTTCACGCCGACCCCTGGAAGGAAGAGCGCTACTCCGATCAGGAGACCGACGCCATGCAGCGGATGCGCGCCGATTCGGCTCGCCGCCGCCGCGGCCACTGACATGAGCTCGCCCTCGCCCGACGTCCGGGTGACGATGTCGTCGCGCGTTGAGCACGTCTTTCCCACGCTGACGCCGGAGCAGGTCGCACGCGTTGCCGCTCATGGGCGCGCCCGGCAAGTTCGAAGCGGAGAGATCCTGGCGTCGGCGGGAGAGCCGGCCCAGTCGTTCTTCCTCGTCACCGCGGGTTCCGTCGAGCTCGTTCGGCGATCGGGAGACGCGGAGGAGATCATCGCGGTCCAGAGGCCGGGTCAGTTCACCGGCGAGACCAACCTGCTCTCGGGGCGGGACGCGCTCGTCAGCCTCCGGGTCGGCGAGTCGGGAGAAGTGATCGACGTGAAGCGCGAGGATCTCCTCGCTCTCGTCCAGACCGACAGCGAGCTCTCCGACATTTTCATGCGAGCCTTCATTCTTCGCAGGGTCGAGCTGATCGCCCACGGGTTCGGAGACGCCGTTTTGATCGGGTCGCGTTTTTGTCAGGGCACGCTGCGCGTCAAAGAGTTCCTGACTCGCAACGGACATCCGTACACGTTCGTGGATCTCGACAGCGATTCGGGGGTTCAGGACCTGCTCGACCGGTTTGGCGTCGGGGTCGGCGACGTGCCGGTGCTCATCTGCCGTGAGACGGTGGTGCTTCGGAATCCGACCAACCTGCAGATCGCCGACTGCCTGGGTTTCAACGAAGCGATCGACCCGGCGCGCCTCCGCGACATCCTCATCATCGGGGCGGGGCCGGCCGGCCTCGCCGCCGCGGTTTATGGGGCCTCGGAGGGGCTCGATATCCTGTTGGTCGAATCCGAATCACCTGGTGGACAGGCCGGCTCGAGCTCGAAGATCGAGAACTATCTCGGATTTCCGACCGGCATCTCGGGTCAGGAGCTCGCGGGTCGGGCGCTGACGCAGGCGGAGAAGTTCGGGGCAGAGCTGATGATCGCAAAAGGGGCCAGACGGCTCTCGTGCGAAAAGCGGCCGTATGCGATCGAGATCGACGACGGTCGGCGCGTTCTGGCGCGGACGGTGGTCATCGCGACCGGAGCGCGATATCGGAAGCTGCAGGTCGAAAACCTTTCGCGCTTCGAAGGCGCGGGGGTGTACTACGCCGCCTCGCAGATGGAGGCGCAACTGTGCCGCGGCGAGGAAGTCGTCGTCGTGGGCGGAGGGAACTCGGCGGGACAGGCGGCCGTGTTTCTGGCACAGACCGCGAAGCGCGTGCATGTTCTCGTCCGGTCGACGGGACTGGCCGAAAGCATGTCGCGATATCTGATTCGCCGGATCGAGGGGAATCCGGCCATCGTCCTCCGGCCACGAACAGAGATGGTGGCCTTCGAAGGAGTCAACCATCTCGAGCGCGTGAGCTGGCGCGACAACGAGACCGGAGCCGTCACGACTCATCGGATCCGGCACGTCTTCTCGATGACCGGAGCGATTCCGAATACGAGCTGGCTCGATGGCTGTGTCGCGCTCGACGGGAACGGGTTCATCAAGACGGGGCCGGATCTGTCGGAAGAGAACCTCGCCGCCGCGCACTGGCCGCTGGCGCGGCGTCCACATCTCCTCGAGACGAGCCGTCCCGGAGTGTTTGCGGTCGGCGACGTGCGCCAGGGCAACGTCAAACGCGTCGCCTCGGCAGTCGGCGAAGGCTCGATCGCGATCACGTTCGTTTATGAGGTCCTTCATGAGTAAACGGGAGGCGGCGCCGTCCGACGCCGCCTGCGGTCACCTCCGCGCCATCACGAGTGTGCGGCACGCGAAGCGCTACGAGTGCGAAGAGTGCGTCAAGATTGGCGCGCGTTGGGTTCATCTCCGGACCTGTCAGGAGTGCGGCGGCACGCGCTGCTGCGACGACTCTCCGAATCGTCACGCGAGCAAGCATGCACGCGTAACAGGACATCCGGTAGTCTCTTCGGCCGAACCGGGAGAGCGCTGGATGTACTGCTATCCCGACGACAGCTTTCTCGAGTACTGACCGCTTCACGACCCCCTCGAGACACGTGATCCATCTATCCGGTGCGCACCCCTGGGTCAACGCCGAGTGAGACACATGAGGACTCCACCTGCTCGGCGCGCACTGCGAGCGCGGTCATCTAGCCGCCTGCGAATTCCAGGCGCACGGTTTGGACGTGAGACTCCACGGCGACATCGACGACCTGGAGCTTTTTGGCGGGAATTGCGCTGATCTGGCCGTTGCGCTCCAAGATCGCCAGGCGAGCCTCTGACGGGTCGGCGAGGCGAGCTCGCAGCCGCAACGTCTCCTTCAGATCGTTCTCCGTCAGGAGATTCTTCTTCATCTTGTCGGAACAGATGCGGCCTTCCGAAACGAGCGTGTGCGAGTCTCCCTTGATGATTCGGCCGAATTGTCGCCAGCGATAGGACACGAACGCCAGCATCCAATGAACGGCGACCAGCGCAGCAACCGCTGCCAGAGTTCCCCACAGCGGAGCTCCACCGTTGATCGGTCGGCCCAGGACGGCGCCGATCATGACGCTCAAGACGACATCGAAGGCGCTGTACCGCCCGAGCATCCGTCGGTCGGCCACGCGTACGATCACGAGCCAGACGATGAAGACAAAGACGCCACGAATCGACATCGCGATGGTCGACAGGTTCTTCCCCGAAATCTGGTCTGTGAGCGCCTCCTGAAGCGTGGCCCAAACGGTTTCCATAGGAGTCCTCCGCTGTTCGGTTGTGGGCACGACTGACGGGTATCAGCAAACGGGCTCGAGGCTCTCGCGACTCACTCGCGATGCGCCCGGGGTTCCTACGAAGCGTAGACGAGCGTCGCAGGGGTCTCTGTCGGCTCGATCGAGACCTTGCTGAAGCCGGCCTCGCGCAGCCACGCCTCGTAGTCCGCGCGCCTCCAGGTCTGTCCCTCTTTGGTGCGCAGGAGCATCACCGACCGGAAGATCAGCGGAAAGGACGGTCCCGAACGGTCGTCGTCGACGACGAAGTCCGAGATAACGAGCGTGCCGCCGGGCATCAAGGCCTTCCTGATCCTGCGAAAGGTTGCGATGTTTTCCGACGGCGACTCCTGGTGTGCAATGTGCGAGTAAACGGCCACGTCGTGCTCGGCGGTTCCGAAATCGGCCTTGTGAAAATCGCCGTCGACCGTGCGGAAGCGGTCACCGACGCCGCGGTGTCCAACGAAGTCCTTCGCGATGCGGTTGACGTTCGCCCAGTCGAACTGGGTCGAGCGCGCCTTCGGGTTGATCCCGAGCCAGAGCGCGGAATAGATCCCGGAGCCGCCGCCCACGTCGACGATCGAGATGGGGCCGGCCTCGGCCAGCTCGAGCCGCTCCGCCGCGGCCATCGCGACGGGGACGGAGAGCACTGCGATCGCGGGCACGAGCTCCTCCCAGAATGGACTCTCCGGAACATCCGTGGTATCGGTCGTTTCGGGCCGCCCCGTCCGAGCCACTTCCGGCAGCGCCAGCAAGTCCGGGAACTCGGCAAGCTGCAACTTGGGAAAGCCTCCGAAGTAGGACGGCTTCCCCTCGACGAGGAATTCGGCGGCATCGGGAGCGTTGCGGTAGCGCCCCCCCGACAGGGTCAGGAACCCCAGACCGACGAGCCCGTCGAGCAGCGTTCCGGCGCCTCGGGCCGAGATTCCCGCCTTCTTCCCCAGAGCCTCGACCGTGTCGGCCCCCGCCTCCACGTGCGTGAAGACGGAATTGTGGGTGGCGGCGGCCAGGATGGCGAGGGCCCAGCCGCCTGAGGCCACCTGCATGATTCGATCGAGCGTCGGACGTTCGTCGTTCATTTCGATCCTCTTGCTCTCTTCAGGGAACCCCGGCTCGTGCGTGAACTCTCGAGCTTCCGAAGAATCGCGGGCCCTTTATGGTGCCCCCATCCGCGGAGCCGCGCTGCGTGAGAGCACCCCACTTCAAAAAACCTTGATCGTCCCGCGAAGGAGCCTCGTGTTCAGAGATCATCTCGCTTCCCTGGTTCACTTGAGCCGCTCGACGAGGGCGAGGTCGGAGGTTGGAAATAGAGGCGAGGACCCTTTCCCGGCCTTAGTCCGGCTTCCTCTCCGGCGTGTCTTTATTGTCCTTCTGGTCTTTCTTCTCTTTCTGTTCCTCCGGCTTCGGCGTCACAGTCGGGCGCCGACGGACCGGCTGCCGCGCCTCGCCTTGAGGCGGCGCCGGCGTCGACGGAGGGGGGGCGACGTCGCGGCGCCCCTCTGGCCTGACCTCGCGGACCTTCGGCGGCTCCGGTGCGGGTGTCGGCTCTCGGCGCCGCTCGAGGCCGGGCGGAGGCTCCGCCGGCCGTCGCCCCCGCTCCCGGTCGAGACTGGGCGGCACAGGAATCGGTGTCTCCGTTGGCGGAACCGCACGCCGGCGTTGGAGGCCGGGCGGAAGTTCCCCCGGCGGTCGCTGCCGCCCCCGTCCGGCATCGGGCGGCACCGACGCCGGCGTTTCCGTGGGCGGAGCCACGCGGCGGCGCTCCAGAGACGGGGGTGCGGGCACGGCCGTCGGCTGCTCTCGGCGGCGCTCGAGGCCGGGCGGAAGCTCCCCCGGCCGTCGCTCTCGCTCGCGTCCGAGGTCGGGCGGCATAGGCGCCGGAGTCTCCGTCGGCGGGACGGCGCGGCGGCGCTCCAGCATGGGGGGCGGCGGTTCGGCCGGCGCAGTGCTCGGTTGTTGCGGCGGCGCGGTGACGACGGTCCTTCCGCGCCCTCTGTCGAGCGAAGGTTGCGGAGCCGGCGTGGCCGGCGGGACCGGTTGCCTCTGAGGAATTCCCTCGACGGAGGGAGGTGGCTGCGAGGTTCTCGCCGGACCGGTGACGGGTCTCCCGGAGACCGGCTGTTCTGAGGTCGCCATCGGCCTGCCTCGAACCGCGGTGACGGGCTCGGCGCGTCGCGGCGCGACTCCTCCCGGTCCCTCTTCTTTGGGCGAGAGCGTCACGCGCCCCGGCTGCGAGGCCACGGGACGCACCTCGGTGACCGCCTGCGGCCGTCCCCGGTTCTCGACCGAAATCGTCGCCGCGGCGGCCGGCGCGACGGGCGCGCCGCGGTTCTCCTTGATCACGGCGAGCTTCGATTGGAACGTGGGTGGAGCGGGCGGAGGCGCCGTGCGCACGACGACCATACGGGAGACGATCGCCGAGGGAGGTCGGGGCGCGGCGGCGGCGTCCGCCCTCACGGCGACGTGCAGCGAGCTTTGCGTCGGTACGACCGGGATCGGCCCGCGAGCGACCGGCGCCGCGGCAACCTGGCTGACGACCGTCCGGTCGCGCACGATGTTTCCGCTGACGACGCCCCCGGAAACGAAGACGTTCTGATTGACCACGGTCACGTACGTTCTGTTGTCGTAGACGACGTTGGCTCTGACGCTCGAGTAACCCGCGCGGGCCCGGTCGCCCCACCAGGGAGAGAAGGGATCCCGCGGACCGAGCGGGAACCATCCGACGAATCCGCCGCCTCCAATCGAGATCGAGGCGGACCAGCCGGGCCCGCCGCCGACGAAAGCGACGAGAGCCGGCGAGTATTCGACGAAGCGGGTGGTCGGCGCGACCGGCACCCAGCACCAGCGTGAGGAGACCATCGCCCAGCGGCCGTAATGGTAGGGAGCCCAGCCCCACGGCTCGGCGGAGACCCAAGTCCAGCCCCAGGGATCCTGCCAGATCCAGTGGCCTGAGCGGTAAGGCGCCCAGTCGGCGGAGACGTTCGTCGGAGACCAGACCCACCCGTAATCGCGCACCTGCTCCCAGCGGCCGAACTCGTCGAGGTCGTCCGCGCCCACGATGTCGGCGCTGACGTACCGGTACGAGCGGGCGCGGATTCGGCGGTCCTGGCGCTCCCTCACCCACAAATCCCAGGCGTCCGGTCGGCGAAGCGCCACGATGTCGTAACGGGGCGCGTCGATCCCCTCGATCTCCATCGCTTCGCCCGAGTACAGGGGGATCTGCCCCCCTCCCGCCGCTACGGTCGCGCTTCCGCTCCACGCCGAAATGCGGGTGAAGCCGTTCTCGTCCACATCCACGCGGTAGTCGCCCGGCCGGTCGAAGGTCACGGCGGCATTGGGCGTGTCGATCTCGAAGATCTCCGATTCGGAGAGGCGCCGGATCTGGATCGACGCCACTCCGGATCTCAAAGAGAACTGTTTGGTGTCATCGGTCAGGTTGAGCGCGGCGAAGTCGGTGCGCGAGCCCAGGCGGACGAAGTCGCCGCCGTGGACCTGGAGCTCGATCCGGCTGCGCCCACCGGTATAGATCCGGTCGCCGAGGGTCATCGGAACGTTGCGGTCCGCGGGCTGCCAGTCGTCC
>DASXSX010000006.1:0-79643 GCA_036505815.1 Thermoanaerobaculia bacterium
TCAGGAAGAGCAGCCGCACGCCGCCGCGCCGCTCGAAGGCCTTCGCGAGCGGGTTCGCCGCGCGCGGCGAGTCCACGAGCAGGTTCCCCTCGGGGCGCTCGACGAAGTAGCTCCACGCCCCGAACGAGTCGGGTGAGGTGAAGCCGCAGAAGGAGACGTTCTCGGCGACCGGCTCGGGAAACGCGGCGATCGCGGGCCGCGCATCGGCGCGCGAGATTGTGCCGATCGAGCCGGTCGGACAGGCGACGAGCGCCATCATCGAGCGCGCCCGCTCCTCTTCCTGCTCCGGCTGCCGTCCGACGTAGGAGTAGCCGTTTCCTTCGACGAAGACGCGCGGCTCGATCCGGCGGCACGTGTCGCAGTCGATGCAGGTCGAGTCGACGTAGAAGTCGCCGGGGACGTTCTCGGGCAGTCGCCAGGCAATGCTCGCCACGATCAGATCCGATCCAGGACCTCGCGGGTCCGCTCGTTGTGGACGTTGCCGGTATTCAGTGTCGTCTTGGGCTCGAACAGGACGACGTGCGCCTCTTCCTCGGCCACCGGGCAGTGCTCCATGCCTCTCGGAACGATCAGGAACTCGTTTTCTTCCAAGACGACGTCGCGGTCGCGAAAGCGCATCGTGAAGCGGCCCCGAACCACGAGAAACATCTCGTCCTCGTTTTCGTGCTTGTGCCAGACGAAGTCCCCCTCGAACTTGACCAACTTGACGTAAGTCTCGTTGACTTCGCCCGCGATCTTCGGGGTCCAGTGCTCGCTGAACTCGCCGAATTTTTCCGCCAGATTCACTTTGCGAACGTCCATTTCGCTACATCCTTCCGGGCTCCGGGATTCCCAGCAGCCCCAGCAGCCTCGACATCGCGCGGCGGAAGATCCGCGCGACCGCGAGCCGGCGCGCGCGCACGGCCGCGTCCTTTTCGGTGACGATCGGCTGGCGGTGGTAGAAGTGGTTGAACGCCTGCGCGAGACCGAAGGCGTGCCGCGCGATCGCCGAAAGCTCGAGCGAATCGACCGCACGCTCGGCCACTTCCGGGATCATCGCCGCGTCGAAGACGAGCGCCCAGAGGTCGTCGTCCCAGCCGCCGGCTTCATCGGTCGGTTTCTCCGCCGTTCCCCCGAGACCGCGCTCCTCGAGCTTCCGGAAAATGTTGTCGGCGCGCACGAGCGAGTACTGAAGGTAAGGGCCGGTGTCCCCTTCGAAGTTCAGCGCCTCGTCGAAGTCGAAAGCAATCAGCTTGTTCTTCCCGAACTTCAGCAGGAAGTAGCGGAGCGCGCCGACCGCGATCGCGCGCGCGTCCTCTTCCGCCGCCTCATCCGCTTCCGCACGGCGCGACGCGATCTCCTTGCGCGACCGCTCGAGGAGGAGCTCGACCAAGTCGTCGATCTTGACCCCGAGCCCCTTGCGGCCGGACATCTCGACGAACGGCTTCTTCTCGTCCTCCGGAGTCAGGCGATATTCCTCCTCGAACCGCTCCGCGAGGTCGCGCGCCGCGCGGGGAGTGAGCGCGACCGTCTCGTAGGAAAAGTGGATGCTCTCGTCGGCCTCGCGCGGATGACCCAGCACCCGGAGCCCTTCCCGCACGACCTTCTGGAGGTAGGACTGGCGCGCGTCGATGACGTTGATGACCGAAGTGGCTCTTCCGAACTCCGGAGCTCCCTCGACGCCGGCCCCGTGCGCGGTGCGCCAGAGCGGACGCTCTCGAACCTCCCGAGGGATCTCCTCCTCCCCGACCGCGCCGCTATTCCAGTCGGGGCGGAAAGGCTCGTAGGCGAAGTCCACGCCGAGCAGCCCGAACTTCCAGAGCTGATAGGCGATGTCCTTGGCGGTGTAGGTCACGGTGCCGTTCGAGCGCACGAGAATCTTGTCCGGCTCGTCCATCCCGGCGAACTCGGGCGAGTCGGTCAGGCGCAGCACCCAGCAGCCGGCGTGCCGTCCCTCTTCCTCGAGAACGACCGCGCCGGATTCCTTCAAGAGCTCGAACGCCCGGCTCCAGAATTGCCGGCGCAGGATGTCGCTCTCGCGCGGGAGAAGATCGTAGGAAATGCCGAGTCGGCCCATCGTCGCAAGGTGCGCGGAGACGATCGCTTCCGAGAGGACTTCGGCGATGCGGGCGGTCACGTTGTCCGCGTGCTCGATCGCGTGGAGCGCCTGCGCGCGCCATTCGAGCGCCTCGGCGTCCTGCTCATAGACGCGGGAGACCTCGGCGTACACGTCCCAGCAGAGATACGCGAGTCCTTTCGGGTGCCGGGAACCGTCGGGCAGCGGCTCGCCGCGGATCGCCCGGCGCACGTCCTCTTCCGACGCGACGCCCTTCAGGCGCATCAGGCCCGCCACGACGTCGGCCACCTGGACTCCCGTATCGTCGACATAGTTCTGGATCTCGACGCGGTGGCCGAGGAAGGAGAGCGTTCGCGCCAGCACATCACCCAGGACCGCGTTGCGCAGGTGGCCGATGTGCGCCGCTTTGTTCGGGTTGATGTTGGTGTGCTCGACGATGATCTTTCCGCGCCGCGCGGGGGCCGACGGGGGCTCCTCGAGCATCGCGGCGACGAAGCGCCCTCGATCGAGGAAGAAGTTCAAATAGCCGCCCCCTTCGACGCGCACTTCCCGCACGCCATCCGGGAGCGCGACCGCGCCGGCGAGCTCCGCGGCGATCGCCCGCGGCGCCTTGCGAAGGGTCTTCGCGAGATCGAAAGCCGCCGGAGAAGCGAGATCACCCAGCGGAAGCGAAGGAGGACGCTCGAGCACGACGCGCTCCGGGCGGACGCCCCACACCCGCTTCGTGGCTTCGGCGACCGCGCCTGCGATGTCCACACGGATCGTTTCCAGAGAAAGGACGGCGCTCATGGGCGGGGCAGTATAAAGGTGGCAATAACCCCACACTGTCAGGCGTTACCATGACCTCGATGGAAACGATCATTCGCTCGGTCGCGATCGAGACGAGCGCGTCCGACGCGTTCGATGCATTCACGCGCGTGGGAGAGCTTCTCTCCTGGTGGTGTGAAGGCGCGCTCGTCGGCCGCCGCAAAGGGGGCAACTGGGCGGTCGGCTTCACGGACGATCGCGGCGGAACCCAGGCGACCATCATGGGCAAGATCGAGACGTACGAGCCGGGCCAGCGGCTCGCGGTGCGTGACATCTCCTACGAACGCCGGACGAAGGAGCCGCTCGAAGGGCTCTCCTTCCTCCTGACTTTCGTCGAGCGGGACGGGATGTGTCTCGTCACCGTCGAGCAGGCCATTCCCGATGCCGGCCCCGCCTACGAGCGCTATCACCGCGAAGCCGGCTCGGGTTGGGAAGAGAGACTCGCCGACTTGAAGCGATACCTCGAGGGCCCTCGCCGCCGGAGCGTTCTCATCGAGGCCGGCCTTCCCGAAAACTGACGAGAGCGGAAAGCTCTAGAATCGGTCCGGTGGAAACGGAAATCGCGCCCTGTGTCCGGTGCGGCGGGACCGGCTGGGTTCTCGAGGCGATCGAGGGCCGCAAGCAGGCGCACCCCTGCTCCTGCCGTACGGAAACACTCGCGAAGGAGAGGCTCGACGCGGCGGGGATTCCCGAGCGGTATCGCGACGACAACTTTGCGAATTTCAACGATCGAACCCCGGAGCTCGCTCGCGCGAAAGAAATCGCTCGGGAGTTTGCGGAGTCGTACCCTGCGGTCGAGTCGGGTCTGCTCCTGGTCGGTCCGGCCGGTCTCGGCAAGACCCATCTCGCCTGCGCCATCCTTTCCGAGCTCGTGCTCACGAAGGGCGTCTCGGCTCTCTACGCGGATTTCTCCGACCTCCTTCTTCGCATCCAGACAAGCTTTCGCCCCGATGCCGACGCGTCCAAGGAGTCGGTGCTGACCCCTTACGCCGACGCCGAGCTGCTCGTCTTGGACGAGCTCGGGGCCTCCAAGCCCCATCCCTGGGTGTTGGACGTGCTCTACAACCTTCTCAACACGCGCTACAACCGGAAGCGGATCACGATCGCGACGTCGAACTTCGAGGACGAGCCCGACTCGGTCTCCGGCGAAAGAGAAAGGCTCGAGGATCGCATCGGCTACCGCCTCCGCAGCCGCCTGTACGAGATGTGCACGCTGGTCGCGCTGCGCGGAAAGGATTACCGAAAAGAGGTCCTCGGCACTCACGTCCGGTCCCGCTTTTGAGCCGCCGGGGTTTCTTTCTCGGCCCGCCGGCCTTCCTCTTCGCGGTCGGAGGGATGGTCGCCTGCTCGAGCGCCCCTCCCGCAAAACCGGCGGAGAGACCCTCCCCGGCCGCCGTTCCCACTGCAGCCCCCGAACGGCGCGCGCGCCGCGGCGGCCCGCCCCCCATGCCGGTTCCGACGCCCTCGACTCCGAGCGGGATCCTCTATCGCGTGGGGTTGAAGAGCGACCTGCCCGAGCTGTCGTACGGGTCGGCGGGAGAGCCGTGGACCGTCGTTTCCGCCGGGCGCGCGGAGCTCCTTCGCGGTCCCATCGTGTTTCGTCCCGAAGGGTCCGCGGCGGGGGCGCCGCGTTTCTCAGTGCAGGCCGCCGCGTTCTCGCAGGAGGACGCCGCGCGGCAGGCGCTGGAGAAGCTCTCGGCGGAGCTTCAGACTACCGGGACCGTCGCGTTCTCCGCGGAGCGCGGCGTCTATCGCGTCCTCCTCGGGAGCTTCGACACGCGCGACGCGGCGGAAACGTTCGCCGCGAAGATCCGAGCTTCCGGGCGAGAAGGGCTCGTTTTCGAGGGAACGCCCCGGGCAACGCCGGCCGGAGCGGCGATCATCGCGGTCACCGCCGAAGGCGGATCGACGCGCCGCCTGGCCTCGCCGGTCGAGATCTTTCCCGCGCCGCCCGGTCCCGGCGTCCCCGGCAACGTCGCGGTCGACGAGAAGCCGTACCGGGGAAGCCTCCTCGTCTCGACGGACCCGCGGGGCACGTTGAACCTCGTCAATCGCGTCGACCTCGACGAATACCTCTATGGGGTCGTCCCGGCGGAGATGGGCCCGAAACGCTACGACGAAGTCGAGGCGTTGAAAGCGCAGGCGGTCGCGGCCAGGACCTACGCGCTCGCCCACCGCGGTCAGTTCGAGTCGGAAGGCTACGACCTCTGTGCCACGCCGAAGTGCCAGGCCTACTCCGGCCTTTCGGCGGAGGACCCGCTTTCGAACGGCGCGGTGGACTCGACCCGCGGCCTCGTGCTCGCCTCCGGCGGGACGTTTGCGGACGCTCTCTTCGTCTCGACGTGCGGCGGCCGGACCGAAAACGTCGAGAACGTCTTCGTCGGCAACGCCGCGCCTTATCTCGTCTCGGTCGATTGCGGCGAGCTGGCGACCACGACGCTCGTCGGCGCGCGGCCGCGCCGGGCGCCGGCATCTGGATGGAGTGGGCTCGAGTGGCGTGGCGACGTGCTCGAGCATCACTCGTCCCGGCGGCGCGGAGGAGGACGCGCGGCCTGGATCGAGACGGCCCTGCGTTGGGCGGGGATCGACCGAAAGGCCGCTCCCGCGGCGGCGCTCGCGCCGGCCGCGGTCTATCCGTCGATCGTGCAGGGTTTCGATCTCTCGGACGCCCGCTCCCTCCACCTGGGCGCCCGGGAAAAGAAGTACTACTCCGAATCGCCTCCGGCGACCGGCCATCTGACCGGCGCCGCGCGCGACGCCTATGCGTTCCTGCTCCGCTTCCGGCTCGGCGCCGGCGAGCCGCTGCCGCCGCCCGACCGGCGCCTCTCGGAGGAGGAGTACGCGGGCCTGCTCTTCTCGGCGGCGGTGCGGCTTCTCGGCGTGACGGAAGTCTCGGGCAAGTTCGTCTCGCGCGAGGGCGCCAACCTCTGGGCAAAGACGGCGGAAGGCCGGGTCGGGCTGCCGGTCGATCCGGATCTTCCGCTCGCGCGACGCGTCGGAGACCGATGGTTCGCGTCGTCCGCGCTCACGATGCGGGCCGGCGACCGGCTGCGCTGGTGGAAGCGGGGGAGCCAGGTGCTCGCGCTGTGGATCGAGCTCGATCCGGCAGGTCCTTCCTTCGAGCGCGAGTCCTCCTGGACCGAATGGGTCCGGCGCGCCTCGGGCCGCGAGCTCGCGCGGCGGATGGCCGCGCGGGTGGCGGGAACCGAAGTGCGCGATCTCGTGATCACGAAGAGGAGCCCTTCCGGCCGGGTCATCGAAATGCGCGTCGTGACCGACGCCGCCGAGATCACGCTGAAGGGATTCGACGTCCGGCAGGCGCTCGAGGTTCCCGAGATGCTGTTCACGTTTTCGAGGACGAGGGGTTCTCAGGGTGAAGTTGAGTTCGTGTTCTTGGGGCGAGGCTGGGGGCACGGCGTCGGGCTCTGTCAGAACGGCGCCTACGGAATGGCGCTCGGGGGATCGGGCTACGACGCCATCCTGCGCCACTATTATCCGGGGGTCGAGATCGTCGCTGCGTCGACTGTGAAACCGTCGTCGCGGCCGTCGCTGCGATAGGCTCCCGCGCTAGAATTTCGAGATGAGCGCCGTTCTGACGTCGGAGCAGCAGGCGATCCGCCAGGCCGCCCGGGAGTTCGCCGATCACGAGATCCGGCCCCACGTGCTGGAGTGGGACGAGGCGCAGCGCTTCCCGCGGGAAGTCTTCCGCAAGCTGGGAGAGCTCGGGTTCCTCGGAACGATTTTTCCAGAGGTATACGGCGGCGCGGGGCTGACCTACATGGACTACATCGGGATCGTCGAGGAGATCTCCGCGGTCGACGGCTCGGTGGGCCTCTCGCTCGCGGCGCACACCTCGCTCGGCACCAACCACATCTTCCAGTTCGGCACGGAGGACCAGAAGCAGAAGTACGTGCCGAAGCTCGCGACGGGGGAGTGGCTCGCCTGCTGGGGTCTGACCGAAGCGGAGGCGGGCTCCGACTCCGGAGGAACGCGCTCGACCGCGGTGCGCGACGGCGATTTCTGGGTCCTGAACGGATCGAAGAACTTCACGACGAATGCTTCGGTCGCGCAGGTCGCCGTGCTCATGGCCGTGAGCAACCGCTCCGCGGGCCGCCACGGCATCTCCTCGTTCATCGTCGAGCTCGACAATCCCGGCATTCGCGTCGGCAAGAAGGAGAACAAGCTCGGGATGCGGGCGTCGGACACGTGCACGCTCGTGATGGAAGACTGCCGGGTTCCTTACGCGAACCTCCTCGGTCAAGAGGGCAGCGGCTTCGTCAACTCGATGAAGATCTTGGACGGCGGCCGGATCTCGATCGCCGCTCTCGCGATCGGGATGGCGCGCGGCGCCTGGGAGGCGTCGCTCAAGTACGCGAAGGAACGCCGCCAGTTCGGCCGGCCCATCGCCGACTTCGAGGCGATCCAGTTCTATCTCGCCGAGATGGCGACCGAGATCGACGCCGCACGGCTCCTGACCGAGCGCGCCGCGCAGGCGCGCGACCGAGGCGAGGAAACGACGCGAATGTCCGCGCAGGCGAAGCTCTATGCGAGCGAGATCGCCGTGCGCGTCGCCGACCGCGCAGTACAGATCCATGGCGGATACGGCTACATCAAGGACTTCCCGGTGGAGAAGTTCTACCGCGACGTGAAGCTCTGCACGATCGGCGAGGGGACGAGCGAGATCCAGAAGCTCGTCATCGCCAAAAGCCTCCTTTCGGACGGGCCATGAGCCCGGCCCCGGCGCCGGGGACAACGGAGCTCGTCGCCGGAATCCTCGCGGGAGACGGCCGCCGAATCGGACAGGCCATCTCAGCCGCGGAGTCGGGCGACGGGGTGCCGGAGGTGCTCCACCGGATCTTCCCGAAGACGGGGCGTGCACGCATTCTCGGTCTCACCGGACCGCCCGGAGCGGGCAAGTCCACTCTCGCGCTGAAGATCGCGCAGGCGTATCGCGGTCGCGGCCGGAAGGTCGGGGTGGTCGCCGTCGATCCGTCTTCTCCGTTCACGGGCGGCGCGATCCTCGGCGATCGCATCCGCATGTCGGAGCTGTACACCGACCGCGGCGTGTTCATTCGATCGATGGCCACGCGCGGATTCATGGGCGGACTGGCGCGCGCGACGAGCGATGCCGTGGACATCTTGGACGCCGCTGGCTTCGATGTCGTGCTGGTCGAAACGGTCGGGGTCGGGCAGGACGAGGTGGACATCATCCGGACCGCCGAGACCGTCGCGGTCGTCCTCATGCCGGGGCTGGGCGACGACATCCAGGCGATCAAGGCGGGCATTCTCGAGATCGCCGACGTCTTCGTGGTCAACAAGGCGGACCGCGAGGGCGCCGACCGAACCGCGGCAGAGCTCGCGACGATGCTCGACCTGACGCCTGGCCTCCCGTGGCGGCCCCCGATCGTGCGAACCGTCGCCCGTCGCGGCGAAGGTGTCGCGGACGTCGTCGAGGCGATGGAATCGCACGGACGGTGGCTCGAAACCTCGCCGGAAGGCAGCCTGCGCGCGGTGCGGCGGGCAAGGGCGCGTCTGCTCGCTCTCTTGGAAGAGCGGTTCCATCGGACGATCGAGTCGCGCGCTCCGGAGCCCGACGGCTTCGAGGAAGCGATCGAGCGCGTCCGGGAACGCCGTGAGGACCCGTACTCGGCGGCGACGCGCCTCTTCGACAGGCTGACCCGAGAGCCGGCCGGCGATCGCGCGTGAGCGTTTCCGCCTATCGTCTCGATCACATCGGCATCGCGGTGTCGTCGATCGATGGGGCGCTGCCCGTCTACGAGGCGCTCGGTTTGAAGGAGTCTGGCCGGGAGCTGGTCGAGAGCCAGGGAGTTCGAACGGCATTCCTCCCGCTCGGAGAGACGCGGCTCGAGCTCCTCGAGCCCGCGGCGCCCGACTCGCCGCTCGCGACGTTCCTCGCGAAGCGCGGTCCCGGAATCCACCACGTCTGCTTCGCGGTCGACGACCTGGAAAGCGCTCTCGCGGAATTGAAGGGGCGCGGATTCCGGCTGGTGAACGAGAGCCCGGTTCGCGGGGCAGCCGGCAAGCGAGTGGCGTTTCTCCACCCCTCCGCCGCTCAGGGAGTCCTGATCGAGCTCTCGGAGGGGCAGCGCCAGCCGTGAAGAAGGGCGAGCTCGTGGTCGTCCATCTCGTCGGGCCACGGGAAAAGTTCTGGGGGATCCTTCAAGAGACGAGCCCGGCGGGGGTCACCGTGCGCGGCCTCGCCCTCGATGCTTTCGAGATCTGGATGCGCGAGATCGCCCGCGAAGCGCCGTCTTCGTCGTTCCCGGCGACCGTCTTCTTTCCGCTCCACCGCGTGGAACGAATCTTCGCCGACGAGACGTGGGGCGAGGTGGAGTCGTACGGGGAACGGTTCCGGTCGGTGGTGGGGGAAGATGCGAAGGATTACTTGAAGTAGGTAGGTGGTTGCGCGTTTGCCATGGGATGGTGCGTAACGGCCGTTTGCTCTCTCCCGGACGGCGTCGAGCCGTCCGCTAAAAACGCGTTACTTCAGGGTAAACACCACGTTCCTGACGAAATACTCCTGCACCGTCAGGTTCCGGTCCCTGAGCAGCTTGGCCTGCGCCGGGGTCATCTCGAACGTGCCGGCGTGCTCGCCCGAAGCGGCGGTTAGAACGATTTCGACCGATACAGGACGTCCCCGCTCCGCGGCCTCCGTTATAGCGCGCGCTGCCGCCGAGAGCGTGTTGAAGACAGCCTGTTCGGAGTTTGCGGTCCCGACGAGACGCGTCCTTCCGCGGTAATTCGCCATCCGGAACTGGCTGATCCCCGTCTCTTCAAAAATGCGGGAAAAGGTCGACTGGACGATCGGATCGACCGACCCGGACGTCTCGGGGGCCGCTCCCACCGACGCGTTGGCGGGCGGGGCGCCCGGCGTGGGAAGCCCGAGATGCTCCCTCCGCTGCCGGACCAGCGACTGGAGGCCGCCTTTCGACTGCGGAATCGGGGTCGGAGGCTGGAAAACCTTCTCCTGAGGCGATTCGATCGCGATGACGTTCCCGAAGTTCTCCCTGTTGTATTTCTCTGTTCCGGGCACGTCGATCTTGTCGAGGTCGAGCTGGGTCACCGTGCCGTTCTCAAGCGTGATGATCGCGCGCGTGCCTTTGACCGTGTAGGGCACGCGCGCGAAGACGAGCGAGCCGTCCTTCAGCTTGACGACGTAGGCAAGGAGCGCGGGCGCGATGATGAGAAGGGCGAGGAGCGCGAACGCGGTGCGCATCGGCGAAGGCGAGCGGCGGGCGCGCCGCGGTTGGAAGGGCCGTTTCACCGAAGAATTGATATCACGCCGATCGAGATCGTCATGGACTCGAAGGTGACCCCGAACGAGGTCCGTCTCGTCGTGCAATCTGTTGAAAACTTCGGACTGCGGGTCCACCCCGCAGGACGGGAACGGCGGACTGCCCCGAGTCCGACGGCACTGAAACGGACCGTGTCGCCCGACCGGGGAGCTGCAACGCCTTCTTCTGCGGTGTGGTGATCGCGATCACGTTCCCGTAGTTTTCGCGGTTGTACTTCTCGGTGCCCGGCTCGTCGACTTTGTTGAGCGGGATCTGCGTGACGACTCCATTCTCGAGCGTGATGATCGCCCGCGTCCCCTTGACCGTGTACGGCACGCGCGCGAAGACGAGCGAGCCGTCCTTCAGCTTGACGGCGTAGACGCGGGCGAAGAGCGCCGGCGCGACGAGCAGGAGACCGAGAAGCGCGAGGGCGAGGGGGACCAAATAAGGTCGACGGAGACCGTCGAGTCCGAGGAGCGCCGCCTTCCAGGGATCGTGATTTCTCCTTCCCATGTGGAACCCGCGCTGCGAGAACCGTGCCGCGCGTTCCGCTCAGGCGCCTGCCTCCATCGCGTGACGGATCACCTCGGCCGGCTGGAGCGCGCGCCGGTCGGTTCCCTGCCCGATCTGCTAGGGCAGCTGAAGCCGTCCGCCACCGGGCGCTTCGATTGACAGGGCTTGTTCACTTACAAATGATAGCACCCCGATGCTGATCGTCATGGACGCCGCGGCCACCGCGGACGACGTTCGCCGGGTCGTCGAGGCGGTCGAAGGCCTGGGTCTCCAGGCTCACGCCATCCCCGGCGCGCAGCGGACGGCAATTGGTGTCACCGGAAACCGCGGCTCGGTCGAATCCGCGTCATTCGAGAACCTGCCCGGCGTCGCCGAGGTGATCCCAGTCACAGCCCCGTACAAGCTCGTCTCTCGCGAGGCGAAGCGCGAGGATACGGTCGTCTCGATCGGCGGGGTGCCGGTGGGCGGGCCGCGCGTCGCGGTCGTCGCGGGGCCGTGCGCCGTCGAGTCGGAAAAGCAGGCTCTGGACATCGCGCGGGAGGTCTGCGCCGCCGGCGCGACGCTGTACCGCGGCGGAGCGTTCAAGCCGCGCACCTCACCGTACTCGTTTCAGGGCCTCGGCGAGGCCGGACTGAAGATCCTCGCGAAAGTTCGCGATGAGACGGGTCTCCCGATCGTCACGGAAGTCCTCGACACCGAGGACGCCGAGCTGGTCGCCGATTACGCGGATTGCCTCCAGATCGGAGCCCGGAACATGCAGAACTTCGCGCTCCTGAAGAAGGTGGGTCGCATGCGCAAGCCCGTGCTGTTGAAGCGCGGCATGTCGGCGACCATCGAGGAGTTTCTGCTGTCTGCCGAGTACGTTCTCTCCGAGGGAAACTACGAAGTCGTCCTCTGCGAGCGGGGCGTGCGGACATTCGCGAACCACACGCGAAACACGCTGGACCTCTCGGTGATCCCATACGTCAAGCGCATCTCGCACCTGCCCATCCTCGTGGACCCCTCGCACGGCACGGGCAAGCGCCTGAAGGTCTTGCCGATGTCGCGTGCGGCGGTCGCGGCGGGAAGCGACGGACTCCTGATCGAAGTGCACGACCATCCCGAGCTCGCTCTCTCCGACGGGCCGCAGGCGCTGCTGCCCGAGATGTTCGCTCAGCTCATGGCGGAGGTGCGCCTGCTCGCGCCGGTCGTCGGGCGAACCGCTTGAACGGCCTGCTCGTCCTCGAAGACGGGAGCTGCTGGAAGGGCGAGGCGATCGGCCGCCCCGGGACGTCCTTCGGCGAGATCGTCTTCAACACGGCGATGACCGGGTACCAGGAGGTCTTGACCGACCCTTCCTACGCGGGACAGATCGTCGTGATGACCGCCGCTCACGTCGGCAACTACGGAGTGCGCGCTTCGGAAGCGGAGTCAGAGCGCGTTCACGTCGCCGGATTCGTCGCCCGGGATTTCCCGGAGCGCTGGAGTGGCGCGGGGGGAGAGGAGAGTCTCGCCGATTACCTCGAACGCGAAGGGGTCGTCGGGCTGCACGGCCTCGACACGCGCGCGCTCGTGCGCCGCATCCGGTCGGAAGGGGCGATGCGCGCCGGCGTCTCGACGGAGATCGGCGATCCGGAGGACCTCCTCGCCCGCGTCCGCGAGTCGCCGCCGATGATCGGGAGCGATCTGGCGCTCTCGGTCTCTCCCGCGGTGACGTCCGAGTTTCCTCCGCGAGGGACCCGCGAGCTGTTTCGGGTTGCCGCGATCGACTATGGGATGAAGAGGAACATCATCCGGCTCCTGACCGCGGCCGGCTGCCGCGTGAAGGTCTATCCGGCGACGGCCGCGGCCGAGCGTGTTCTCGAGGACGATCCGGACGGCATCTTTCTCTCCAACGGACCGGGCGACCCGTCCGCCCTGCCCGGGCCGATCCGGACGATCGAACGGCTCGTGCCACAGAAGCCGATTTTCGGGATCTGCCTCGGCCACCAGCTTCTCGGGCTCGCCCTGGGGGGAGCGACGTTCAAGCTCAAGTTCGGACATCGCGGCGCCAACCATCCGGTGCAGGACGTCGGGACGGGCGCCGTCGCGATCACATCCCAGAACCACGGCTTTGCGGTGGAGGCGACCACTCTGTCCGCGGAAATCGAGTCGACGCACGTCAACCTGAACGACGGCACGCTCGAGGGCTTCCGGCATCGGACGCTTCCGATTCTCGCGGCGCAGTTCCATCCCGAGGCGTCGCCCGGCCCCCACGACGCGAACGTGCTGTTCGAACGGTTCATCGGCGAGATGGAGAAGAGGCGCCTTCGGGAGGCGCGGTGAAATCGCTCGCGCTGGAGGTCGCTCTGGCGTACCTCCGGGCGCGGTCGTCCCGGCTCGTGTCGTCGGTGTCGCTTCTCTCGATCGCCGGAATCGGCTTGGGCGTCGCCGCCCTGGTCGTGGCGATGGGACTCCTGTCGGGCTATCAGAGAGAGATCCGCGAGAACCTGATCGGCGCGAATGCCGAAGTGGTGCTCTTCCCGCTGTCGACCGCGGCCGAAGCGAATCCGTCCGCGGCGGAACGTCGCGTCGCTTCCGTGCCGCGGGTTCGCGCGACCGCGCCCGTGGTCTACCAGTCGGGCCTCGCGGCCTCCGCCGCCACGCCGGACGGAACCGACGTCGTCCTGAAGGGAATCGAGCCATCGACCGAGCGGCGCGTGTCGAGGCTCGACGCATACCTGCCCGATGCCGAGCGGATCTTCACGCGCGGCTCCGCGGGGGCGCCGCCGGGCGTCGCGATCGGCGTGGAGCTGGCGCGTCTCCTCGACGTGCGGGAGGGGGACACGATCGTCCTCTCGGTGCCCGACAACACGCCGGGCGCTTCAGCGCTTGTCGCGCGCAGCGCTCCGTTTCGCGTCGCCCGGATTTTTCGGACGAACTTCTACGAGTCCGACTCCGGCCTGGTCTTCCTGGAACGCGGCGTCCTGCGCAAGCTCGCGCACATGGAGGGGGAAGCGAACGTGATCGAGATCGAGCTCGACACGATCCGCGACACGGAAGGGGCGGCACGCGCGATCGCGAAGGCGGCGGGGAAGGAGTACTCGGTCACCGACTGGAGGTCTCTCAACACCGGACTCTTTTCCGCGCTGCGAATCCAGCAGACGACGCTTTTCTTCGTCATCGGGCTGATCGTCGCTGTGTCGACGTTCAACATCGTCGCGACCCTCGTCATGACCGTGAAGGAGAAGAAGCGCGACATCGGGGTGCTGACCGTGCTCGGAGCGGAACCGAGGTTCTTCTCCCGGGTGTTCCTGCTGCTCGGCGCTCTCCTGGGCGGGGCCGGCGTCGGGGCGGGGATCGCGTTCGGTGCTCTCGTGTGCTGGGTGATGACGGCCTTCCGCCTGCTCCACTTTCCACCGGGAGTCGCCGAGATCTACTTCGTGTCGTTCATCCCGTTTCTGGTCCGACCGCTCGACCTGGCCGAAATCATCGGCTTCTCGGCGCTGGTCATCCTGCTCGCATCATGGTTTCCGGCACGGCGCGCGGGACGCGTGGACATCGCCGAGGCGCTTCGGTACGAGTAGTCCGAATCGGCTGCCGTATAATCGCGGCAGAGTTCCACGCGACATTCCATCGTGGAGGGATCCATGTTCACTCGGATGGCGAAAGTAGCCGTCATCGCCGGCGGACTTCTGCTCGCCGGCGTTCCTCTCGCGGCGCAATCGTGCGGCGAATGGCTGTGGGCGAATCCGGCTCCGCAGGGGAACCTGCTCTCCGCGGTCGCATACGGCAACGGCCTTTACGTCGCGGTCGGCCGTGCGGGAACGATCCTTTCGAGCCCGGACGGCGTCGCCTGGACGCAGGAGATCGCAAATCCCAAAGTGGAGCTCTTCGACGTCCTGTGGAGCGGGTCGCAGTTCGTCGCGGTCGGCCAGGGAGGCGCGGTCCTGACGAGCTTCGACGGAAAGCTGTGGTCGTTCCGGCGGGCCGGTGTGAACGCGAACCTACAGAAGCTCATCTGGAACGGCGACCTCTTCGTGGCGGTCGGGGAGGGCGGTCGGATCGTGACGAGCCCGAATGCCCGCGATTGGGCGGACCGGGGATCAGCCGTGCCGAAGACGCTTCGCGACGTCGCCTGGAGCGGGCGAATGTTCCTCGCGGTCGGCGACAACGGCGCGATCGCAGCGAGCCCGGACGGCGTGACCTGGTCGCGGGCGCCTTTCGAGACGATCGACATGCTCTCGGCCGTCGCCTGGGACGGCTCACGATTCCTCGTCGAGGGCACCGGATTCCCGACCTACGGTCTCGCGCTGTCGACTTCCGACGGGATCGGCTGGGCAAGCTACTCGCTCGGCCTGCGGGTGCCGATGAAGTCGCTCGTTTGGACGGGCTCCGAATTTCTCTCGGTCGGTGAAATCGGAACCATCTTCGCGAGTCCGGACGGCGTCCACTGGACGCGCCGCTCCTCGCCCACAAGGAGCGATCTCGAAGACCTGGTCTGGAACGGAAGAGAGTTCCTGGCGGTCGGCGGAAAGGGCGTCGTGATCGCGAGCCCAGACGGCGTCGAGTGGACGACGAGATCGGGCGGAAATCGCAACCCGCTCGCCGGCGTGGCCTGGAACGGATCGGTCTACGTCGCGGTGGGCGCGTTCGGCACGGTCCTGACGAGTGAGTACGGTGCGAGCTGGACGACACGGGCGACGGAAGCGCAGAGATGGCTCCTCGGAGTCGCGTCCAGCGGCTCGCGTTTCATCGTCGTCGGGGACCAGGGGATGATCCTCTCGAGCGACGACGGCGCGTCCTGGACTCGCCGCGCTTCCGGCACAACAGAAGTTCTCTACGACGTCGCCTGGGACGGTTCCCGGTTCGTGGCGGTCGGCAGCGGCGGCACTGTCCTGTCGAGCTCCGACGGCGCCGCGTGGTCCGCGCCGCTCCGCATCTACCCGAACTCGCTTCACCGGTTGCTCTGGACGGGATCTCGGTGGGTCGCGGTGGGCGGGGAAGTCGCCCGATTAATCTTCACGAGCGAGGACGGTACGACGTGGACGAATCGTCTCGTGCTCTCCGGCGGGTCGCTAAACGACGTTGCCTACGACGGTCTCCGGTTCGTCGCGGTCGGGTCCGGCGGTCTCGTGTACTCGAGCGGAGACGGCCTCTCCTGGACTGAAGGGAGCGCCGGGACGGAGCGGGCTCTCTTCTCGGTCGCCTGGAGCGGATCGCGTTTCGTCGCGGTCGGCGAGAACGGCGTGCGTGCGGAGAGTCCGGACGGCGTCGCCTGGACGCTGCGCGACTCCGGGACCGAGAACGATCTGTACGGCGTGCGGTTCGCGGGCGGCAATCTCCTCGCTCTGGGGAAGGCCGGGACGGTGCTGCGCGAGGGCTGCGCGGCGAAGGGTCGGAGCTCTCGCGTGCGCGGGTGGCGGTGAGGAAGAGCGCCGAGCACCGCTCGGCGTAATCAACCCTCTCACCCCGCCCCTCCGGCTCGCTTCGCGAGTCACGCGACCTTCGGTCGCGGTCCGAGCATTCTGTCGGCGTCGCCAGTCGAGACCACTCCCCCGCGGGGAGAGCGAGTACTCGAGGCGGCGTGCCCGCCCCGCCCACGCCGCGGCGACGCTCTGTTGGCCGCTTATACTTCGCCCGGCCTCTCGATGCCCAAGCGAACGGACATCCAAAAGATCCTCGTGATCGGATCGGGCCCGATCGTCATCGGGCAGGCCTGCGAGTTCGATTATTCCGGCACACAGGCGGTCCGCGCGCTCCGCCGCGAGGGGTACCGGGTCGTCCTCGTCAACTCGAACCCGGCGACGATCATGACCGACCCGGAGCTCGCAGACGCAACCTACATCGAGCCGCTCACGCTGCCTTTCCTCGAGCGCATCATCGAAAAGGAGCGGCCCGACGCCCTCCTTCCGACGGTCGGCGGACAGACCGGCCTGAACCTGTCGCTCGCGCTCGCCGACGCCGGGATCCTCGACAAATGGTCGGTCCAGCTGATCGGCGCGAGCCGCCAGGCCGTTCGGGTCGCCGAGGACCGCGACCTCTTCAAACAGGCGATGCTCGAGATCGGAGCCGAAGTTCCGCGCTCGGAGCGCGCGCGCAGCCTCGAGGACGCCGAGCGAATAGCCCGCGAAATCGGCCTGCCGCTCGTGATCCGGCCTTCGTTCACCCTGGGCGGCTCGGGGGGCGGGGCGGCGCGCACCTCCGACGAGTTCCGCTCGATGGTCCGCCACGGCCTGGCTGAGTCTCCGGCCCACGAAGTGCTGATCGAGGAGTCGGTCGAAGGCTGGAAGGAGTTCGAGCTCGAAGTGATGCGCGACCACGCCGACAACGTCATCGTGGTGTGCTCGATCGAGAACTTCGACGCGATGGGCGTCCACACCGGCGACTCGATCACCGTTGCCCCGCAGATGACGCTCTCGGACCGGCAGTACCAGGAGATGCGAAACGAGGCGAAAGCGGTCATCCGCCGCGTCGGCGTGGACACGGGAGGCTCCAACATTCAGTTCGCGGTCGAGCCCAGGACCGGCCGCCGCGTGGTGATCGAGATGAACCCGCGCGTCTCGCGCTCCTCGGCGCTCGCCTCGAAGGCGACCGGATTCCCGATCGCGAAGATCGCGGCGCTGCTCGCCGTCGGTTACACGCTCGACGAGATTCCAAACGACATCACGAAGAAGACGCCGGCGTGCTTCGAGCCGTCTCTCGACTACGTCGTCGTGAAGATCCCGCGATGGGCGTTCGAGAAGTTCCCGAAGGCCGATCCGCGCCTGACCATCCAGATGAAGTCGGTCGGCGAGGCGATGGCGATCGGGCGGACGTTCTCCGAGGCCCTCGGCAAGGCGATCCGGTCGCTCGAGATCGGGCGCGACGGCCTGGACGACGGGCGGGAGAATGTTCCGCTCGAAGAGCTGCTCTCGAAACTCGAGGTGCCCACGTGGGAACGGATCTTCCACGTGCGGCGCGCTTTCCTTGCCGGAATGAGCGTCGACGAAGTCGCCGATCGGACGCGCATCGACCCGTGGTTCCTCGACGCGATCGAAAAAATGACCGCCGTGGAGAGCTGCCTATCGGGAAAATCCCCGGCGTCGCTCTCGCGGGAAGAGATCCGGAGGTGCAAGCGCCTCGGGCTCTCCGATGCGGCGCTCGGCCGCGCAATGGGCTGCGGCGAAGGGGCGGTCCGCGCGCGCCGTCGGGAGCTCGGCGTCATACCCGTCTCCAAAACCATCGACACTTGCGCGGCTGAGTTCGAGGCGTACACGCCGTACTACTACTCGACGTACGAGGACGAGAACGAGTCCATTCGCACGGACAAGCCCAAAGTGGTCATCCTGGGGGGCGGACCGAACCGAATCGGGCAGGGGATCGAGTTCGACTACTGCTGCGTGCACGCCTGTTACGCGCTCGCCGACGCCGGCTATGAGACCGTGATGATCAACTGCAACCCGGAGACCGTCTCGACCGACTACGACACGTCCGACCGTCTCTATTTCGAGCCGCTGACCTTCGAGGACGTCTCGGCGGTGCTGGACAACGAGAGGCCGGACGGTGTGCTCGTCCAGTTCGGCGGGCAGACCCCGCTCGCGCTCGCTCGCCCGCTCGAGGAGGCCGGCTACCCGATCTGGGGGACCTCCCCCGACTCGATCGACCTCGCGGAGGATCGCGGCCGCTTCGGAAGGCTGCTCGACGAGCTCCGCCTGCGCGCGCCCGCCCACGGCGAGGCGCGAACGAAGCCGCAGGCTCTCGCGGTCGCGCGCGAAATCGGCTATCCGCTCGTGGTCCGCCCGTCCTACGTGCTCGGCGGCCGCGCCATGGCGGTCGTGTTCGACGATGGCCACCTCGCGTCCTACATGGAGCGCGCGGTGGAGGCCGCGCCGGACCATCCGGTTCTGATCGACCGCTTTCTCGACGACGCGTTCGAGTTCGACGTGGATGCGCTGTCCGACGGAAAGACGACGTGGATCGGCGGCATTCAGGAGCACATCGAAAAGGCCGGCATCCACTCGGGCGACTCGTTCTCGGTCCTCCCGGCGTGGAAGGTCACCTCCGAGAAGCTCCGCGAGATGGCGGAAGCGACGCGGAAGCTCGCGGCGGCGCTCTCGGTCAAGGGCCTCATGAATATCCAGTTCGCCGTCCAGCAGAACGTCCTTTACGTCCTCGAGGTCAACCCCCGCGCGTCGCGCACCGTCCCCTTCGTCTCGAAGGCGATCGGCGTGCCGATGGCGCGCGCGGCGGCGCTGCTCGCGGCGGGGAGGTCCGTCGAATCGCTCGGCCTTCCTCCCGAACGGCAGCCGGTCGATTTCTTCATCAAGGCGCCCGTCTTTCCGTTCCGCAAGTTCCCGGGGGAAGACGTCCTGCTCGGCCCGGAGATGAAGTCGACGGGGGAGGTCATGGGGATCTCGCCGCGGTTCGGCGACGCGTTCGCCAAGGCGTGCGAGGCGATCGGGACGCATCTGCCGCTCGAAGGCATGGCGTTTCTGACCGTCAATCCGTACGACAAGAAGACGTTGATTCCGATCGCCCGCGAGCTCGCCGACCTCGGGTTCCGCCTTTGCGCGACGGAGGGGACGAGGGAGGCGCTCGCACATTCGGGCCTCGAGGCGGAGCGGGTGTTCAAGGTCAACGAGGGAAACCCGAACGCCGTGGACCGCATGGAAGCGGGGGAGATCCAGCTCGTCGTCAACACGCCCCTCGGCGGCGAGTCGCATTACGACGAGGCGGCGATCCGCGCGGCGGCTCTTCGGCTCCAGATCCCGTGCCTGACGACGCTCTCGGCCGCCGCGGCGGCGGTCGAGGGAATCCGAGCGTGGCGCGAGGAGGCGACCGGGGTCGCGGCGCTCCAGGAATACCACCGGACGTGAGCGCCGTCGCGGAAACGGACCTCGACTTCATCGCGCCTGCAGCTCACCGGCCGGCGACCTCGATCCGGTTTCTCCTCTTCTCACTCGCGGTCACCGGCAGCGCCGCCGTGCTCGCGGTCGGCTTCCCCCGCGGTGCGCCGGACCGGCTGCCGGTGCTCCTTCTCGCGCTCGCGCTGGCGCTCGACGCCGTCGCTCGTCCCGCCGCGGCGATTCGCGACTTCTGCTTCGCCTTTCCGGTGGCCGGCTTCTTCGCGAGCCTGTTCGGCGCAGCCGACCCGGTCTCCTGGCCGGTGCTCCTGTTCGGAGGTCTGGCGGTGGGATGGACGTTCCGGTTTCTCTATGATTTCGAGAGCTTCCCGGATACCTCCCGTCTCGACTCTCCGCTCCGGTCGCTCGTCTCCGTGTGGGTCCTCGGGGCAGCGGTCGCCGTCGCGAACGCGAAAACGTTGTGGGCCCTTGTCCATCGGCTGACCGGCCGCACGGTCAACGGCCAGGGTCTTCCGGAAGCGGCCGCCGTTTCCGAAACCGTGCTCACTCTCGCGATCCTCAGTGCGGGGGCCGCGTTCTTCTTTCTGCTGCGGCGCTCAGGAGAGGGCGCGCGCGCGAATGCGACGCGGGCCGCTCTGATCGGAACGTCGCTCTCGGCCTGCGTGGCGGTTCTACAGGCGGCCGGACTCGGCCCGTCGGAGGCGCGCCCGTTCTGGAAGCTGACCGGAAGGCTGTCCGGCGGCGCCACCGACCCCAACGCGCTCGGGATCCTCTGCGGGCTCGCGATCCCGGTCCTCGTCGCGCAGGTACTCCGCCGCGACCGTCCGGGGTGGACGTTGCCGGCGCTCCTGCCGCTTCCGCTCGGGCTCGCGCTCTCCGGATCGCGGAGCGGATTCTTGCTCGCCCTCTTCGGCGGCGCCGCGGTCATCGCTCTGGCGCCGATCGGGCGGCGTCTCCGGTCCGCCGTCGCGCTCGCTGCGATCGCGACGCTCGTCGTGATGCTCGGGACCGCGCTCGTTCGAGGATCGCGGGGAGACGTGGGGAAGCGGCTCGGGCAGCTCTTCCAGTCGTCGCTGTCGCTCGAGGACCGGGCTTCGGCGCGGCCGATCCTGTGGCGCTCGGCCCTGCGGCTCTTTGCCGAGTCGCCGATCGAAGGGGGAGGACTCGGCAGCTTCTCGTGGCGCCTGCCGGATCTCGCGGGAGCGGACCGGGAGCGGCTGGCTCTGCGCGACAACCCGGGAAGCGCCTATCTCCAGGCGCTGGCGGAGACCGGCCTCATGGGTCTCGTATTGATGCTCGCATTCGTCGTTTCGCTGGGAAGGCAGGCTCTCTCTCGCGCCCGCGACCCGGTCGTCGCCGGAGCAAGCGCGGCCGTGCTCGCATTTCTGCTGGTGCTCGTCGTCGGCTCGCACTGGTTGGCGCCCGAGGTGGGCTTTCTGTTTTTCCTTCTCTGCGCGGCCGTCGCGTCCAGCGGGGAGCGAAGCCGCGAGATCGGCGCGCGGTTGCGCGTCGCCCTCGTCGCTCTTTACGCGATTCTGGCGGGACGCGCGGTCTTCGCGACGGCGGATCCGGCGGTGACATTCCGCCATGCAAACCGGATCGGCTTCTACGATCGCGAGGTCGGGACGGGAGGTGCTTTCCGCTGGACCCGGCGCCGCTTCGCCCTCCGCGTGGGGCGAGACGCGCCGCAGCGAATCCTGCTCGCGAACTACTCGCCGGACGGGAAGACGGTCGAGGTCAAGCTTCGCGCGGACGATGGACCGGTCCTCCTCCACCGCAGGCTTCCACCGGGCGCCGCGACCCGCCTCGCGCTCTGGGCCGGAGGAAAGCCGCGCGTCTTCCGGTTCGAGCTGTCCCGGTCCTTCGTCCCGAAGCGTCTCGGCCTCTCCGACCGGAGGGAGCTCGGCGTGGTCGCGGTGGTGCCGGAGGACGAGCGGCTCTGATCGAGCCGAGGTTCAGCGGGGATATCGCCGCACCCTCTCCCGGTGTGCGGCGAGGCGCGACTTCACGTCCTCCAGGCGGTCACCGCCCGTCGATTCGAGCAGCGCATCGGCGAGGACGAACGCCAGCATCGCTTCGGCGATGACGCCGCACGCGGCGACCGCGGTGACGTCGCTCCTCTCGTAGGCCGACCGCGCGGTCACGCCCGTCGCGAGATCCACGGAGTCGAGGCCCTTCGCAAGGGTCGAGAGCGGCTTCATGTAGGCGACCGCAATCACTTCTTCGCCGTTCGTCACGCCGGCCTCGAGACCTCCGGCGCGATTGCTGCGTCTTCGAAGGTTTCCGTCGCGCCCCCGCTCGATCTCGTCGTGCGCGAGCGAGCCGAGCCCGCGCGACGCCTCGATCGAAGAACCGAGCTCGACCGCCTTCACGGCGGGAATCGACAGGAGCGCCGCCCCGATGCGGGAGTCGAGCTTGCGGTCCCAGGAGGCGTACGAACCGAGACCCGCCGGAACGCCCCGCGCGCCCACGAGGATCGAGCCGCCCAACGTCTCGCCCGCGCGCTTGGCGGAATCGACGGCCGCGACCATCTTCTTCTCGATCGAGGCGTCGATCGCCCGCAGCGGCGAGTCCTCACGGACCTTCTCGAGCGACTCGAAGGATCGAGGAGAGTTTTCGTCGATCACCGAGCCCAAGGAGAGAACGCCGCTCTTGATCTCGATCCCACACTCGCCAAGCAGCAGCTTGCAGACCGCGCCCGCCGCGACGCGGGCGGCGGACTCGCGGGCCGAGGCGCGCTCGAGGACGTTTCTCAGGTCTTCCGCGCCGTATTTCATCCCGCCGGCGAGATCCGCGTGGCCGGGCCGCGGGCGCGTGAGGCGCCGTTGCGCCGAGGCGTCCGGGTCGTTCTCGAGCGGATCCATCACCTTCGACCAGTTGGCGAAGTCCCGGTTCTCGATGCCGATCGCGATGGGGGAGCCCAGGGTCATGCTGCCGCGGACTCCACCTTGGAAGAGGGCCCGGTCGCTCTCGATCTTCATCCGCCCGCCGCGTCCGTAGCCATGCTGGCGGCGCGCGAGGTCGCGGTCCACGAAGTCCGGATCGATGCGAAGCCCGGCGGGTATGCCTTCGAGGATCGCGGTCAGGCGGGGGCCGTGCGATTCGCCGGCGGTGACAAGTCTTATTGGCATCGAAGAAATCCTGTCACAAAGGAGCGATGGGCCAGGCAGTTAGACTCCAAAGTGGCAAGTGGAGACCTGACCCTCGATGTGGCAAGTGGAGACCTGACCCTCATCAAGATGACCCCCATTAAGAAGTACGTCCTCAAGACGCCGGTCGGGGCAAAGACCTACCGGGTCGACTACGACCGGGAGCTGAACGAAGAGCAGCGGCAGGTCGTGCTCGCCGGCGGCGGGCCGATCCTCGTCATTGCCGGCGCGGGGTCGGGAAAGACGCGCACCCTCGTCTACCGAGTCGCGCGGCTGATCGAATCCGGTACCGACCCGTCGCGCATCATGCTGCTGACCTTCACGAACAAGGCGGCGCGCGAGATGCTGCGGCGGGTCGAGAGCCTCCTTTCCGTCGACACCCGCCGGTTGATGGGCGGCACGTTTCACTCGGTCGGGAGCCGGTTGCTGCGGCGCTTCGGAAGCCGTGTCGGGCTCTCGCCCAACTTCACGATCTTAGACGAAGAAGACTCCCGCGAGATGTTCGATGCCGCGACGTCGGACCTGAAGGTCCAGACGCTCGAGAAGCGCTTTCCGAAGGGGGACGTCCTCTCGGACCTCTACTCCTTCACGATCAACACCGGACGCCCCTTCCCGGAGGTCCTCGCCGAGCGCGCGCCGCACTTCGTTGCCCTCGAGCAGGAGATCGTGCGGGTCTTCCAGCGGTACCAGGAACGCAAACGTGCCGGCAACGCGTGCGACTACGACGACCTCCTCCTCTCCTGGAAACGGCTCCTCGCGGAGGCCCCCGAAGTCGCCGCGCAGCTCGCCGCGTCCTACGACCACGTCCTCGTGGACGAGTACCAGGACACGAACCACCTGCAGGGCGAGATCGTCGACGGCATGGGGAAGATCCGCCGGAACGTCGCGGTGGTCGGCGACGACGCGCAGGCGATCTACTCCTTCCGCGGCGCGTCGTTCGCGAACATCCTGGGGTTCCCGGAGCGGTATCCGGACGCGAAAGTCTTCCGCCTGACGCTCAACTATCGCTCGACGCCGGAGATCCTCGGGCTCGCCAATGCCTCGATCGCGCACAACCAGAAGCAGTTCGAGAAGGATCTGCGCGCCTGTCGCGGCGAAGGGCCGCTGCCCGCGGTCGTTCCGCTCGCCGACGTTTCCGAGCAGGCCCGGTTCATCGCGCAGCGGCTTCTGGAGTGGCACGACGAGGGGGACGCGCTCGCGGACCTCGCGGTCCTCTACCGCGCCCACTACCAGGCGCTCGAGCTCCAGATCGAGCTCACGCGCCGCGGCATCCCATACGAGATCCGCTCCGGCACGCGCTTCTTCGAGCAGCGCCACGTGAAGGACGTGCTTGCTTTTCTCAAGATCGTCGTCAACCCGAAGGACGAGCTCTCGTGGAAGCGGGCCCTGAAGATCTTCCCGCGGATCGGGGAGCGCTCCGCATCCGCCGTCTGGGGATCGATCGGGGGCGCCGCCGATCCTCTGATCGCGTTCCGCTCGCTCGAGTCGGCGCCCACCCTGCCGCGCGGCGCGGAAGCGGCATTAAAGCCGTTTCGTTCGCTCGTCGGCCGTCTCGACTCGCCGTCGCTGCGTTCGTCTCCGGCCGAGGCGATCCGGTTCGTGGTCGAGTCGGTCTATTCCGACTACGCGCGCGCGAAGTTCCCCAACGGAGAGGCGCGGCTGGACGACCTCGAGCAGCTCGCTCAGTTCGCGCAGACCTACGAGTCGCTTCCCGGCTTCCTCGAAGAGGTCACGCTCTTCAACGAGCTGTCGGGGGAAGACGTCGCCGCGGGAGAGCCGTCGGACGACCGGGTCGTCCTATCCTCGGTTCACCAGGCCAAGGGGCTCGAGTGGAGCCGCGTCGTCGTGATGTGGCTCTCGGAGGGGCGCTTTCCCAGCTACCGCGCGGCGGTCACCGAGGAGGGACTCGAGGAGGAACGGAGGCTCTTCTACGTCGCGGTCACGCGCGCGAAGAACGAGGTCGCGCTCACCTATCCGATGCTCGCCCGCGACCGCTACGGAGTCGACGTCATCCTGGAGCCCTCCCGGTTCGTCTCGGAGCTGCCCGAGGACGTCTCCGAGCGCTGGACGGTGGAGCTCGAAGCGGAGGCGCCGGTAGAGGATCCGAAGAGGCCGGAGCCCGTGAACTGAGCTTCTCCGCCCGGCGCCCTGGCGCGCTGTGCGAAAATGATCGTGCGCGCGAATGAGAGCAGACGACCTCTACGCCGCCATCTGCCGGGAAGCCCTGGAGTCCCGACAGCGCGACGTCATGTCCTTCGTGGACAACGGAATGTCCGGAATGTCCGCACGTCTGGAGAAGACGCTGATCCGGCTTGCCGGAGGGCATTATCTGCTCGGCCTCGGTCCCTACAACGCCGGGCTCGTTCGTCTCGACTTCGAGGAGCTCCTGATCGGCCGCGAGGTGCCAGAGTTCATCGGGGTCGGGATGCCGGTCTCCGGGTTCCGCGTGTCCTCTCCCGATGCGTTTCTGAACACCGAGGTGTCGCGCCTGCACGCCAAGCTCGTCCGCCGGCTCGCCACCGATGGACCTCACTACCTCCTCGTCGACATGCGCTCGACGTGCGGGACGTACCTGAACGGCGACCCGGTGCCGCAGCCCGACGACCTCGGCGGGGCCTCGGAAGAGGATTGCGCGCGCCCGCTCATCTCGGGAGACTTCTTCTCGCTCGGCCCTTCGGCCGTCAATCTCTTTCTGTTCTTCCAGAAGTGACCCCTCCGGGGCGACCCGGGAAAGCCGCGGCACTCGTCGTCGGCTGTGGCGTCGCCTTCGTCGTCGCGGTGAACGGAGTGCGCTGGATCCGCCCGGCGCTGCTCTGCGACCCGGACCCCTCCTGGACGGTACCCCGACTCCTCCTCTGGCTGGGCCTCGCGAGCGCCACGGTGTGTTCCGGCGGGCTCGCGGCGGCGGCCTTCGTCCTCTGGTGTCGGCCGTGGCTGGTTCGAGTCGCGCCGGGGCCGCTGCCTCTGTCCCGCTCCGGCGCGGTTGTGCTCGCGACGACGGCGCTCGCAATCGGTCTCTTCCTGCGCGCCGTCTGGCTCTCGAAGTTGCCCTTTCCATTCATGGGCGACGAGGTGAATCTGATCGGACCCAGCCTCGCGCTGACCGGGACCTGGCGGGACTTCACCAATTCGATCCGGTCGATCCCTTATGGGGTCCCCGATCCGCACGAGGTCATCGGCGTCCTCTATCTGCGCCTCTTTCGCGGTGTCCTGCAGCTCTTCGGGACGACCATGACCGGAGTCCGATTCCTCTCCCTCGCCGGCGGCGTTCTCTCTCTCGTTACGGGAACGCTCCTCGGCCGGGCCCTGCTGCCTCGGGGGGGAGGCGCTCTCACGGCTCTCGTCCTCGCCGGGCTGCGATGGCATCTGATCCTTTCGCGCAATGGCTGGCATTTGATCCTGGTCGCGGCAATGGCGGATGCGGCGACGCTCTTGCTGCTTCGCTCCCGCCGCACCGGGCGGGCCGCTCCCGCGGCGGCGGCGGGCCTGCTTCTCGGAACCGCTGCGCACTTACACATCGCGGCATGGGTGCCGGCGGCCGCCCTGGTCGCGTTTTGCGTCTGGCCGGCGCTCCCGGCGGAAGAAGCGCGTCCGCGCGTGCGCCGGCTGCTCGCGTGCAGCGCGGCACTACTCCTCGCCGCTGCGCCGTTGTTCCTCCTGCGCGAGGGACGCGCGATCGGTTACTTCGGCCGCACGGCGCGCCACAACGTCTTTCTCGAGATGCGATACACGAAGTCCCTGCTGCCCCCCTTCGCCGTGGCGGCCGACGCGCTGGTGGCCCCGTGGCTCCTTTCCGAACCGGCGGGTTGGATCGACCTGCCCGGCCGCTCCCGACTCGGCTGGATCATCGGCGTGCCAGTGGCAATCGCCCTCGTGCGCTCGCTCGTGTTTCCGCGACTGGAGCTGTCCGGGCTCCTCCTCCTCCACGCCGGCACGGCCTGCGCAGCAGCGACGGCGGGAGGCCAGGCCGGGCATCCGCACGGATTCCGCTTCGGCTATCTGACCACGGTGACCGCGGTCGCCGCGGCCGCGGGCATACTTCAGATCGTCCATCTCGCTCGTCCACGCTTCCGTCGCGCCGCGGCGATCGGGGCAGTCGGTCTCGTGGCGGCGAGTGGCGCTGCCGGAGCGCGCGACGCGCTGCTTCGATGGCCGGAAGAGCGTTCGACCTTCGACGGCTATCACGGCGAGGACACCTTGATCGGACGCGTGGCGGCCCGATGGGAGACCCAGGGAAGCCTCCTGATCGAGCCGGCGCTCGGACGGTCGGACGCGACGATCGACACGGTCCGTCGGTTTCATCTGGATCCGGAGTGGAAAAGCCCGTCCCCGTCGGTTCCGCGTGAAGGCCGGCGCTCCGATCCACCCTTCCCGAAACGCTTTCGCGTGGCGGCGGTGCGCGCCCGCGCGGCAACGGGTGAGCACCTCGTCGAGACGGTACGCGATGGATGGAGCCGCGAGTGGGCCGTAGTGTTCGGCCGAGCTCTCCGGGGATCCTGACTCCCTTGCCCTCCGCCCTCCGTTCCGCCCGACGCTCCGCGCTCCTCGTCGGCGGCGCCGTCTCCCTGGTCGTCGCGGTGCGCCTCGTCGAAGCGATCCGGCCCGCGCTGCTCCTCGACCCGGACCCGGCGTGGCTTCCCGCCCGGTTGCTCCTGTGGATCGCCTTTCTCTCGGGAACCGCGGCGTCGGGCGCGCTCGCTGGCGGCCTCTTCTTTCTCTGGGCTCGAAGCCGCTTCCTTCCGGATGCGCCACAACCGCTCCCGTTCCGCTCGACGACGCTTCTTCTCCTCGCCATCGGCGCTCTTGCGGCGGGCGCGCTCTTCCGATTCGGGTGGCTCGACTCACTTCCGGTTCCCCTCTGGCTCGACGACGTCTCATTGATCTCACCGACCCTCGCGCTCGAGGGAACCTGGCGCGATTTCGCCAACTCGATCCGTCCGGCGCCCTACGGCGTCGCGCAGCCGTTCGGCAGCGTCGGCGTGCTCTACCTCGAGTTCTACCGACTCTGCCTGAAGCTCGCCGGAACGACGGTGTTCGGAGTGCGGCTGCCGTCCGCGCTCGCGGGCGCCGTCTCGGTGGCAACGGCGATGATCCTGGGCCGCGCGCTGCTCCCGCGGGGAGGCGGCGTCCTCGCCGGACTGGCTCTCGCGGGCATGCGTTGGAGCCTGATCCTGTCGCGCTGGGGCTGGAACGCGATCGTGCTCGCGCCGGTCTTGGACGTCGCCGCGCTCATCCTGCTCGCGGCGCGCCGGCGGTGGAGTCTCGCTCTCGCGGCCGTTGCGGGAGTCGTCGCCGGGCTCTCGACCCACATCTATCTGGCAGCCTGGGTCGGTTCGGCGGCGCTCTTTCTTCTCGCCCTGTGGCCGCCGGCTCCGAAGGAGGGGAAGCCGTGGCGGCCCGCTCTGGCGCTCGCCTTCGCGATCGGCCTCGCCGTCGCCGCCTCGCCGGTCTTTCTTCTCGCGAAGGGAAGGACTTCACCCTACTTCGCGCGGGCTTCCGACCACAACGTCGCCCTCGAAGTTCGCCGGGCTCGCTCGATCCTCCCGCTCCTGGGGGTGGCCGCCGACGCGCTGGCTTCACCCTGGTTCCTGCCCGACCCCACGCCACGCCACGACCTCCCGGGGCGGGCGCGTCTCGGCTGGATCGCGGGCTCGTTCTTCGCGGTGGCCCTGGCGTACGCGGTCGTCCATCCCCGCCGGGACTTCTCGGCGTTCCTCCTCGCGCACGCGGCGGCCGCTTTTGCGGCGACGGTCGCGGGAGGCCGCGCGACCACGCCGAACGGCTACCGCTTCGGCTATCTCTCGAACGTCGCCGCGGTGGCGGCGGCGGGAGGCGCGCTTCTCTTGCTCGGAATCGTGCGCCCGCCGCGCCGGCAGTACGCCGCCATCGCGCTGACGGGGCTTCTCGGCGTGGCGTCCTTCGCCGGCGCCCGCGACGCCGTGATCGGGTGGGCGGGCTCGCGGGCGACCTTCGACGATTTCTGGGGACAGGACACGCTTCTCGCGCGCGCCGCGGCGCGGTGGGATCTCTACGGAGCGGTCGACCTCGATCTGTCGCTCGGCCAGAACCCGCTGACGATGGAGGGGGCGCGGAGGTATCGCCTGGATCCGGACCGGGACGCGGGACACGGGACACGCGACACGGACCGTCCGGCCAATCGGAGTTTCCGCATCGTGGCGCCGGGAACGCTGGCCGGCGCGGGAGAAAGGCTCGTCGAGAGAGTCGGAGACGCCTGGGGAAGAGAGTGGGGCTGGATTTACGGAAAGCGAACCGGAAGCTCGTCGGCAACCGGCGCGGACGCCCTCGGGGCCGCCACTGCGCGCGCGAGAACTTCTTCGTTCACTTCGAAGACCGACGGCCGAATTTCCTGGAAGCCCTCACGCGGGTCCCAGATGCCCATGGTGCGCAGGGGTGGCCGGTAAATGTGGAGCGAGACCGATCGCGAGCGCGGAATCAGGCGGTGCAGGACGGTGGGGCCGGTCTCGGAGAGATCGCCTTCGGGACGCACGCGCGAGTCGGCGAGCTGCGGCAGGTCCTCCGGCGCCGTAAATCGCTCCTCGACGACCGTGCCGGACAGGATCGCCATGCCGCCGAGCACCCCGCGGTGATCGTGAATCGGCGTAGTCTGGCCCGCCTCCCAGCCGATCACCATGACCTCCCAATCCTCCCAGAGGAGAACGGGGTGGCGGACGTAGTGGAGGGGATCGAAGCGGACGCGCTCGAGATATCGGTCGGCCTCCTGCGCGAGGCACCGGGCCAGGCTCGCGGGGGTCGGACGCTCGGGCCCGACGGCGTGCTCGATCAAGACCTCGCGAACGATCTCGGAGAAGTTCATGAAGGCAATTTTATCTCACGCGCGGTGCTATCGTCCCGCCCGCCCGCATGAGAATCGCTGTCGTCCCCGGCGACGGGATCGGCGTGGACGTCACGCGCGAAGCCGTGAAGGCCTTGGAGACGATCGCCCGGCTGAGGTCGCTTCCGTTCGAGCCGGTGTACTTCCCGTGGAGCGCCGATCACTACCTCGCGACTGGAGAGACGATTCCGCCGGGCGCCTTCGACGACCTCGCGCGCAACTTCGACGCGATCTTCATGGGAGCTTTCGGTGACCCGCGCGTGCCCGACATGCGACACGCGGCGGAGATTCTTCTGGGTGCGCGCTTCGCGCTCGACCTCTACATCAACTATCGGCCGGTCCGCTGCCTGGACGATCGGCTCTGCCCGCTGAAGGGATTCTCGGCTTCCGACGTCGACTTCGTCGTTTTCCGGGAGAACACCGAGGGCGCCTACGTGGGCGCCGGCGGGAACTTCAAGAAGGGAACTTCCGAAGAAGTCGCGGTCCAGGAGGACCTCTCGACCCGAAAGGGCGTCGAGCGGATCGTGCGCTACGCCTTCGAGTACACGCGCTCCCACGGCCGTAAGCGCTTGGTGATGTCGGACAAGTCCAACGCTATGCGCTTCGTGGGCGACCTGTGGCAGCGGGTGTTCTCCGAAGTCTCCCGCGAGTACCCCGACGTCGAGGCCTCGCATCTCTACATCGACGCCCTCTGCATGCAGATGATCAAGGACCCCCGGCAGTTCGAGGTCATCGTGACCAACAACATGTTTGGGGACATCGCGACCGATCTCGGCGCCGCGCTCCAGGGTGGGCTGGGCATGGCGGCGTCAGGAAACATTCACCCCGGGCGGGTGTCCATGTTCGAGCCCGTGCATGGGTCGGCGCCCAAGTATGCGGGCACGGGACGCGCGAACCCGTTCGGCGCGATCCTGACAGCGGCCCTCCTGCTCGAGCACCTCGGACACGCGACCGAAGCCGTTGCGCTCGAGGCCGCCGTCGCCCGCTGCGTCCGGGAAGGCCTCGCGACGGCCGACGTGGGGGGCTCGCTCTCGACCTCCGCCGCCGGGGACGCCGTCTGCGAAAGAATCGAGTTCGATTGACGGCTCCCGGCTTGGTAGAATCGGACCACAAAGGAGAACAAGCAATGGGGATTCTGACTCGTCGTTTCTACGGAATTTCGTTGGTCGCCGCTCTCGCTCTCGTGCTGCTCGCCTCGCCGGCTCTCGGCAAGGCCAAGAACTTTCTCGACTCCGATGACGCGAAGGAAGCCAACGAGCCCGCGAAGTTTCTTCCCGACTACGACAAGCTCACGAAGGGCAAGGACGCCGACTGGGTGTACTTCCCGGAAGGCAGCCTGAAGAAGTATCGGACCGTCTCGGTCAAGGAGTTCGTCGAGAACGGCAGGGGCCACGAGGCGCGGGAGGCCGCGCGCGCGGGCAAGGAGTACATGGAACAGTGGCTCGAAAAGGCGGGCTACAAGGTCACCGACAAGGGCGCGGAGCTAACGGTCGAAGGCAACGTGTTCAACGCCTGGCAGCCGGGGACTGGAGCGCGGATCTGGGGAGGCTGGATGGCCAACCCGGGGGTCGGCGTCGAAGTGCTGCTCAAGGACTCGAGCGGGAAGGTCGTCGGGGAGATCCGCCACAAGAACCGCGGCTCCACGATCGAGGACGCCGTCGAGAACGCCACCGAAGAGATTGCCAAGGCGATCGGAGACGGCCGCTAGCGTCCTCCCTGGAGACACGCCGGGCGAGGGGGCTCGGTCAGCAACCCTCTCGCAACAATGAACTTGCCCGCCCGGCGGGTCCCGCGTGACGGGGGTCCGCCTTTTGCTGCTGCCGAGCGTGGTAGCGTAATTTCCGGAACCGGAGGAGAAAGCAAGATTCCCGACCCGAACCAGGCCGTCACGCTTCCCGATGCGGGCTTTACCGCCCTTTTCGGCATCGCCGACGAGAACCTGAGGGCCATCGAGGAAGCCTTCTCCGTGCGGCTCGCCGCTCGCGGAAACGAGGTTTCTGTCGTGGGAGCGGGGGAGGGAGAGGATGCCGCCCGCCGGCTCCTCTCGGCGTTCTCCGACCTCGCCGCAATGGGGTATCCCCTGAAGGGCAGCGACGTCGCAACCGCGATCCGCGTTCTGAAGGAGAACCCCGCCGCTTCCATCGTCGAGTTCTTCACCGAGAGCCCGTTTGGCCCGTCGTTGCGGTCCGTAGTGTCCGCCCGCAACAACAAGCAGCGCCTCTATGTGCAGACGATCGACCGGCACGACCTCGTGTTCGCGATCGGGCCCGCCGGGACCGGTAAGACGTACCTCGCGGTCGCGATGGCCGCCGCGGCCCTTCTCGAGAAGAAGGTCAAGCGGATCGTTCTGGCGCGTCCCGCAGTCGAGGCGGGCGAGCGGCTCGGTTTCCTGCCGGGTGACATGGTCGAGAAGGTCAATCCGTACCTGCGGCCGCTCTACGACGCCCTCTACGACATCCTGGGTTACGAAAGGACCGCGAAGCTTCTCGAGCGGGGCGTCATCGAGATCGCTCCGATCGCCTTCATGCGCGGCCGCACTTTGAACGACGCCTTCATCATCTTGGACGAAGCCCAGAACACGACGTCCGAGCAGATGAAGATGTTCCTGACGCGGATCGGATTCGGCTCGAAGGCGGTCGTCACCGGTGACATCACACAAGTGGACCTGCCGCAGGGCAAGACGTCCGGCCTTCGGGAAGCCCACCAGATCCTTTCCCGGATCGAGGGCATCCGGTTCGTGATCTTCGACGAGCGCGACGTCGTGCGCCACCCGCTCGTGCAGTCCATCATCTCGGCCTACGACACACTCGACCGGGAGCGCGAGTCAATCCCGCGGCCGGCCTCCGGCCGCTGACCCCATGAAGACCTTCCGGCGGCGCCGCGCTCTGGCGCGCGAAACCGGCGTCGAGCCGGTGCGCCGGCGGTTTCCGTCGCCTTGGTTCTGGGGAATCCTCTACGTTCTCGTCACGACCTTCTCTTTCGCTCCGACGCTGACGTTCCGAAAAGCGCCGGTCCGTCCGGGGGCGATCGCCACCCGCGACGTCGTCGCTCCGCGCGACCTGATCGTGTCCGACCCGGAGGCGACCGCGCGCCGCCGGTTGGAGGCGGCGGCGGAAGTTCTTCCCGTCTACGACTTCGACGCCGCGGCGCCGGCGCGCTTCGAGAAGGAGCTCCGCGAATCCTTCGTGCGGGCGCGCGTCGCGCTCGCGCGGAACCGGTCCCGGGAGGTCTCTCAGGACGTCCGCGACGCGTTCCATCTGCCGATCGGCGACGAGGCGCTCTCGGCACTCGCCCGTCTCGGCTTTTCGCCCGCTCTCGAGGATCGCCTGGTCGCGATCGGACTGGAGCTCTACCGCAATGGGATCGTGGAGAACCGGGAGCTTTTCGTCGAGCAGCGCGGGGGGTTTCTCCTTCGCGACACCTCGACCGGACGCGAGCAGCGGCGGCGGGACGCGCCGGCGGCCGTCGAGTACGGCTCCGAGGCGAAGTCCGAGGTATCGCAGCGCCTCGCCGAGACGCCGCTTCGGGAAGCGGAGCGGGCCGAGGTCGCCGCCTTCCTGGCCGCTTCGCTGCGGCCGAGCCTCACGTTCAACTCCACGATGACGGCGCAACGGCGCGACGAAGCTTCCCGCGCGGTCGAGAGCGTCTTCACGAAGATCCCGCGGGGAAAGGTCATCGTCCGCGCCGGCGACGAGATCACTCAGCGCACCTCGCTGTGGGTGGCCGCCGTGCGCGCGTCCGTGTCCGACCCGTCCTCCTGGATCAAGGTCGCGGGAATTCTCATCCTTCAATCTCTCGCGGCGATGGTTTTCTGGCTCGATGCCCGCCGCTACATCCGGCGCAGGCGCGAGCGTCCGGCCGACACGATCTACGCGTCGGTCGTTTGGGCGGGAATCCTCTTCGCCCTTCTGCTGCGTGGATCGTTTGTGCTCGCGCAAGGCTTCTCGTCGAGCTTCGAGGGTTCCGCGACGGCGGCGGCAACGTACTATGCGCTTCCGTTCGCAGCGGGGCCGATCGTCGCAGGCCTCGTGTCAGGAATGGGTCCGGCGCTTCTCTTCGCCGCGGCAAACGCGGTCGGGGCCGGCGTCCTCATGGGTCAGAGCTTCCCGTTCGCGCTCTTCGCGCTCGTCGGCTCGCTCGCGGGGATTTTCGCGGCCGGCAGGATGCGGGCGCGAAGCGTGCTCCTCGCCATGGGAGGGTTCGTCGCGGCAGCGAACTTCGTCTCGATCGTCGCCATAAAGTTTCTGAACGCGGAGCCGCTCCGGTGGACCTTTGCTCTGGACGTCCTGGGGGGACTCGTCGGGGGGCTGCTCGTCTCGGCGACCGTCGGGCTGTTTCTCCCGGTCTTCGAGCACTTCTTTCACGTCACGACCGACATCCGCCTGCTCGAGCTCTCGAACCAGAACCTTCCCTTGCTGCGCAACCTGGCTCTCGAAGCGTCCGGGACGTACCAGCACGCACTGATGGTCGGACACCTCGCCGAAGCGGCGGCGGAGGCCGTCGGCGCGGACGCTCTTCTCGCGCGGGTCTCCGGGTACTACCACGACATCGGCAAGACCAAGATGCCGATCTACTTCATAGAGAACCAGTCGAAAGGCTTCAACCGCCACGACCGGCTCGAGCCTTCGATGAGCGCGCTCATCATCGCGGCGCACGTCAAGGAAGGGGTCGAAATGGCGAAGAAGGCGCGGCTGCCGGAGCCGATCGTCGCGGCGATCCGGGAGCATCACGGGACGAAGCTGATTCGATACTTCTACCAGAAAGCGCTGACGAAATCGGACCCGGGCGCGAACGCGGTGCCGGAGACGGAGTACCGCCACACCGGGCCGAAGCCGGGGACGCGCATCACGGCGATCCTCATGATCGCCGACGCCGTCGAGGCCGCTTCCCGGACGATCGTGGAACCGACGCAGCCGAAGATCCGCGCGATGATCCAGGCGATCGTGGACGATTGTCTGCGCGACGGTCAGTTCGACGAATGCGACCTGACGATGCGCGACCTCGCCCTGATCGTGGACGCGCTCGAAAAAACCGTCACCACGATCTTTCACCACCGAATCGACTATCCCGGCTTCGACTTCAATCCGGAACGAACGCGGCGCAGGACGGAGTCGCCGCCGGCGCCCGCAGCGACCGGAGTAGCTGCGCGCCCTCCGGGACCGCGGCCGGCGTAATCGCCGTGGAGCCTCCTTCGGGCGGTCCCGGCGCGAGAATGCGGACATGGAAGTCGAGATCCGGTCGAGCGCTTCCGGCGCGCCGCCGCTCGCGCGAGTCCGGCGCGTCCTCTCCGGCGCGGCAAACGCGCTCGGCGGGGAGAAGCGCGAAGTCTCGGTCTACTTCTGCGGTGACCGGCAGATGGCTGGCCTCAACCGCCGGTGGCGCCGCCGGAATCGGCCGACCGACGTCCTCGCGTTTCCCGCGGGGGAGACGGGTGCGCGGTTTCTGGGGGACATCGTGATCTCGGTGCCCTACGCGAGCCGGCAGGCGCGCCGGCGCGGAGAGTCGCCCGCGCGCGAGATGGACCGCCTCCTGCTGCACGGATATCTCCATCTGCTCGGATACGACCACGAGACCGATCACGGCGAAATGGAGGCGCTCGAAGCGAAGCTCGCGCGCCGGCTCAACATCGCCGAGAGGGCGCGATGATTCCGCTCCTCGCGTCGGCCTTCTGTTATCTCGCGTTCCTGCTCTTCGAGAGCTTTGCGCTCGCGCTCGACCGTCTTTCCTCGATCAAGTTGCGTGGCCTGCTCGAGGAGCACCCGGAGCGCGCGCGGATCCTCTCCGGCCCGGGTGAGATCGAGATCATCCGGACAACGACGAAAGTTCTCGTCCAGATCCTGCTGCTCGCCGGACTTCTGACCGTCGTGTCGGGCTTCCAGACGTTCGGCGTCGAGCCGGCATGGGCGTGGGGCGGCGGCGTCTTCCTGGCGGGCTGGCTGAGCTCCGAGGTCGCGCTCCTGAAGCTGGGAGGAGCCGCCGACCCCGAAAGGACCGTGGCGCGCCTCCTCCCGGTCGTTACGGCGGCGTCCTGGCTGCTCCTGCCCCTCGCGATCCCGATTCGGAAGATCTTCAACGCCCGCGCCGCCCCGAAGGTCGAGACCGATGCGACCGACCAGGAGGTCCAGGCTTACATCGACGTCGGCCGGCAGGAAGGAATCCTCGAGAAGGAGGAGGAAAAGCTCCTTCTCTCGATCGTGGACTTCGGCGACACGCGGGTGCGGGAGGTCATGACCCCCCGCACCGACATCGTCTGGATCGACGTGGCCTCTTCCCTGACGGTGCTCGCGGATCTCTTCGTCGAGTCGAAGTACTCGCGGATTCCGGTCGTGCGCGGCTCGATCGACACGGTCGTCGGCATCGTTCACGTGAAGGACACGCTCCAGTCGATCCGCGCGGGAGGTTCGCGTCCGATCGCCGACCTCGTGCGCGAGGCCTATTTCGTCCCGGAGACCAAGAAGGTCTCGGAGCTGCTCCGCGAGTTCCAGCGGCGCCACCTCTGGATGGCGATCGTCGTGGACGAGTACGGCGGAGTCTCCGGGCTCGTCACGGTGGAGGACCTCCTCGAGGAGATCGTTGGAGAGATCTCCGACGAGCACGAGGACGAGCGGGAAGAGATCTCCCCGGCGGGGGACCAGGCGTACTCGGTCTCCGGCAAAGTCAACATCGCGAAGGTGCAGGAGCTCTTCGGCCGCGGGCCCGAGGAGGAAGAGTTCACGACGCTCGGCGGCTTCCTCGCCGCGCGGCTCGGCCACATCCCGCGGCCGGGCGAGGTCCACCGGGAAGCGGACCTGTTGTTCACCGTCGAGGAGGCGGACCGCCGGCGTGTCCACCGCGTCCGGATCGAGCCGGTCGCCGTCCCGGTCCAGCGCGGGTCTTGAAGGGGTTTCGTTCGGGCGAAGTCGCGGTCGTCGGACGGCCCAACGTGGGCAAGTCTACTCTCGTGAACCGCATCGTCGGTGAGAAGGTCGCGATCGTTTCGGACAAACCGCAGACGACGAGAAAGCGCATCCTCGGCATCGCTCGGCGGCCTGGCGCCGAGATCGCGCTCGTGGACACGCCCGGGATCCATCGTCCCGATCACCGCATGAATACCGCGATGGTGCGGGACGCGACCGAGGCTCTCTCGACCGCGGACCTCATCCTCCTCGTCGTGGACGCCACGCAGGAGGGAAAAGAGGGGCGCGTTCTCGAGATCCTCGCGCGCGCGAGCACGCCGGCGATCCTGGCGCTGAACAAGGTCGACCTAGTCGTCAAGGAGCGGCTGCTTCCCATGATCGCGGACTTCTCGCGCCGGCACGGCTTCCGCGAGATCGTCCCGATCTCCGCGAAAACGGGAGACGGCGTCGACCGGCTCGCGGACCTGCTGGCGGCGAACCTGCCGGAACAGGAGGCGGCTTACCCCGAGGATTTTCTCTCGGCGACTCCAGAACCGGAGTGGGTCGCAGAGGTGATCCGCGAGAAGCTTCTCGAGCGGACCCGCCAGGAGCTGCCTTTCGCGTCGGCCGTGGTCGTCGAGCGCATGACCCACGACGACGAGCGGGACGTCACGGTCGTCTACGCCTCCATCGTGGTCGAGCGCGAAGGGCAGAAGGCGATCGTCATCGGCCGGGGCGGCTCGATGATCCGGGAGATCGGCACAGCGGCGCGCGAGGAGCTCGAGGAGCGGTCGGGCAGTCGGTACTTTCTGGATTTGAACGTGAAGGTCCGCGCCGACTGGCGGGACGACCAGCGGTTTCTGGCGACTTTGGTCGCAGACCCCAACCGCTGAATCCGGGATACAGTCCACTCCAACGTAACCCAAAGAAGGAGGGCTCGCATGGGACGGACTGCCCCGCTCCCAGGTTCCTTCTCCGGTTGGCGTGGAGGGCGGCGTACCGCGCACCCGCCGGCTTGTAGATCGCTGTAATATACATCCGTGGAGAGAGATCTCTCCCGGCGGCTGCGGGAGGCGGTCGGATTCGATTGGGACGACGGAAATGTCGAGAAGAACTGGACGAAACATGCCGTGCGATTCACCGAGTGTGAGGAGGTTTTCTACCGTGCTCCGCTCGTCGCGCCCGCGTCGGCCCGGCGCGGCCCCGGCGAAGAGAGGTTCGTCGCCCGCGGCGAAACGGCCCTCGGCCGCCTTCTCTCCATCATTTTCACGTTCCGAGGAGACCGCGTACGGGTCATCTCCGCGCGCGACATGAGTCGGAAGGAACGTCTGGAGTACTCGCAACGTGAAGAAGGTTAAGTCGATCCCGAGGTTCCGGAGTGAGGACGAGGAGCGCGAGTTCTGGGCGACGCACGACTCGACGGAGTATTTCGACTGGTCGCGGGCGGTGCGGGTTGTTTTCCCGAACCTTCAGCCTTCGACCCGGACGATTTCTCTGCGGCTGCCGGAGAGCCTGTTGGCGGACCTGAAGGTCCTCGCCAGCCGGCTCGACGTGCCCTACCAGTCGCTCATGAAGGTCTATCTCGCCGAGCGGGTGATGCGGGAGCTCACGCAGGGAAGGACTCCCGAGGAGCTGGCGGCGGAGGTGCGCGAGCCAGCGGCGCCGTACGGCCGTGGCGGAAAGCCTCGGAAGCGTTCGTCGGTCGGGAGCAGGCCTCGAAGAGGAAAGAAGGCTTAGCCTCGAACTGCCTTTCGCACCCGCTCCGACAGATCCTCGAGCGACTCGGCCAGCGCCTGACGGAGCCGCTCGATCTCCGCCGTCCAGTTCTCGTCGGCCTCGCGGCGCACCTGCTCCTCTAAGAGCGGTGCGAGCTGGAGCTTCAACTCTTCCGGCTCGCGGCGCGCCTGCGCCGCTTTCTCGGAGAGCGTACGCTGAAGCTCCTCGAGATCGCGCGCGAAAGCCGACGTCTGCTCGTCGAGCCGCTCGGCCCTCTCGCGCAGCCGTCCGAACTCCTCGAAGAGGCTCTCGTCGGCGCCACGACCGCGAGACGCCTCCGCGTCGAAGCGGTCTTCGAGCGCTTTCAAACGCTCCTCCATCCGACGCTCGAGCGACGCGAACTCCCGCCCGAACGCTTCCCGCTCTTCGCCGATTCGCTCGTTGACGCTCGCGGCCGACGACTCGGCGGCGAGCGCCTGCTGTTCGAGCCGCTCTTGAAGAGCGCGCACCTTCTCTTCGAGCTCCGCGACGGCCGGAAGTGGGATGGCCTCGACCGCCTCCGCGAAGGGCGGCTCGAGCGGTTCGGAATCCGGTTCGGCAGCCCTCGGCGCCGCGCTCTCCGTCGCCGGCTCGGCTTCCGTCGATTCCGGAACCGAGCGCACGAGGGTCAAAGGCGGACGGCGCTCGTCCGGCGCTTCGTCGGCCGCTGCCGCCGGCTCCCCGGCGGCTTCCGGGTTTCCGGCTACGACCGCGCCGGCACCCTCCGCCGGGGACCGCCCCTGCAGGCGCCGGAGCAGGTCCAAGAAAGTGAGCTTCGAGATCAGTTTGAACGTTTCCGTCACCCCCCGTCCTTCGCTGGCCACCGCCTCGACGTGCGGATACGAGGAAAAGCCGAGCGCCTCCTGCATCGCCTCGACCGACAGGATGTCGGGAAGATCCCGCTTGTTGTACTGAACCACGACCGGCGTGGTTTCGAGGGTAATCCCGTTCGCGAAGAGGTTCTCCTTCAGGCTCTGCCAGCTTTCGAGATTCTTCGGCAGCATCGTCCACTGCGAATCGGCGACGAACACGATCCCGTCCGCGCCTTTGAGCACGATCCGGCGCGTTTCGTTGAAGGCCGTCTGACCGGGAACGGTCGCAAGCTGGAAGCGGATCGTGTAGCCCTTGATGTCGCCGAGCTCGACGGGCAGGAGATCGAAGTAGATCGTCCGGTCGGTCTCGGTCGAGAGCGCGAGCAGCTCTCCCGCGGTGCCCGGGTCCAGGCGCCGGTGCAGCACCTGGAGGTTCGTCGTCTTTCCACCGAGCCCCGGCCCGTAGTACACGATCTTCGCCGTCAGCTCGCGAGTCGACGCGTTGTAGAAGACCATGGGAGTTCCTCGCCGCTCTCCGATTGTAGCGGACTGGGTCCGCGGCGTTCGCTTCGCGAACGGCGGACAGAGATTTCAAGCGAGGACTTTCCAGCGCGGCTCGGAGTTGCTTCCTCGCTGTTAAGCCCATAGACTCGCGCGGACTTGACCGAAGCCCTCCTCCTCAAAAAGGCAAAGATCCTCGACGCGGAGCGCATCGGCCGGATGATCGACCGGATGGCGCACGAGATCGCGGAGCGCCAGAAGGACCTTCCCGGTCTCGCCTTCGTCGGGATTCGAACGCGCGGAGTTCCGCTCGCGACCCGTCTCGCCGAGCGCCTCTCGGATCTCGTGGGAACGCCGTTTCCGGTCGGGACTCTGGACATTACTCTTTACCGCGACGATCTGTCGACCGTCGCTCCGCAGCCTCTCTTGAAGAAGACCGAGATCGAGTTCGACCTGAACGACCGGGCGGTCATCCTCTGCGACGACGTCCTCTATACCGGCCGAACCATCCGGGCGGCGCTCGACGGAGTCATCGACCTCGGCCGCCCGCGCGCAATCCGTCTCGCGGTCCTGATCGACCGAGGACACCGTGAATTTCCGATCGAGGCCAACTACGTCGGCAAGAGCGTTCCGACGGCGCAACGCGAGGTCATCAAGGTCATGTTTCGTGAGACCGACGCGGCCGATGAGGTCTGGATCCTGGAGAGGCCGGGGTCTTAAGCAGGCATCAGGTATCCGGTGTCGGGGTATCAGAGGTCAGGCGGTGTGACACCGTCCCGCACGATTTCCGCGCTGCGGTCGAAGGATCTACTCGGGATCGAGTCGCTCGAGCCGGAGGAGATCGTCCTTCTCCTGGACACGGCCGAGTCGATGCGGTCGATCGCGGAGCGGCCAATCAAGAAAGTGCCGGCGCTGCGCGGGCGCATGGTTGTCAATCTTTTCTTCGAGCCCTCCACCCGGACGCGCTTTTCCTTCGAGACCGCGGAGAAGTGGCTCTCAGCCGATTCCCTGAACTTCAGCGGCGGCAAGGACACGTCGGTGGAGAAAGGGGAATCCCTGCTCGACACGGCGCGGAACCTTCAGGCGATGTCGCCGGATCTGATCGTCGTCCGGCATGCCTCTCCCGGAGTTCCCCACTTCCTCGCGAGGCATCTCGATGCTGGCGTGGTCAACGCCGGCGATGGCGCGCACGAGCACCCGACGCAGGCGCTTCTCGACGCGCTCACGATCCGGCGGCGATTCGGGCGGCTCGAGGGGCTTCGGGTCGTCATCGCCGGAGACATCGCGCACTCCCGGGTTGCGCGATCGAACGTCTTCCTGCTGACCCGGATGGGCGCGCATGTGACCGTCTGCGGGCCGCCGACGCTCCTCCCTCCCCGGGTCGAGGAGCTCGGCGCGCGAGCGACGACCGACTTCGACCGCGCGGTCGAGGGAACCGACGTCGTGATGATGCTTCGCATGCAGCTCGAACGGCAGAGCCGCTCTCTCTTTCCTTCGACGCGGGAATACTTCACGCGATACGGGCTGACGTCGGAGCGCCTGGCGCGGGCGGGCCCGGAGGCGATTGTCATGCACCCGGGTCCGATGAATCGGGGAGTCGAGATCTCGTCGGAGGTCGCCGATTCCCGGCAGTCCGTCATTCTCGAACAGGTCGCGAACGGGGTGCCCGTGCGGATGGCGGTCCTCTACCTGCTCCTGACCGGCCGGCCCTGGGAAGGGGAGCGCGAGGGCGCGTGACGCGAGATCTCCTGATCCGCGGCGGGCGGCTCGTGGACCCCGCCGCCGGACGCGACGGCGCCTTCGACCTGCTGCTCAGAAACGGCGCGGTTGCGGCGATGGGCGACCAGCTCTCCGCCGACGGCGCGGAGGTCCTGGATGCGGGAGGCCTCTTCGTCTTTCCCGGATTCATCGATCTGCACGTTCACCTGCGAGAGCCGGGGCGCGAGGACACGGAGACCATTTCCTCCGGCGCCGCCGCCGCGGCGGCCGGGGGCTTCACGGCGGTCTGCGCGATGCCCAATACAGACCCGGTCAACGACAACCGCACGGTGACGGCGTTCGTCGCGGCGCGGGGGGGCGAAGCGGGAGGCGCGCGAGTCTATCCCGTCGGGGCGATCACCCGAGGCCGACGGGGCGAGGAGCTCGCCGAGTTCGGCGAGATGGCGAGCGCGGGCGCGGTCGCGCTTTCCGACGACGGCGACTGGCTGCGGGATGGAGACCTTCTGCGCCACGCGATCGAGCACGCGACGCTCTTTGGAATGCCGGTCGTCCAGCACGCCGAGGATCCCAGTCTCTCGCGGCGCGCGCCGATGCACGAGGGCGCCGTCTCGACCCGGCTGGGTCTCGCCGGCCAGCCGGCCGTCGCCGAGGCGGCCGCGGTCGCGCGGGACCTCTTGATCGCGCGTCTTGCCGGAGGAAGGCTTCACTTCGGTCATCTCTCGACGGCGCTCTCGGTCGCATCGGTTCGCGAGGCGAAGTCGCGAGGCCTGCCCGTCACGTGCGAGGCGACGCCGCACCATTTGACGTTGACCGATGAAGAGGTCTCGCGGTCCGGATACTCGACCCGTTTCAAGATGAACCCGCCGCTTCGAGAGCCGGCGGACGTGGAGGCGCTCGTCGACGCCCTGATCGACGGGACGATCGACGCGATCGCGACCGACCACGCGCCCCACCACGAAGACGAGAAGGTCGTCGAGTTCGACGCCGCGCCGTTCGGCGTCGTCGGGCTCGAGACCGCGGCTGCGGTTATCTACGACCGGCTGGTCGCGCCCGGGCGGCTGACGCTTCACCGCTTCGTGGAGCTCTTCTCGACCGGGCCCGCGAGGGTCTTCGGCCTGCCGGGAGGCACGCTCGCGCCGGGCTCGCCGGCCGACGTCACGCTCTTCGACCCCCGATTCCGGTGGACGGTCGATCCGGCGAAGTTCCTCTCGCTCGGCCGGTCCACGCCGTTTGCCGGACAAGAGCTCGTCGGAGGGCCGGCGGCCACGGTCGTGGGAGGGCGCATCGTCTGGAGCCGGACGTAGGTCCTTGCCCGTGCTCGTCTCACTCTTCCTCGTTTCGGTCTTCGGTTTCTCCTCCGCGAGCTCCGAAGCCCCGCTCGAGCGGCGCGTCGCGATCGTTCTGCCGGAGGGGTGGCAGGTGCGGGGCCTCGAGCGCTGGGCGGGGTTTGCCCGCCGGGAGGGGATCGAGATCCGACTCGCCGGCGAAACCGAGCGGTTGCCTCCCGGCTGGGAAGTCGCGCGCTTCGCCGCGCCTCCCGTGCCCGATCTGTTCCGCCGGCATCTCGTGCGATTTCCCGTGGCGCTGGAGGCGTCCGGGTTCGTCTTCGACGGACGGCCTTATCGCGACGCCGGGGACGCCGTCGTTCTCACCGACCCGGATCGTCCGGCCGAGACGCTCGTGCTCGGGAATTCGCGCGACGCGGCAATGCGAATGGCGCGATGGGTGCTGGCGAGCGGGAAACGCGCGCCGGGAGAGTTCCGGGCGGTCTCGGGCGAGCTCTCGAAGGAGGGCCGCTTCCGGCGGGCTCGCTCCGGCGCTCTCGAAATCGATCGGACGTCCGGGCGAGACCGGATCGCCGATCGCGAGCGCTTCTTCTCCGCTCTGGCGAGCGAGCGGCGCGGTTCCGTCGTCTGGCTCTTCCGCGTGAGCGAGCGCCCCTCGTTCGAGCGGTGGCACCCGGTCCTGGAGCGGTTTCTCGCGGCCTCGGCAAGCCGGCCGGCGCTGACCGTCTTTCTCTATCCGGATCCGGCGGCCAAGGCGCTCTATATGGGCTCTTCGCGCCCGGCCGACGTCACCTGGGAGGGCGATCGCGGGCGGATCGACCTGGATGCCACGGCGCCGCCCGAGCCGGATCTCGTTTCGCCGGTTCTCGCTGCGGCGGCGATCGGCGGTTCGGAGCCCGCCCTGCGCGCGAAGCGGACGCTTCTCGCCGCGGCCGGCGCCCGGGCGTACGGCCGCTGGTGGGGTCGAGACGTGCGTTCTTTCGCGTCCTTCCTCGAGCGGGCCGGCGTTCACCCGAGCGTCGCCGAGGTCCTCGCCGACGGCGACCCCAACGACGTTTCGCCCATCTGCGCGGTCGGCGCGGCCGCGTCCTGGCTGGACGTCGGATTCCGGGAAGAAGGCGAGGCGGCGCTCCGCCGCGCCTTCGCCGTCGGCGAGGCCGGGCTGACCGCGGCGCTGACGCGCTGGAGGCGGTCCGCGCTCGCGCAGCCGGTCTCGGCGCCGCACCGCCGGGCGGCACCCCCCGGTTTTCTGCGCGGCGTCTCGTACGCGATGACGAACTCGGTCGAAGGTTCCTACGCCTCCCCCCGGTCTCTCGAGACGCTCCGGCGGCTCTCGGGCATGGCCGTGAACTCCATTTCGATCATGCCGTACGGATTCTCCCGGACCGAGCGCGCGCCACAGGTCGAGTTCGTCCACCGCAGCCCGCGGGGCGAGACGGACGAGGGAACGCTGCGCGCCGTTTCCGACGCCCGATCGCTCGGAATGACGGCGATGGTCAAACCGCAGCTCTGGATCGGCGGGGGAGCGTTCGTCGGAACGATCGCCATGACGACGCCGACGGACTGGACGAGGTGGTTCGCCGCGTACCGTCGCTACGCGATCCATCAGGCAATCGTCGCGGAGGCCTCTGGCGCGGCGCTCTTCTGTATCGGGACGGAGCTCGGGGCCACGGAGGCGCGCGAAAAGGAGTGGCGCGAGACGATCGCCGCCGTTCGGCTCGCGACCGGGGCGACCCTGCTCTATACGACCAACTGGGCCGCGCGCGCGCCGAACGTCCGTTTCTGGGACGCGCTCGACGCCATCGGCGCGGACTTCTACGATCCTCTCTCCGCCGACTCCGCCGCTTCCGACGCGGTCCTCGTCGAGGGCGCGCGCCGCGCGGCGCAGCCGGTCGCGGAGCTCTCCGCTTCGACGGGCAAGCCCGTGATCTTCGCCGAAGCGGGCTACCCGCCAGCGCGGAGCGCCTGGATGGCGCCGCACGACGAGGAGTCCGGGCAGCCTTTCGCTCCGGAGGATGCCGCGCGTTCGGTGCGCGCCGTCTTCGCCGCGCTCACCGGGGGGAAGTGGTGGAGGGGCGTCTACTGGTGGAAAGCGTTCTCCGACGGCCGGGACGCCGGCGCCTCCGATCGCAGTTTCAATTTCCTCGGCCGGCCTGCGGGAGAGGCGATCGCTTCCGGATTCCGGCGGCTCGCGGCGACCGAAGGCGGCACGCGCTGAGCGGCGGATCGATCCTCGACGTGGCAGCGGACGCCGCGCGCGCGGGAGGCGAGATCCTCGAGAGCTACTGGCGGAGCCTCCCGCGCGGCGCGATCTCCGAGAAGAAGAAGAACGATTTCGTGACACGCGCCGACAAAGAGAGCGAGGAGATCATCGCCGCGCGGATCCGCGAGCATTTTCCCCGCGACGGCTTTCTGGGCGAGGAGGGCGGAAGGCGCGGCGGCGGAGACGAGTCGCGCGTCTGGATCGTCGATCCGCTCGACGGCACGACGAACTTCATCGCGGGCTTTCCGTTCTGGTGCGTGTCGGTGGCGGCGCGCGAGAAAGGGGAGATCGTGGCGGGCGCCGTGTGGGATCCGCTCCGCGTGGAGCTGTACGCCGCAGAGCGGGGCGCCGGCGCGTTCCGGAACCGAGAGCGGCTGCGGGTGACGGGGCAGCCGAACTTGGACGGCGCGTTTCTCGCGACCGGCTTCCCTTTCCGCTCGAAAGAGCGGATTGATCTGTACCTGGCTCTGTTTCGCGATCTCTTCCTGCGCGCCCGCGCGATCCGGAGAGCCGGCTCGGCCGCACTCGACCTCGCCAACGTCGCCGCGGGCGTGTTCGACGGTTTCTTCGAGTTCAAGCTCTCGATCTGGGACATTGCGGCGGGATCGCTCCTGATCGAGGAGGCGGGTGGCCGACTGACCGACTTCGACGGCGGCAACAACCACTGGGAGCGCGGGAACGTCGTCGCGGGCACCCCCGGTGTCGCGGAGGAAATCGTTCGAGCAGCCGCGAAGCTGTTCTCGGACGCGGAAATCTGATTAACCCGCGAGGAGCACCGGAACCGCAGCGGCGCGCAATACGCGGTCGGTCGTGGAACCCAAAACCAGCTCGACCACCCGCCCGTGCCCGTGCGCTCCCATCGCGACGAGATCCGCTCCCGCGCCGACCTCCGAGAAGATGGCTTCGTCCGGATGACCGGCGCGGCGGAGGCCCGACGCGGTCACCCGGCGGTAACGCAGCTCTTCTTCCGCTTCCGCCAGACGCGCCTCGCCTTCGCGTTCGTCGTCTTCGACCGTCAGCACCCGGACCGGCAGCTCCAGAAGGGCGGCGAGCTCGGCGACGAGCGCCAGGGCCTTCTTCGACTTCGGAGAGCCGTCCCAGGCGAGGAGCGGAGCGCGAAAGTCGCGGTAGTCCGCCGGGGAGACGAGCAGCGGCGCGGGCATCCGGCGGGCCAGGGCATCCGCGTGCCGGCCGATCAGATCGCGCCGGTGGACCGCGTTGGCTCCCCGGGATCCCACTGCCGCCAGACCGCAGCTTCGCGCCTCCTCCTCGAGGATCTCCGAGACGTTGCCTTCCCGGAGAACCGGCTCGAACGAAACTCCGGCTTCCGTCGCGCGGGATTCGAACGATGCGACGATCGCGCCGCCCGCCGATACGAGCGCGTCGCGCAACTCTCCCGAGAGGTTCAGAAACGGCTGAAAACCGACCGATCCGGAAAGGTCCGCCACGACCACGCCGTCCAAGAGCGATCGGTCCACGACGTGGATCCCCCGCACGACGCCCCCTGCGGCCCGCGCGATCCGGAACGCATGGCCGAGAGCCGTCTCCGAGTGCGGAGAGCCGTCGAGCCCGACCGCAATTCGCGAAAAGGTCACGTGACGACGACCCCGGCGTAACCAACGACGGAGGACTCGTCGCCAGTCTCGTCGCCGCTGTCGCGACGGGAGACGACTCGAGCTTGCCCCGCGCCGAGGGCTCGTGCCGCGAAGAGGAGAGCCGTGGCCGGGAGGAATCCGCACATCGAAATGGACTTCGCCAGCACGGTCTGGAAGAGTCCCTCCGGATCGAGAGCTTCGACTTGCCCGAGAGCGATGTCGTCCTTCGCCCGCCCGACCCGCCGCGACTCGTAATGGTTCATGTCGGAGGAGGCGAGCAGGAGGGGCGGCTCGTCCTCCTCTCGGACCAGCCGGGCGAGCGCTTCGCCGACTTCGCGGCAGAGAGAGAGCGACGCCTGACCGAGACACACGGGGACAAGCTCGACGTCGGGGCGCAGGACTTTCAGGAAGGGGAGCTGGACCTCGAGCGAATGTTCGCGCCGATGCGCTTCGGAGTCCTCCTCGAGGCTGGGCGCGAGCGCGAGGAGCCGTTCGGCGAGCTGGCGCGCGAGCGGAACGTCACCGAGAGGCGTTCGCCACGCGTCGGAAGGGTCGAGCGCGGCGGGGGCACCTCGGCCCGTGTGGTTCGGACAGAGGATCACCGCGGTACGGGGAAGGCGCAACCGGGCATAGACGGCCCCGGCGACCGGCCCGGAATAGACGTACCCGGCGTGCGGAACGATCGCGCCGATCGCCGGCCGTGCAGACGCGTCGGCCGGGAGGAGGCTTTCGACGTGCCGCTCCAGGCTCTCCCGACTTGCATCGTAGAAAAGTCCCGCCACGGCGGGATGGCGAATGCCCACGGCGACAATCGTAAGCCGGGAGCCGGGCCGTTTAGTTGACGATCAGAGTGGCTTCCGCGGCGCGGCCGGCGACGGCGACGTGGATGGTCGCGGTTCCCGCCCCTTTGCCCGAGGCGATCCCTCCCCCATCGATGGTGGCGACTGCCGGGTTGGAGGAGCGGAATTGCGCCACGGCGTTCTCCAGTCGGCTGCCGTCCGGCGCGAACGCGACCACCTGAAAGCGCTGGGAGTCGCCCACCCGCACGAGCGCGGTCGCGGGGTGAACCTCCAGGCGGGCGATTTCACGGACCAGAACCGAAACCTCTGCCACGCCCTGCAGCTCTGCCAAATGCGCCATGACGCTCGCCGTTCCATTTCCGACGGAGGTCACCACGCCGTCGGGCGACACCTTGGCGACCTTCGGGTCGGACGAGGACCAGGTCGGTCGGAGGGAAAGCGGCTGATTCTTCGAGCTCTTGACGGCGGCGGTGAGCGTGAAGCTCGTGCCCGCCGGCCCGATGAGCGTCGCCCGAGCCGGAACGACCTCGATCGCCGTCGCGTCTACGACCTCGACCGGCACCTGGGACGTCAGATCGCCGAAACTGACCGTGACCATCGTCTTGCCGTCCCCCTTGGAGACGATCCGTCCGCTGTTGTCGACCGTCGCGACCTCGGGCTTCGCGGATGCCCACGACACGCGTCCGGACGCCACCGCCTGACCCTTCTTGTCGAGGAGTTGCGCAGTCAACCGCTCGCTGCGGTCGATTCCATACAGCACCACCTTCCCGGGAGAGACCTGGATCGAGGCAGGCTTGCGCGAGCAGGCCGTCCCCACGACGGCGAGCAGGCAGAGCGCGGCACTCGTGGCCCGAATCGTTCTCATTGGAAAGACTTCGGAAAGAATAACACGCCGGAGAGCGAGCCGGGTCGGCGGAGCCCGGGTTGCGAAACGACCACGCGCAAAGAGTCCCGCGAGGTAGGTCCGGGTCAGGCGAGTAGTTTGGTATTTCCGAAATACTACCTAACTACCCGCCTGCCCCCTTTGTGGCAAGTGGAGACCTGACCCCCCGCTACCGACATCGGAAATCTCGTAAGAAAAACGGTTGACACTCAATCCTGAACGGCCTCACATGCATCGCTGAGAAAAGAAAATGACGGAGTCCGTCACGACACCCGACACACAGCCCGTCGAGCCGGCGAGCGCGCCCAGGAAAAACTTCGTGCGCCGCTTCTTCTCGGCGCTGGGCCCGGGTCTCATCACGGGGGCCGCGGACGACGATCCCTCAGGCGTCGCGACGTACTCGATCGCGGGCGCCCAGTTCGGAACGTCGCTCCTCTGGGCCGCCGCGATCACCTGGCCGCTCATGGCGACGGTCCAGATGATGTGTGCGCGGATCGGAATGGTGACGGGACAGGGGCTCGCCGGCGCGATGCGGAAGAAGCTGCCGAAGGAGCTCCTCGTCGCCTTCTCGGCACTTCTCCTCGTCGCGAACACGATCAACATCGCTTCCGATCTTGCGGGCATGGCCGACGCGGCCGAAATGCTGACGGGATGGGATTCGCACTGGTTCGTCGTGCCGTTCGGAGTCGGGATCGCGTGGGCGACCGTGCGCCTGCGCTACTACCAGATCGCGAGGGTCCTGAAGTGGCTGGCGCTGTCTCTTTTCGCATACGTCGTCACCGCTTTCCTCGTCGGCCCGAACTGGCGGGAAGTCGCAAAGGCGGCGTTCGTCCCCTCCGTCCCGACCGGGAGGGAGTGGTGGGGAGCGCTCGTTGCAATTCTCGGGACCACGATCAGCCCCTATCTCTTCTTCTGGCAGGCCGGGCAGGAGGTCGAGGAGGAAAGAGCCATGGGACGCCGGATGCTCGTCCAGCGCGTCCACGCGTCGTCCAAAGAGATTGCCACCCGAAAGCTGGACGTGGGCGTGGGAACGTTCTTCTCGAACGTGGTGATGTTCTTCATCATCCTCACCACTGCGCTCACTCTCAACCGACACGGGATCACGCACATCGAAACTTCGCGCCAGGCCGCCGAAGCCCTCGTCCCACTCGCCGGAAAATTCGCGGCGCTCCTCTATACCGTCGGCATCATCGGCGTCGGACTCCTGGCGATACCGACCCTCTCCGGCTCGGCGGCCTATGCTTTCGCGGAGACGTTTCGATGGAGACACGGCCTCGATCTCAAATTCCGCGGCGCGCGCTACTTTTACGGCGTAGTGATTCTTTCGACCGCCGCCGGAATTGCACTCGATTTCCTGAACGTCAACCCGATCCGCGCCCTCTACTGGACGGCGATTTTGAACGGCCTGCTCGCGCCCTTCCTGCTCCTCGGCATCCTCCTGACCGCATCGGACCGGGAGATCATGGCCGGGCAGCCGAGCTCGCCCTTGAGCCTCGGAGTCGTCGCAACGACAGCGCTGCTCATGTTCGCCGCCGCGGTGGGAATGGTCGTCCTGTAGGAGGAATGACGACTCGACGATTCGGCTGGTTGCTCGCGTCAACCCTTCTGTTCACGGCCTGCTTCTCCGCCGGCTCGAGCGTCCGAGTCACGCACAATCCACGTGACGTGTCGATGTGCCGTTACCTGGGCGAGGTTTTGACCACGAAAGGCTTGGGTGATCTGAAGAGAAGAACGAGAGCGCTCGACGCCAACACTGTTTTCGTGGTTGGCGAGAGCGTCTCGGTTCGAAACGCCGAACGGGAAATTAGTGGCCAGGCCTATCGCTGCCCCGGGCCGGGGGAAATCGGGTGACCCGCGGGCGATCACTCGTGAGTCGGCCCGGCTAGCTCGTTCCCTGGATGGCCCGGCGGAGCTTGCGGACGCCCTCGTCCGCCTCCTCGCGCGAAAGATTGAGAGGCGGCCGGAACCGGATCGCGCAGGCGCCCGAAGCGAGCGCCATCAGCCCGTTCTCGAGGCAGGCGGCGAGCGTGCGATCCCGCGTTTCCTTGTCCGGTAGGTCGAAGGCGATGAAGAGCCCGCGGCCGCGCGCGTTGGAGATCACGGGAAGCTCGGCCTCGAGCTCGCGCAGGCGCCCGAGCAGGTGCTCGCCGACGACGCGCGCGTTGTCGATCAGGTTTTCTTCGACGATGATCTCGAGGTACTTCGCGCACCGGACCATGTCGGCGAGGTTTCCTCCCCAGGTCGAGTTGATCCGCGAGGAGACGGAGAAAACGCTGTCGACGTCCTCGATCCGCCCGTTCGAGGCGAAGCCGCAGACTTGAGTTTTCTTTCCGAAGCAGAAGAGGTCGGGCTCGACTCCGGTCGGCTGCCACGCCCACATCGCGCCCGTCAGGCCCATGCCGGTCTGGACCTCGTCGAAGATGAGAAGGAACTCGAGCTCGTCGGCGAGACGGCGCAGCCGCGCGAAGAGCTCCGGACGGAAGTGGTTGTCGCCCCCCTCCCCCTGGATCGGCTCGATGATGAGCGCCGCGATGTCTCCGGGGAACCGGGAGCAGGCGTCGCGGACTTCCTGCTCGACCTTCTCCTCGGCGGCCGCGGCGTCGCGGAGGATCTCCGCTGTGACGGGGAAGGAGAGCTTCGGGCACGTGAGGCGCGGCCAGTCGAACTTCGGAAAGTACTGCGTCTTGCGCGGGTCGGCGGTGTTCGTGAGCGAAATCGTGTAGCCCGATCGCCCGTGGAAGGCGTGGCGGAAGTGGAGGATCTGTTTGCCGCGCTCTTCCTCGATTCCGCGGGCGAAGTTCTTTCTCACTTTCCAATCGAACGCGGTCTTGAGCGCGTTCTCGACCGCGAGCGATCCCCCCTCGACGAAGAAGAGGTGGCGATCGTGGCTGGGGGGGACCGCGAGCCGGGAGAAAGTGTCGACGAACTGGGCGTAGAGCGTCGTGTACGTATCGCTGTTCGTCGGCTTTCCGAGGGCGGCCTGGAGGAGGCACTCGCGGTACTCCGGATCGGCGGTCTTCGGGTGGTTGTAGCCGACCGGATAAGTGGCGAAGTTCGTGAAGAAGTCGAGCAGCGCCCGGTTGCTCCGAGCGTCGTAGAGATAGGAGCCGTGGCTTCGCTCGACGTCCATAACGACGTGGTAGCCGTCCACGAGAATGTGACGCGAGAGGACGTTCACGACGTCCTCAGGAGAAAGCTCGGTCTTTGTCACAGTGGTCATCGATACCTCGAGCTGATCCGGAGAAACGCCATTCTACGGGTTCGAAGCTTCCGCGGATAGGGGAGAAGAGATTCCCTACGACAGCATCGCGGCGGGGAAGTGCGTGTCTTCTTCCCTCGCCCCGATGCACCGGTCTTTGCCGAGCTGCTTCGCGCGGTAGAGGGCCGCGTCGGCCGACCGAAGGATCTCGTTCTTCTGCTGTTCGACGGAGGCGCCCGGTGTCGCGTGCGACCGGATCGAGGAAACCCCGAGGGACGCCGTCAGGACGCCGTGAAGGTTCAGGGCGGGATCGTTGAAACCGTACGGCCTCGAAAGAAAAGTCGAGGCGCGGATCGCGTTGCGGATCAAATGGGCGACTTCCATCCCCTCCTGCATGTCGTTACCCGGCAGGATGAGAACGAACTCGTCCCCGCCGTAGCGCGTCAGCGTCGCCCGCTCGTCGGTGACGGTCCGGCGCAAGAGATAACCGACCTCGCGCAGGACCTGGCTTCCCGCGAGGTGGCCGTGGCGGTCGTTGACCGACTTCAGGTTGTCGAGGTCGAGGAAGATCAGGCAAAGATCGCCGCCGTCCCGCGAGATTCGGGAGAGCTCCTGGGTGAGACGGAGATGGAGGTAACGCTCGTTGTACAGCCCGGTGAGCCCGTCGCGCTTGGCGACCTCGAAGGCGCGCCGCGCGTCGAGAAGGTTCTGAATCGAGATCGAGGCGTAGTCGGCGAAAATCTCGAGGAGGCGCCGATCCTTCTCGCGGAAACCGCCCGGCCCGATCTTGTTCACCAGCTCCAGCACGCCGCAGACCGCCGCCTCGATGCGGATCGGGACGCAAACGACCGAGCGCGTCTGGAAGTCGTCGGGCAGGTCGAGCGTCGGGTAGAAGTACGGGTCCTCGAGGACGTCGTCGGTCATGTACCCCGCGCCGGTCGCGTAGACGTGGCCGACGATGCCGACGCGCGCGTTCATCCGCTTGTTCAGCCGGGCTTCCGCACGCGCGCCATACGTCGCGATGAAGACGAGGTCGTTCTCCATCCGGTCGTCGGAGTTCTTGGTGATCGGGTCGTCGAGGAGGATCGAGCCCGCTTCGGACGGAACGAACTCGTTCGCCTTCTGCAGGATCTCCCGGAGGAACCGATCGATCTCGATCTCCCCGGTGTAGGCGTAGTAAGCCTTGTGCCGCTCGAGGAAGTTCTCGAGCCGGCGGTTCTCGAGGGTGTGGACTTGCAGCACGATTCGTCCGGAACCGACTGATTTTACCATCTGATACGCTCGATTCGTGGCGCTCCTCCGAGAGCTCGATCCCGGAGAGGTGGGATGGGCCGAACGCGTCAAACCGGCCGAGCGCCAGGCTCCTCGGGCGATCCTTTTTCACCCCCACGGCAGCCGTGAGGAGCTTCCCCTCAAGGGCTGCGCGACCCATTTGTCCGCAAAAGGCGGCTTTCTTTACGCCGACCTGCACGCTCCGAACGACCAAGAGCTCGAATCGCTCCAGCGGGAATTCCACTTCCACCCCCTGGCGATCGAGGACGTGCGGACCCGGCACCAGCGCCCCAAGATCGACATCTACGGCGACCAGTACTTCCTGGTCTTCTACCGGATCGGGCCGAGCGCCGAACACGACGGCGACTGGGTCCTGCAGGAGCTCGACTTCTTCATCGGCCCGAACTTCCTGATCGTCACCCACGATTCCCGGGTCGAATTGCTCAACAAGATCTTCGATCGCTTCGGCCGTGAGGAAGGCAAAAAAGACGTCTCCGGCCTCCTCTACGACATCCTGGACACGCTCGTCGACGACTATTTCCTTTTTTTGGACGACCTGGGCGAGCGGTCTCAGCAGATCGAGGACCAGATTTTCGAGCACTACGACCAGGTCCATCTCGAGCGGCTGCTGGCTTTGAAGAAAGACCTCGCGCTCCTGCGGCGGGTCGCGGCTCCGGAACGGGACGCCGTCAACGTCCTCTTGAGAAGGGACCCTCCGATCCTCGACGCCGCGCGCATCTTCTATTTCCAGGACATCTACGACCACCTGATCCGGATCGCCGACTCGATCGACACCTACCGCGAGCTCGCGACGGGGACGCTCGATGCCTTTCTCTCAGTCCAGAACAACCAGCTCTCCGAGGTGGTCCGCAAGCTCACGATCATCTCGACCGCGTTTCTGCCGCTCATGCTCGTCACGAGCTTCTTCGGGATGAATTTTGGGAGGCTGGCCGGCGCGAAGGACAGTCTCTTCGTGCAGGGTATGGCGTTCATGACCGCGTTCGAGATCGCCATCCTCTGGTTCTTGTGGTGGTGGGGAATTCTGGGGCACCGGAGACGCGAGTGATCCCGGCGCGCAAGCGCTGGGGCCAGCACTTCCTCATTCGCTCCGAAACCGCGGTTCGCATCGTGGAGGCGGCGGGGATCGGGCCCGCCGATACGGTTATCGAAGTCGGGCCCGGCGACGGCGCCCTGACGCGTCCGCTGGCGGATCGAGCCGACCGCCTCCTGGCGATCGAGATCGACCCGCTTCGGGCCGATGCGCTCGAGCGCGAGTTCTCCGGACGCCCGAAGGTTCGGGTTCGTCGAGGCGACGTCCTGGAAAAGCCGTTTGCGAGCTGGCTCGCGGAAGAGGAATGGCGTCCTCCCGCGGTGCTGGTCTCCAACCTTCCCTTCAACGCCGCGACGCCGATCCTGCTCTCCGCGATCGAGGAGGAAGACGCGATCTCCCGCGCGGTCGCGACCGTGCAGAAGGAGGTTGCGCAGCGGTTCGCCGCGATCCCCGGAGCCGACGCTTACGGGTATCTCTCGGTGCGCGCCGCGGCGTTTGCCCGGGCGCGCGTTCTCTTCGACCTGCCGGCCGGCGCTTTTCGTCCGCGACCGAAGGTGACGTCGAGCGTCCTCGAGCTCGTCCCCCGTCCGGAGTGGATCGATCCGAAGTTGCGCGCCCGCGCGCTCGGCCTCGCCTCGCTCGCTTTTCGCTTCCGGCGCAAGACCGTCGGAAACGCGCTCTCCTCCGCCGTGGACCGGAGTCGCGTCGAACGCGAGCTCGCGGCCCTCGGCCGTGACCCCCGCGTTCGCGCCGAGGAGCTGTCTCTGGACGATTACGTGGCGCTCGCGGAGCGACTCGACGCGGCATGACGAACGGCTCGGAAATCTCGCTCGTCGCGCTCGGCGGCCTGGGAGAGTTCGGCCGCAACGTGCTCTGGCTCTCGTGCGGCGGCTCGAACGTCGTTCTGGACGTCGGAGTCTCTTTTCCCGACGAGACTTTTCCAGGAATCGATCGGATCGCCCCTGACCTCTCGCCTCTCCGGGGCGTTCGGATCGACGCCATCCTCCTGACCCACGGCCACGAAGATCACGTGGGAGCGCTTCCGCTCCTCTCGGAGTGGTGCGACGCGCCGGTCTACGGCCTTCCCTTCACGCTGGCGCTCGCCCGGCGCCGGCTGGAGGAGGCGGGGCTTTCCGCAGACCGTCTGGTCGAGGGTCGGCGCGGAGAGACGGTCGGCGCGGGAAACTTCCGGTTTACTTTCTTCCGGGTCTCACACTCCGTTCCGGATTCCGCGGCCATCCTGTTGGAAACCGACGAGTGGAAGATCTTCCACTCCGGAGACTTCAAGCTCGATCCCGATCCGCCCGACGGCGAGGCGACCGACGTCGAGGGAATCGCGCGAGCCGCCGCCGGAGGAGTCGATCTCGCTCTCGTGGACTCGACGAACGCCGAGCGGCCCGGGCGCGCTCTCTCCGAGAGAATCGCTGGGAGAGGGCTCGCGGCCGCGTTCGAAGCCGCGCCCCGCCGGATCATCCTGACGACGTTCTCGAGCCACGTCGCGAGGGTCTCCCAGGCCGTGGACGCGGCGATGGCCAACGGACGGGGCGTCGCGATGCTGGGTCGGAGCATGCGCACGGTCGCGGAGATCGCGGAGCGCTTCGGGCGTCTCCGAATCCCGGCGGCCTCCCGGATCCTCCCGGGGGAGCTCCAGGAAACCCCGGCCGGCCGCGTTCTCTGTCTGACCTCCGGAAGTCAGGGCGAGCCCTTCTCGGCGCTCTACCGCCTCGCGCTCGACGAGCACGCGGACTTGAAGCTTGGTCGCGAGGACCTCGTGCTCTTTTCTTCTCGAACGATCCCGGGCCACGAGCGCTCCGTGAACCGGGTCACCGATCACCTCGTGCGGCGCGGCGCTCGGGTGTTGCGCGAAGCAGATCCCCCGATTCACGTCTCGGGCCACGCGCACCGCGAGGATCTCGCCGACTGGCTCGCGCTGGTCAAGCCCCGCGCCGTTCTTCCCGTCCACGGCGAGGTCCGGATGCTCGCCGCCGCGGCGGACATAGCCCGGGACTCCGGGATTCTCGGCGATCGGGTGCCGCTCCTCGACAACGGCGACCGGCTGACGCTGACTTCCGGAGGAATCCGCGTCGAGCGCGGCGCCGTCGCGACCGGCAAGATCTTCCTCGACTCGCGTCCGGAGGCGGTCGACCTCGAGGTCGTGCAGGATCGCCGCCGCCTGGCCGAGGAGGGGTTCGTCGTCATCCTCGTACACGAACGGGACGTCGTGGTCGTCTCGCGGGGCGTCGCCCGCGGCCAGGCGGGCCTCACGGGCGAGGTCACCCGAGTCGCCAGGGAAGTCCTCGACCGGGCAAGCGCGGAAGAGCGGTCGGATGCCGAGTGGCTGCGCGCGGAGATCGCTCTGGCGGCCAAGCGCGCCTGCCGGCGCGAGTTCGGAATCCGACCGGTGATCGTGCCGGTGGTGGTCTGACAGGAAGAGAGCAATGACGTGGCTCGAGGCGTGCCTGCTCGGCGTCATCCAGGGATTGACGGAGTTCCTCCCGGTCTCCTCCGATGGGCACCTTTCGGCCGCCGAGATGCTCCTGCCCGGTTTTGCGCAGGTCGGCGTCCTCTTCGACGTGATGGTTCACGTCGGAACGCTCGTGGCGGTCGTCGTCTTCTTCCGCAAGACGCTCGCCGAGGACGTCGGGGGACTCTTCTCCCGCAAAGCGGCACGGAGGGCCGAGTCGTGGAAGCTCGCCGTTCTCGTCATCGCGGGAACGATCCCGACCGGAATCGTCGGACTCCTGTTGAAGCAGGTCGTCGAGGAAACGAAGACGGACCCGAAATTCGTCGGGTCGATGGAGATTCTGACCGGCCTCTTCCTGATGATGTCCCTCTTCGCACGCGAACGGGGTCGCGATCGCGCGTCCACCACTGTCTGGGATGCGATCCTGATCGGGATCCTCCAGGGTCTTGCCGTTCTGCCCGGGCTTTCCCGATCCGCGTCGACGATTGCGTTCGCCCTCCTCGTTGGTCTCGCGCGCCGCTGGGCGGTGACCTTTTCTTTTCTCCTCCTGCTGCCCGCCGTCGTCGGAGCGTCGTTCCTCGAGATTTACGGCGCCTGGGAGGAGAAGGGCGCATCCTTCTTCACCGGGCCTGACTTCGCGAAATACATCGGAGGCGCCGCGATCGCCGGTATCGTCGGCTATTTCGCGATCGGGTGGCTGATTCGCGCCGTGGTCGCGAAGCGCCTCCACTGGTTCGCGATCTACTGCATCCTCTTCGGCCTGGCGCTGATCTTTTTCGTCCGCTGATCGCGGGGCCTCAGCGCATCAGGCTTCGTCGGTTCCAGCGCTGCGCGTGGCGGCTCGCCAGGCGGATCACGCCGTAGAGCATGAGGCAGCAGAGAAACGCGAGCGCGAGACCGGCGTCGAACCGGAAAGGCTGGTGCTGGAGCGCGGGGGGAAGTTCCGGAAACAGCACGAGGAAGTACATCGCGTTGCCGATCAGGATTGCCGCCAGATACTCGATCCAGCGTCGCGGCGTCATGTCCCGGAGTCTATCCCCGGGACGCCGGACTGAAGAGCTCTCCCTGCGTCGATGGGCGGCGAAACGGCGAAGTCTCTCGGAGAGAGTCAACCTCGTCCGAGTGGTCGTGCCCGGCGTTCAGACCGAGCCGCCGGCATTCGACCTCGAAGAGAGTTTCGATCGCGCCCCACCGCGGGCCGCGTCCGATCATGCGGTCGTGAAAGCGCGCCTCGTTTCGTCGGCCGCCGCGCATCTCCTCGATGGCATTCCAGATCTTCCGCGCGCGGTCGGGAAAGGCCTCCGCGAGCCGCTCCTCGAACACCGGAAGAGTCTGCCCCGAAAGTCGGATCAGGACGAGAAAAGCGTTCTGCGCGCCGGCGGCCCGCGCGCGTTGGAGCAGCGGCGCGATGTGACTGTCGTTCAAACCCGGGATGACCGGCGCGATGCCGACACCGGTCTCGATCCCGGCGTCGGAGAGCATCCGGAGCGTCTCGAAGCGCTGGGAGGGGAGGCTCGCCCCGGGCTCGACAGCGCGGCCTGACGCGTCGTCGGCGAAGGGGATGGAGAGCGACACCGAGACCTTCGTCTCGCGCGACATCGCGGCGAGCAGCGGGATGTCCCGCCGGATGAGGGCGCCTTTCGTGATCATTCCGATCGGATTGCGGAACTCGCGGCAGACCTCGAGGGACTTTCGCGTGAGGTGATAGACCGCCTCGAGCGGCTGATAGCAATCGGTGTTGCCGGAGAACGCGATGACCTCGCCCTTCCAGGAGGGTCGGAGAAACTCCTCGCGAAGGCGCTCGGCAATGTTGGTCTTGACGACGATCTTGCGGTCGAAGTCGGTGCCGGCGCCGAAGCCGAGGTACTGGTGGCTCGAGCGAGCGTAGCAATACGAGCACGCATGAAAGCATCCGCGGTACGGATTGAGGCTCCAGCGAAAGCCGACGTCGGGGCTCTCGTTCTCGGCGAGCGCGCTCTTCGCCTCTTCCTCGTAGACCTCGAGCTCGGCCGGCGGAGGCTCACCGAGCCACTCGACAGAGGTCTCGGCCCAGGGATTCGGGGGATTCGAGACGCGTCGCACCGTCACCGGCCGAGCGTAGCAGTTACGCCTTCTTTACGCCATAGCCTGGAGTTGTGGACCCAGGCGAGCGTCGCTCATCCATAGAAGACTTCCGCGACCTCGAGCAGCTGGGGGTCCACGGTCTTCAGGCTGCCCACGGCTTCGACCAGCGGGACGCGCACGACCTTGCCTCCCCGCAACGCGACCATCTGGCCGAAGGCGCCGTCGTGGACGGCGTCGATGGCCGCGATTCCGAAGCGCGTCGCGAGGACTCGGTCGAATGCGGTCGGCGTCCCGCCTCTCTGAACGTACCCGAGCACCGTCACTCGGGTGTCGAACCCCGTCCTCTGCCGGATCTCGCGCGCGAGCACGTCTCCGATGCCTCCGAGCCGGACGTGCCCGAACTCGTCGACTTCGCCCGACTGCACGACCATCGAGCCTTCTTTCGGCTGTGCGCCCTCCGCGACGACGACAATCGAAGCGTACCGGCCCTTCTCGTGCCTTTGAAGCAGGCTTTCGCAGACTTCGTCGACGTCGAACGGCCGCTCCGGCACGAGGATGTACGCGGCGCCGCCTGCGATTCCGGCGTAGGTCGCGATCCAGCCGGCGTGCCGGCCCATGACCTCGCAGACCAGAACGCGGTTGTGGGATTCCGCGGTCGTGTGGAGCCGGTCGATCGCATCGACGGCGATTTGAACGGCGGTTTCGAAGCCGAAAGTCACCTCGGTGCCGGAGAGGTCGTTGTCGATCGTCTTCGGCACGCCGACCACCGACACTTGACGGACCAGCTTATGGGCTACGCCGAGCGTATCTTCGCCGCCGATCGCGATCAGAGCGTCGATACGGAGCCGGGCGATCGTCGCTCCCATCCGCTCGGGCCCGCCTTCCACCTTGAAGGGATTCGTTCGGGAGGTCCCGAGGATCGTGCCACCGCGCGGCAGGATCCCCCGCGTTCCTTCCGAGGAGAGCGGGACGACCGTTCCCTCGATGACGCCGCGCCATCCGTCGGCGAATCCCGTGATTTCATCGCCGTAAGTCTTCTCGCCTTTGCGAACGATCGCGCGGATCACCGCGTTCAAGCCCGGTGCGTCTCCTCCTCCGGTGAGAATCCCGACCCGCATACCCCGTCCCTCCTTCGCCCGTTCGGTGCGATACGGCAGGACTCTAGTCTCGCTCCTGGACACGGGAAGCCGCGCGAGGCGCGCCCCTCACCCGAGTGCCCTCGGAGAGGGAGCGGGAGAAGCCAGGGAAGCCGCCAGAGCATCGATCCGGCGACGCAGGTCGTCCCGGGTTTCCCGGAACCGCTCGAGGCGAACTTCCGGATCCGCCCAGGAAGGGTCCTCGATCGACCAGTGCTCGAGCCGCTTCGCGTTGGGCCAGACGGGGCAGTCCTGCGCTGCGGAATCGCAGACGGTGACTACGGCGTCGAAGGAAACTTCGGCAAAGTCCGCTGCGCTCTTGGTGTAGGCGCCATCCATCGGGATCCCGAGCTCTTCGATCGCGGCGATCGCCAGGTGATGGACGAGCTCCGCCGGCCGGGATCCCGCCGAAAAGGGGTCGATCACGTCTCCGTGATCCGCCCGCGCGAGCGCTTCCGCCATCTGGCTCCGCGCCGCGTTGCCGGTGCAGAGGAAGAGCACTTTCTTCGGCGCCACGCTCATCAGCTCCGAAGCATAAAGCCTCGTTTCGCGAAGTCGGCGTACTCTTCGCGCCGTTTCCGTCCGATAATGGAGCGACTTGGTGGGAGGAAATTTCTTTCGGAGCCGGGCCGCGAGCGAGGCCCTGGGCGTTCTTCTGTTGCTCGCCGGGGTACTCGCCCTCCTGTCGCTGTACTCCTACGATCCGCGCGATCCGAATCTGTTCTCTTTGACGACGGGAGAGGTCGAGTCGCCGACGAACTGGATCGGAGGCTTCGGCGCCTCTCTTTCGGCCGCCCTCTACCAGGCGCTCGGCTTCGCGGCCTGGACGGTTCCGGTGTTCCTCGCGTTCTGGGGCGTCCGGCGCTTCGCCTCGCGACCGTTCGAAAACCGCGGCTCGAAGACGGTCGGGCTCGTCCTCCTGTTTCTCGCGGTGCCGGCGCTCCTTTCGCTCGCCTTCGGACGGCGGCCGCTGGCAGGGGAGGACGCGGAAGCCGGCGGGATCGTGGGCCGCGCGGTCTCGGAAGCCGCTCGATCCCGGCTCGGCACGACCGGCGCGGTCCTGCTGGTCGCGACGCTCGTCCTGATCGCCGTGCCTCTCTCGACCCAGGTCTCGCTCGCCGACGTGCTGTTCGGCCTTCGGGTGAAGCTGGCCGGCCTGTTCTCGCGGCTTCAGCTCGGCTGGGCGCGCAACCGCGACCAGCGGACCAAGGAACGGCTGCGCCGCACGGTCGTCGCCAAGCACCTCGAGAAGGCGAAGCGGGAGGGGATCTCGCTCGAGGACGTGCCGTTCGCGGCCGACGACTCGCCCCCTTTCCTCCGGGAGCTGCCCGGACCGGGAAAGTTCTCGATCACGAAAAAGACGATCGCGCCGGGAAGACCGGTCGCGGTCGTTTCGGCGTCGGCGAAGAAGAAAGCCGTGGCGCCCCCGCAGCAACGCCTTCCGATCTCGGTCGAGGGATACACGTACCCGCCCGTGTCGCTGCTCGAGAGGCGCGAGAGCGTCGGCACGGTCGATCGCAAGACCCTCTCCGACACGGGACGCCGCATTGCGGCGAAGTGCGCCGAGTTCGGCGTCGAGGGAGAGATCGCCGAGTATCATCCGGGACCGGTCGTCACGACCTACGAGTTCCGGCCCGCCGCGGGAATCAAGGTGAACCAGGTGATGGGCCTCTCCGAAGACCTCGCGCTCGCGCTTTCCGCCGAGTCGATCCGGATCGAGCGGCTCCCCGGGCGCGCGAGCGTAGGCATCGAAGTGCCGAACCCAGGCGGCGGAGAGATCATCGCTCTGCGGGACGTGATCGAGTCCGAGAAATTCCAGTCCTCGCCTTCGCTTCTGACGCTCGCTCTCGGAAAGGACATCCACGGCGAGCCGATCGTCGACGACCTGCGCGGAATGCCCCACCTCCTGATCGCGGGAACGACCGGTTCGGGCAAGAGCGTGGCGATCAACGCGCTCATCACTTCGATCCTGTTCAAGGCTCGTCCGGACCAGGTCAAGCTAATCCTGATCGATCCGAAGATGGTCGAGCTCGAGATCTACGAAGACCTGCCGCACCTCTCGACCAAGATCATCACGGACCCGAAGAAGGCGGCGAACGCGCTGAAGTGGGCGGTCGACGTCATGGATGAGCGCTTCGAGACGCTCTCCGACTTCGGCCAGGTCCGCAACGCCGAGCAGTACAACGCGGCGATTCAGGATCCTGAGGCGGTGGCGCGCGTGCGGGCCCAACATCCCGAAGACCCGGATCTGAAGCTCGAGCCGATGCCGCTGATCGTCATTGTGATCGACGAGCTGGCCGATCTGATGATGACGTCGCCGAAGGAGGTCGAGGAGTCGATCGTACGTCTAGCGCAGAAGGCTCGCGCGGTCGGAATTCACCTCGTCGTCGCGACGCAACGGCCTTCCGTCGACATCCTGACCGGAGTGATCAAGGCGAACCTCCCGTCCCGCATCGCGTTCAAGGTCTCGTCGAAGATCGACTCGCGCGTGATCTTGGACGGCAACGGCGCGGAGCGGCTTCTCGGGCGCGGCGACATGCTGTTTCTCGCGCCGGGAACGTCGCGCTTGAAGCGCGTTCACGGGGCTTACGTTTCGATCCAGGAAACCGCCGGGCTCGTGCGGTTCCTGAAAAAGCAGGCGCGGCCGCACTACGACGAGGAGATCACGAAGGATCGCTCCGAGGTCGCGCGCCGCGACGACGCGGGGGATGAGACGGATCCGCTCTATGACGAAGCGGCGCGCCTCGTCGTGAAAGAAAAGATGGCGTCGATCTCGTTCCTCCAACGCCGGATGGGCGTCGGCTTCTCGCGGGCCGGAAAGCTGATCGACATGATGTCGCGCGACGGCCTGCTCGGCCCCCCGCGCGGGTCCAAGCCGCGCGAGGTCCTGGTCGCGGAGGATTACTTCGAAGAAGTCGACCGGGCGCCGCGATAACGACGTGACTGGGGACAGGCTTAAGCCTGCCCCCGGTTGTAGGCTCGGCGCATGCGCGTGGTCTTCTTTGGGACTCCCTCGTTTGCAGTCCCCTCGCTGACGGCTCTGATCGACGCGGGCTTTGTCATTCCGCGCGTCGTGACACAGCCGGACCGGCCAGTCGGCAGGAGCGGGCAGCCGCGCCCCTCGCCGGTCGCCGACGTCGCTCGCGAGAAGGGAACCCCCGTCGAGAAGCCGGAGCGCTTGCGAGGCAACGAGCGGTTGCTTCAGCGCCTCGCCGACGCGCGGTGCGATGCGATCGCGGTCGTCGCCTACGGGAAGCTTCTGCCCGGCGACATCCTGGACCTGCCACCGTTCGGCTGTGTCAACGTCCACGCGTCCCTTCTTCCGCGACACCGCGGCGCCTCGCCCATCGCGGCCGCCATTCTCGCCGGAGATCGCGAGACCGGCGTCGTGACGATGAAAGTCGTTCCGGAGCTCGACGCCGGACCGGTCTATCTCGCGCGGAGCGTGCCGATCGGCGAGCGGGAGGATGCCGAAACGCTGTCCGGCCGCCTCGCGCGCCAGGGAGCGGGCCTCCTCGTTGAGACACTGCGCGCGCTCGAGTCGGGGACGGTCGAGCCGCGCGCCCAGGCCGGGGAGCCGACCTACAGCCGGCCGATTCGGCGGGAAGACGCGCGCGTCGACTGGAATGAGCCGGCCGCCGCGATCGAGAGGCGGCGCCGGGCGTTCACGCCTTGGCCTGGCCTCCACGCCTTTTTAGACGGCGAGCGGGTCAAGCTCCTCGATCTCGAGGTCGATCGCGGTGCGGCCGGAACGCGGGATCCGGCAACGGTCTGGCTGGAAGGAAACGACGCGAAAGTTGCCGCCGGCGGGGGGACGGTGCTGACCCTCGTGCGGGTTCAGAGGGAAGGCCGCAAGCCCGTCTCCGGCGCCGAGTTCCTCCGCGGGCTCCCGACGCTTCCGGCGCGCTTCGAGAGCGGCTGATGGCCGCGAGGCCGCCCTCTCCCGCGCGGGTGCGGGCCGTGGAAATCCTGCGGCAGGTCGTCTCCCGCGGCGCGGAAGTTCCGCCGCTCCTCGCCGCGCGCGAGAGAGATCTCTCGGCTCCCGACCGCGACCTCCTGCGCGAGATCGTCTTCGGCGTGCTGCGCAACCGATCCGCGCTGGACGCGGAGCTCGCGTCGGTGTCGCGCGCGCCTCTGGCGCGTCTCGCGTCGGATTTGCGGGAGATCCTGGAGGTGGCGCTCTACCAGATCCGGCGACTCGACCGGGTTCCCGCGTATGCCGCCGTCGACGAAGCAGTCCGCCATGCCCGCGCGAGCGGGGGAGAGCGCGCGGCGAAGCTCGTGAACGCGGTGTTGCGACGGCTCGCCGGCCGCTCCGCCCCGGTTGCGGGGTCCGCGACGACCGCGGCGGAGCTCGCGCGGCAGACGTCGCACCCGGAGTTCCTCGTGCGGCGCTGGATTGAGCGATTCGGCCGCGAGACGACCTGCCGGATGCTGGCCGCCGACAACTCCGCCTCTGCGATGGACCTCCTCGTCAATCCGCGCCGGACGGATCGGGAGACGCTCCGCGGCGCGCTCGCCGAAGAGGGAATCGCGACCGAGCTTTCCGAGATCTCACCGCTCGGTCTCTCGGTCCTTTCCGGCAATCCGCTCGGATCGCGGCTGCTCTCCGAAGGGCACTTCACCGTCCAGGACGTGGGCGCCCAGGCGCTCGCCCTCCTCCTTCCGCGGGGAGATCTGCTCGTCGACGTCGCTGCGGCGCCGGGGGGAAAGTCGTTCGCGGCGCTGGCATTCGGCACCGCCCGGCGCACGATCTCGCTCGACCGGTCCACGGAGCGCCTCGCCCGTTTCGTCGATAACGCGCGACGTCTCGGGATGCCGGAAGCGCGCGCAGTCGCGGCGGACTTCCTCGCGCCGCCGCTTCCCGCCGGGCGGTTCGATCGCGTTCTGCTCGACGCGCCGTGCAGCGGCACGGGGACGCTCCGCAAGAATCCGGAGATCCGCTACCGGGTCCGTCCCGCCGGCATCGAGAAGCTGGCGCAGGCGCAGGTTTCGGCGCTCTCCTGCGCCGCGGACCTGCTCGCGCCAGAAGGGTATCTCCTCTACGCGACCTGCAGTCTCGAAGAAGAGGAGAACGAGCGCGTGGTCGCCGAGGTGCTGGCGGAACGGCCCGAGCTCTCACCGATGCCGATCGAGCCGCCCGAGCCGCTCCGCCCGTTCGTCGATGGCGCGCGGTTTCGTCTCCTTCCCGATGTGCGCACCGACGGATTCACGGCGCATCTGCTGCGAAGACGGGACACAGGACACGGAACACGGGACACCTGAATCACTTCACTGCCTCGTAGACGCGGCGGAACTCGATGTTCTCCCCGCGTCCTTCGACTCGAGTCGTCACCGTCAGCGAGGAGCCGTCCGCGGTCACGGCGTACGTCTCGGTGCTCTTGGCTCCGTGCTCGGGCGTCGTCGCGACGACGACGCGGCCCTCCTTCCAACGCGCGCGGATCTTCGTCGTGCCGGAGGAACGTTCTTCTTCGACCTTCCGGCCGTCGGTGTAGAGGACGTGCTCCCGGCCGACCCCGTCGGTGATTCGGAGCTCCGGATCCCGATGGACGATCGTCAGGAGGTCAAAAGCCCGGCCGCCTTCGAAGAAGTCGCTTCCGCCGTTCCCTTCCCCGTCGTCGGGCGGGCGGCCGCGGCGACCTCCGAACCCGCCGCCCCGTCCGCCGCGAAAGCCGCCGCCTCCGCCGAAACCTCGACGCGACGGTCCTCCGCCCTCGCGGAGCTTCTGCGCCGGATCGTCCGACCGTTCAAAGTCGAGCTTCCAGGTGCCCGAGAGGTTGCCCGCGCTGAGTGCGGATGACGCGCGGGGGAGGAGCAGCAGGACAGCGGCGATCGCTACCTCGACGATCGTTCTCACGAGAAATTCCTCCTTCCCGCCGCTCGACTCCGAAGCGGACCCACGGCGAACGATACGGACGGCCCGGCCGGCCGGTCTTCAGAGCAACGAAAGGAATCTGTAAGCGCTGTAAATTCTGGGAAGTTCGCAGACGCCAGCCCGCTTTTGGTGAGTAGACTCGATCGTCGTGACACCTTCCTCGAGAAGCTCGCGGGTCTCTCTCGCCGCGGCGGCCGTCCTCGCGATCCTGCTGGTGGTCCTGGCGTCGCTGCAATATCGCTGGCTCGGTCAGGTTGCCCGGGCCGAGGGCGAGCGGGCGAGAGCGCGACTGTCCACCGCGGCATCCGGTTTCGCCGCCGACTTCGATCGCGAGGTCGGTCACGTCGCCGCCTGTCTCGGCTCTTCTCCGGCATCGGACGAGCCGGTGAACGAGCGGGTCGCGCGGAGGCACGACTGCCTCGCGCGCTCCGGGGTGCAGCCGCTGGTCGCCGATCTGTATCGCGCGGAGAGGCAGCCCGCGGGCGAGGTTCTCCTCTCGCGTTTCGATCCGGCTTCGAGATCTCTCGCTCCGATTCCCTGGCCGGTGCCGCTCGAGGCGATTCGCCTCCGGTTGCAGAATGAATCCGAAACGGATGTTTCCGGCTTCGAGCGGCGGCGTCGTTTCCCGGATCCGATCGATGGCGACGTTCCCGCGCTCGTCCTGACCGAACGGCAGAGGCCATTGGGAGAAACGAGGGAGGAGCCGGCTCCCGGCCGCCGCCCGGTCCTGATCGCCCGATTGGACGTCGCATATCTGGCGAACACCCTCTTCCCGGATCTGGAGCGCCGGTATTTCGGACATGGAAGCCTTCGGGACTACGAGCTCGCGGTGGTTCGGCGGACCGATCCGGTGCATGCGCTGTATGCCTCCGAGCAGGCGAACGCCGCTTCGTTTCGTTCGGGCGACGCGACCGCGGATCTCCTCACGTTCCGGGTCTTCGAGGAAGCCCGGCGGTCCGAAATGGCAAACCGCCGGCCGCCACCAGGCAAGCCGCTCGGGGATTCTTCGCCCTCCCGCTTCCAGGGGTCGCCGCCGCGCCCGTCCTGGCGGCCGGGGCAAGGCGGCGGAGACCGGTTCTCCTCGGGTCCCTGGCGTCTCGTCGCGGTCCACCGCAGCGGGTCGCTCGATGCCGCCGTCGCGCGGACGCGGCGGCGCAACCTGGCGGTCGGATTCGGCATCCTCGCGGTGCTCGCCAGCAGCGTCACGATGCTGGCCGTTTCCGCGCGGCGCGCGCAGCGCCTGGCGCGCCAGCAGATCGACTTCGTCGCAGCGATGTCCCACGAGCTCCACACGCCGCTGACGGCGATTCGCTCGGCGGGACAGAACCTCGCCGACGGAGTCGTCTCGGAGAATGGTCAGGTTCGCCGGTACGGGTCGCTGATCGAAAGCGAGGGGCGGCGCCTTTCGGAAATGGTGACGCGCGTGCTCGACTTCGCGGGCATTCAGTCGGGACTGCGCGCCTATCGGATGCGCCCGGTGCCGGTCGCGAGGATCGTCGACTCCGCGCTTTCGAACTGCCGGCTCGCCGCCGAGCAGAAAAGCATCCACGTCGAGCGGGACGTCCCGCCCGGCCTGCCTCCGGTTCTCGCGGACGAAGACGCAATCGGGCGGGCGCTGCAGAACCTGATCGACAACGCGATCAAATACGGCGGCGACAAGAGGTGGATGCGGGTTCGCGCTTCGCTCGTACCGAACGGTTCGCGGCCGCAGATCGCGATCTCCGTCGAGGACCGCGGCCCCGGAGTTCGTCAGTCCGAACGGCGGCATATCTTCGAACCGTTCTATCGGGGCGAGTCCTCTCCTGCGGAGGGCGTGGCGGGGAGTGGACTGGGTCTCGCGCTCGTCCGGCCGATCGTCGAGGCCCACGGGGGAACCGTGACCGTCGAGTCGAACGATGGGGGCGGCGCCCGGTTTACCATCCGGATTCCGACGGCGCCCGACGGCGAGGAAAGAGCGCGGGGTTCGTGAGGACGAACGGGGCGCCTGCCGAGCGGATCGCCCGCCGGATTCTCCTGGTCGAAGACGAGCCCAGTCTCGTGACCACGTTGAGCGACCGGCTCCGATCGGAGGGTTACGAAGTCGAGTCGGTCGGCGACGGCGAGCAGGCGGTCGCCTACCCCGGCACCGGATTCGTCGATCTCTTGATTTTGGACGTGATGCTGCCCGGAAAGAGCGGCTTCGACGTGTGCCGCGAGCTGCGGCAGCGGGGGATCCAGACGCCGATCCTGATGCTGACTGCCCGCTCCCAGGTCGTCGACAGGGTCGTGGGCCTGAAGATTGGCGCCGACGATTACCTGACGAAGCCGTTCGAGATGATCGAGCTCGTGGCGCGCGTCGAAGCGCTCCTGCGGCGCGGGCGCGCTCCAGTTGCAGCCGCAGAGGGAAGCTATGCTTTCGGCGACGTCCGGATCGACTTCCGGCGCGCCGAAGTCCTGCGCGACGACCAGCCGGTCTCGCTCTCCGCCCTCGAGTTCAAGCTGCTCCAATATTTCATTGCTCACCGCGGGGAGCTCCTCACCCGCGACGAGCTTCTCGACAACGTGTGGGGATACGACGCCACTCCGGTCACGCGAACCGTCGACGTCCACGTCTCGTCTCTCCGCCAGAAGCTGGAGCGCAATCCCGGGCACCCCGAGTTCATCCTCACGGTCCACCGTCTCGGGTACAAGTTCGCCGGCTGAGCTCTTCTCCTTTACATCGCTTACAGAGATTTTTCCCTCGCCTGAAGACCACGCGCGCACCCGTTCCGTAGGCTCTTCATCATGAATTCGAAGCTCGGCGATTTCGTCCCCCCGCTCGTCGCTGGCTCTCTGGTCACCGTCGCCGCGATCGCGACGCTCCTGCCGCTCCTGCTCGTCCTTGCCGAGGTGATCCGCGTTGCGAAGCCGAAGTCCGAGCCGATCGAGAGCCGGCGTCCCACCATTTCCGAGCCGGAGGCGACCACAACCCCGGCCGACGTTCGTCGTTCGAACCAGGTTCCCCGTTTCGGGAACCGAAAGGAGACCAACACATGAAGAGATCGACTCCTTCTTTCGCCCTCGCGTTCCTCCTGGCCGGCGTGCTGGGGGCTCAGACGCCCGGACGGAGAGGAGGTCCGCCTCCCGGGCTCCTGGAGCTCGGCAAGGGGGGCGTCAACTCCGCGTGCATCGACGCCCTCGGCCTCTCCGATGCCCAGAAGACGGCGGTCGCGCAGCTCCGCTCGGACCTCTCCACCGCGATCCGGCCGCTTCTGGATCAACGCCGCGGTTATCACGAGCAGATCGAGGCGGCTCTCTCGACCGCGACTCCCGATCCGACCGCGATCGGACGACTGGTGATCGCGGACCACGGCGTCGGAGGAGAGATCCGAGCCGAACACGACCGATTCCAGACCCGGTTCGAAGCGCTTTTGACTCCCGACCAGCTGACGAACTACCGTGCGTTGCGCGAAAACGGCGTCTGCGCCTCGCGCGAGAAGCGCTTCCACTGACCTCGGCCCTCCAGCGGCCGGCGAGCGCGCGGGAGCGCCGCCGGCCCTTTTTCGCCGGCCCCCGCTCTTCAGCGCAAGGCCGGCAGACCCGGGAACCCTCGGGTTTTGCCCGTAGAATTCCGGCGGTGAATCCCGCGGACCGGGTGCCCGTTCTCGATCTGACCCGATACGACGAGGAACTGAAGCGCCAGATCGCTTCCCGCGTCGAAGAAGTGTTCTCGTCCGGGCGGTTCATTCTGGGCGCGGCCAACGCCGAGTTCGAGCAGGCTTTCGCGCAACGGATCGGGGTTCGGCACGCCCTCGGCGTCTCTTCCGGGACCGACGCGCTCCTCGTCGCCCTCATGGCGCTGGGCGTGGGCGCGGGCGACGAGGTCATCACGAGCCCGTTCAGCTTTTTCGCCTCCGCCGGCGTGATCTCGCGCGTCGGCGCGCGGCCGGTGTTCGTGGACATCGAGCCGGACACTTTCAACCTCGACCCCGACCGGCTCCCGGCCGCGATCACTCCGCGCACGAGGGCCGTCCTGCCGGTGCACCTGTACGGACAGTGCGCCGACATGGACACGATCCAGGAGATCGCCGGGGGAATTCCGATCGTCGAGGACGCCTGCCAGGCGGTGGGCGCCACCCAGCAGAGACGGGTTGCGGGCGCGATGGGAAAAATGGGAGCGTTCTCCTTCTACCCGACGAAAAACCTCGGCGGCGCAGGAGACGCCGGCGCCGTCACCACCGATGACGACGATCTCGCGGCGCTCGTTTCGAGCCTGCGTCTCCATGGGGAATCGAAGCGCTACCATCACGCGCGCGTCGGCGGGAACTTTCGCATGGATTCCATCCAGGCCTCCGTGCTGCTCACCAAGCTTCCGCATCTCGAGGCCTGGACGGCGCGGCGCATCGCGATCGCCGCCCGCTACGCCGAGATGCTCTGGGACGCCGAGGTCTCCGGTCGGATCGTCCTTCCGACGGTGGCCGCCGGGCGGCGGCACGTCTTCCATCAGTACGTCGTGCGAGTGCGCGATCGTGATCGCGTTCGCGAGAAGCTCGCCGAAGCCGGAATCTCGACCGCGGTCTTCTATCCCGTCCCGTTCCACCTCCAGGAGTGCTTCGCGGACCTGGGATATCGGCAGGGCGACTTTCCGCAGTCGGAGAAGGCGGCGAACGAGGTCCTCGCCCTTCCGATGTTCCCGCAGTTGACCGACGAGGAGGTCGGGCGGGTCGCGGAAGCGGTCGTAGCCGCGCTCGGCTAGGGTCCTATTCGCTCTCCCTCCCGGGCAGAGGGCGAGAGGTGCGCTCCCGCACCAGGAACCCTTTTCTCGCGCGCGCGGCATCGAGTGTCCGCCAGAGGTATTCGCCGAGCACGCCCAAGGAAAGGAGCTGGACGCCGGAGAAGAAGGCGAGCGCGACCATCAAGGACGTCCACCCCTGAATGGGCTGGTCGCGGAAGACCTTGAGCGCGATCAGAAGGGCAGCGTAGGCGAAGGCGGCCATCGCGAAGATCGCACCCAGTGCCGACATCCAGCGCAGAGGCACGTAGGAAAACGAGATCACCGAATCGAGAAAGAACTTCACCTTCTTCGCCGGGGTCCAGCGCGAGCGTCCCTCTCCGCGGGCCACGCGCTCGTAGGGGACGAGCCTCACGGGAAAGCCACCCCAGAGGATGAGACCCGGCAGAGACGTGTGGACCTCGCGGCTCCCGGCCAGGAACTCGATGGCCGGCCGGCCCACGAGGAAACAGTCGAAGCCGCCGGACGGCATCGACTCGATGGCGAGTCGCTTCAGCGTGCGGTAATAGAGGCTCGCAGCGGCTCGCGTCGGCCACGGCTCGGGCCGCGCCGTCCGGACGGCGAGGACCGCGGTCGCCCCGTCCCGCCACGCCGCGACCATGCGGGGCAGGAGCTCCGGCGGTTCCTGGAGATCCGCCGACAGAACGGCGGCGGCTTCGCCGGTCGCCTCCTGCAGGCCCGCGAGGATTGCCATTTGCGATCCGAAATTGCGGGTCAGGCGAACTCCGTGCGCGGCGGGCCAGTCCATTGCGATCATCTGGATTCGCGCCCACGAAGCATCCTCGGAACCGTCGTCCACGAAGATCGCCTCCAGCTCGAAGTCGCCGCTCTCACCGATCTCGCGAAGCCGCTCGGCGAGGGACAAGAGCGTCGCCGCGTTGAAATAAACGGGGACGACGACGGAAATTCGCTCGCCGCTCATTTCTCGTTCTCGAAGAACTCCCGGACGCCCGAGACGACCGCGTCGACCTGCGCGTCCGACAGGGTCGGGTACATCGGAAGAGACAGCACGGTCTCGCAGGCCTCCTCCGAGACGGGAAAGTCGCCGCGCCGGTGTCCGAGAAAAGCGTAAGCGGGCTGGAGGTGGAGCGGAACGGGATAGTGGATCGCCGTCTCGACGCCGCGCGAGGAGAGATATCGGCCGAGCGCATCGCGCCCCGTCGTCCGAACCGTGTAGAGGTGCGGGGCAGGGATCGAACCGGCACGTCGCCCGAGGAGCGTCAGCGGCAGGCCGGCAAACGCGTCGTCGTACCTCTTCGCGATCTCGCGCCGCCTCGCGTTGTCCGATTCGAGCAACGGGAGCTTGGCGCGCAGCACCGCGGCCTGCAGCTCGTCCATTCGCGAGTTGCGCCCTTCGACTTCCGAGAAGTCCCTCCGGCTCCATCCGTACTGTCGCAGCCGCTCGATTCGCCCGGCGAGCTGCCGATCGTCGGTGGCGACCCCGCCGGCGTCGCCGTAAGCGCCGAGGTTCTTGGTGGGATAGAAGGAGAAGGCCGCGACGGTTCCGAACGAGCCGGCTTTCGCGCCGTTTATGGACGCTCCGAGGCTCTGCGCGCAGTCCTCGACGAAGATCCGCCCGGTCTCGCGGGCGAGCGCGCGAAGTCCTTCGACGTCGGCGAGGCCTCCGTACAGGTGAACCGCGAGGAGGAACCGCACGCGGGGCGCCGCGGCGCGCTCTGCCTCCGGGCGGCCGAGCGTCAGGGTGTCGCGGTCGACGTCGGCGAGCCTCGGCTTCGCCCCGGCGAGGCGCACGCCGGCGGCGACCGGCACGCAGGCGTTCGCGGGAAGGAGGACTTCGTCGTCGGGCCCCGCGCCGGCGGCGAGGAGCGCGAGCGCGATCGCGTCGGTTCCGCTCGCGCAGCCGACCACGCGGGCGACGCCGAGAGAGAGGGCCAACTCGCGCTCGAAGGCGGCGACCTCCTCCCCGAGAATGAACCGGCCGCCCGCGAGCACGCGCGAGATCGCGGAGTCGATCGCGCCCCGACGTTTCCGGTAGTCGTCGTCGAGCGATCCGAAGGGAACGCGCGCGGGCGCCGAAGCGGCCGTTTCCCTCAAGAGGCCGGGGTCTCCGCGATCGACCCGTCCGGCTGCATCTCGTAGCGGCGGCCGCACGAGCATTCCGCCTTGCGGTCGTTGAAACGGAGACTTTCGGCGCAGCGGCACACGTGCCCGTGCACTCGCGCGGGGCTCCCGTAGACGAGCGCGAAGTCCGGGACGTCGCGGGTCACGAGAGCTCCCGCCCCGATCATCGCCCATCGCCCGACCGAGATGCCCGGAAGGACGATCACGCCGGAGCCCAGGCTCGCTCCGGTTCGAATCCGGGTCCGCGGATACGTTTCGGGCCGCCGGCCGCTCCGGGGCCGCGGGTCGTTCGAGAAGGAGACGTCCGGCCCGACGAAGACGTCGTCTTCCAGCACGATCCCGTCGTAAATGGAGACGCCGCACTTGACGGTCACCCGGTCGCCGATGACCACGTCGTTCTCCACGAAGCAACGGTCGCAGATGTTGCAGTCGCGGCCGATCGTCGCGCCCGCGAGCACGTTGACGTGAGCCCAGATTCGGGTCCCTTCTCCGATGCGGGAAGTCGCGACGAGCGCGGTCGGATGGATCGTGGTCATCGGGTCGATACGGCTGAGCTTAACCGAACGTCATCCGCTCAGAAGTAGTCCGCGCGGCGGTCCTGGTAGAACTCGACGGTCCGGGCGAGCCCGTCGCGCAGGTCCACCCGAGGCCCCCACCCGGCGAGCCTTCGGATCTTCGAGATGTCCGAGACGAAATCGCCGGGCTCCTGCGCTTTCCTCTCCGGCGTGAAGTCGGTGAAGACGAGCTCCGTTGCCGGAACGAGATCGCGGAGGATCTCGGCCACTTCGAGAAACGTCGACGGCCGGTCGTTTCCGACGTTGACAATCTCGCCGACCATGGAAGGCTCGCACGCCGCAGCAACGAGCGCCTCGACGCAGTCGTCTACGTACAGGAAGTCGCGCAGGATCCGGCCGGTGCCGAAGATCGGGATCGGCTCCCCGGCGAGCGCGAGCCGGACGAACCAGTTCACGACCCCGAAGTGCGAGTGCTTCATCTGTCCGCGCGGACCGTAGACGTTCGTGAGCCGCAGCGGCACCGTACGGATCCCGTGGATGCGGGTGTACGTCCGGCAGATCATCTCCGCGGAAAGTTGCGAGATCTCGTAGATGCCGCGCGGGTCGGCCGGCGTTTCCTCAGAGACCGGAAGCCTGACGGCCGGTCCGTACTGACCGCGCGTACCGGAGCGCACGATGAGCGCTCCCGGATTCCGCTTCCGGCACGCTTCCAGGACCGCCGCCGTGCCCTTGATGTTGATGTCGATGTCGGGGTACGGATTCGAGAGGGACAGCACGTGCGAGACCTGCGCCGCGAGGTGAAAGACGACGTCCCGCCCCTCGACGAGGCGCGCCATCTCGTCCTCGTCCCGGACGTCGGAGACGTGGACTTCGAGCTCGCTTTGGACGTCTCGGACGTTGGCGAAGTTGCCGCCATAGCCTTCGATCATCGCGTCGCAGATGGCGACCCGCGCGCCGTCCGAGAGCAGGCGGATGGCGAGGCTCGACCCGATGAAACCGAGACCGCCCGTGACGAGTACGTTTTTCCCGGCGAGGGAGTACATTCGCCGCGTCACGATAGCATCGGGGCCGGACTGACGATCTCGATGGAAAGAGGAGCTCGGCAACAGAGCCGCGGGAGCGCATGACGTCGCCCCGCCGAATCCTGGTCGTCGTCGGGACCCGGCCGGAGGCGGTCAAGCTGGCCCCCGTGATCCGCCGTCTCCGGCGGGATCCCGCGCGCTTCGAAACCGTCGTCTGCGCGACCGCGCAACACCGCGAGATGCTCGACTCCGTCCTGAACCTTTTTGAGATCCAGCCCGAAGTCGACCTCGATCTCATGCGGCCGGCACAGGCTCCCAACGAGCTCGCCTCCCGCTCGTTCGCGACGCTCGACGCGGTGATCGTCGAGAGGGCCTGCGACTGGCTGCTCGTCCAGGGCGATACGACGACCGCGATGTGCGCCGCGGTCGCGGCCTTTCACCGCCGGGTGCGGGTCGGGCATGTCGAAGCCGGACTGCGAACGGGCGATCTCCACCAGCCCTTTCCGGAGGAGATGAACCGTCGCGTCGTGGATCTCGTCACGGACGCGTGTTTCGCGCCAACGCCCCGCGCCGCCGCTGCCCTCCGGGCGGAAGGGGTGCCGCCGGACCGGATTCACCTGACCGGGAATACCGTCGTGGACGCCTTGCGCGAGGTCGCGGAACGGGAAGGACCGGTGGCGGACGAGGAGCTCGTTCTCGTCACCGCCCATCGCCGCGAAAGCTTCGGCGCCGGACTCGCCGCGATCGTGGGCGCGGTCGCCCGGCTGGCGAAGAGCTTTCCGGGGTTCCGATTCGTGCACGTCGTCCATCCGAACCCGAACGTCCGCGCGGCGGTCGAAGGATACGGGGGGTCTTCGAACGTCGAGCTCGTCGAGCCGCTCGACTACCGCGCCCTCGTGGGCCTCATGCGGCGTTGCCGGTTGATCCTGACCGACTCCGGCGGAATCCAGGAAGAGGCGCCGACGTTCGGGAAGCCCGTCCTGGTCCTGCGCGAAAAAACGGAGAGACCCGAGGGGATCGAGGCCGGACTCGCGAGGCTGGTGGGGACTGACGCAGAGCGGATCTTCGAGGAAGCGGTAAGGGTGCTCACCGGGACATCGGACCTGCGCGCGGCGGGCGCCGTCAACCCGTACGGCGACGGCCACGCCGCCGAGCGCATCGTCGCGGCCCTCTCGGGCGATCCTTACGAGCCGTTCGCGGCTGCTCTTCCCCGCGTCGCCGTTGTCTAGCTCGGCCAACCTTCGCCGCTTTCTGCGCGATCTGCTCCCGGCCGGACTGCGCGAGACCTACCACCGTTACGCGCTCCAGCGCGACTTCGGAATCGAGACCCGCACGGGGAAGCGTCGCCGGTCGAAACTCGACCGCAGTTTCCCGCGCGGCCTGAACGTGATCGGATACTTCGGCTCGCCGACCGGAGTCGGCCAGTCCGCACGCGCTCTCGCCCGCGCGGCCGAGGCGGCGGCCGTGCCGGTCTCGCGGATCGACGCGGCGGCGCTCCCGACATCGCCGCCGACGGGCGCGGCGTTCGCCGCCAACCTCTTTCACGTCAACGCCGACGCGGCCGCCTCGACCGTCGAGCTGTGCGGGCCCGCTCTCCATCGCGGACGCGCGAACGTCGGCTACTGGTACTGGGAGACCGAGGACTTTCCGGCGCGGTGGAGCGACCGGTTCTCCTACTTCGACGAGATCTGGGTCGCCTCGGAGTTCTGCCGCCGCGCGATCGCGAGGATCTCGCCGATCCCCGTCGTGGTCGTGCCTCCACCGGTGTTGGTCGACCGCGCTCCCCTCGAAGAGAGCCGGTCCGGCGGACCGTTCCGCTTTCTCACGATGTGCGATGCAGAGAGCGGCCCGGAGCGCAAGAACCCGCTCGGCTCCGTCCGGGCTTTTGCGCGCGCGTTCCCTTCGAACCGGGACGTCCGCCTGACGGTCAAGATCGGCAACCCGAAGAGCGCTCCTGGTCTGCTGGACTCTCTCTCCCGGGCGGGAGAGAAGGCGAACGTCCAGATCGACGTCTCGCCCGCGACCCGCGCAGACGTCGAAAGCCTCCTCGCCGGGTGCGATGCGTACGTCTCGCTCCACCGCGCAGAGGGGTTCGGATTCCCGATCGCCGAGGCGATGGCGCTCGGCAAAGCGGTCATTGCGACCGACTATTCCGGCAGCCGGGACTTCGTGGACGAAGCGACGGGATTCCCGATCCCGTTCCGCCCCGTCACGCTCGATCGGACGGTCGGCCCGTACGAAGCCGGAACGCGCTGGGCGGAGCCGGACGAAGAACAGGCGGCGGCCGCGATGCGCCGCGTCGTCGACGACCTTCCGGAGGGAGTGCGGCGCGCGGAGGTCGGGCGCCGGCGCATTGCGTCGCGCTACGGGATCGAGCCGGCGGGCCGGCGCGTCCTCGAGCGTCTGGAGACGCTGATCGCCCGGCTCTCCGCACGCCCATGAGACCGGACTGGGAGAAGGGGCTTCGCGGGCGGCTCTATGCGCTCGGACGCCGAATCGTGCCGCTCTCGTGGAGGCGCGCCGTGCGGCGCCGCTTCGCGCCGGAAAAGCTCCTGGGGATCCGCAAGCCTCCGGTCGACATCCCGCGCTACGAGTTCGATCCGAACGAAGCCCGCCCCGGACGGCCGGACGTCCTCGTTTTACCGGTGATCGCGTGGTCGTACCGGCGGCAGCGTCCCCAGCAACTCGCGGAAGCACTGGCGCGGCGAGGCCATCGGGTCTTCTACGGATCGCTCGAAGGCGAAGGCGAGCCCGCGCAGGCGACCGGCGTGGCTCCCGGCGTGACCCTGCTTCCGATTGCCGGCGTCAAGCGCGAGGATCCCGCGGACCGGCGCCTCAAGGGATCAGCGCTCGAGAGGACGGCCGTCGCTCTCGCCCGGGCGCGCGACCGCTTCGAGATCCACGAGGCGACACTGCTCGTCCAGTCCCCTTTCTGGACGCCGCTCGCCCGCGCTCTGGCGGAGCAGTTCGGCTGGAAGATCGTCTACGACTGCCTGGACGAGCACTCGGCGTTTTCCGCCAACCGGCCGGAAGCGCTGGCCGCCGCCGAAACGGAGCTCGTCGGCGCGGCCGACCTCGTCTTCGGGACGTCGGGCCCGCTCGTGGAGAGGCTCCGCAAGAGCCGGCCCGACGCGCGCCATCTCGGCAACGCGGCCGACGCAAAGCTCTTCGGTGCTCTCTCCGACCCGGCTCCCGATCCGGGTCGCCTGACCGTTGGTTACGCGGGCGCGGTCGACGACTGGTTCGATTTCGGTCTGCTCGCCCAGGTGGCGCGACTCCGTCCCGGCTGGCGCTTCGAGATCGTCGGAGGAATCGAGGGGCGCCGTCCCGCGGCTTCGCGCTTGCCCGACAACGTCGCCTTTCTGGGGGAGCGTCCGTACCGCGAGATGCCCCAGATCCGGAGCCGGTTCGACGTCGAGGTGATTCCCTTCCGGCTCTCGGAGCTCACCCACGCGACGGATCCGGTCAAGCTCTACGAGGCGCTCGCGGCCGGCCGGGGGGTCGTCGCGACGCCGATGCGCGCTCTCGAGCCTCTCGCCGAGCGGGACCTCGTGCGGCTGGCGGCGACGCCGGAAGATTTCGTGCGGCAGATCGCGAGCGCCGCGGCGGCCGGAGGAGAGGAGATCGCCCGCCGGCGCGCCTTTGCGCGGGAAAACACCTGGGACGCGCGCGCCCGAGAGCTCTCCCGACGCTTGACGGAGCTCTGGCCGCTCGTCTCGATCCTCGTCGTGACGCACGACGGTCTCGGCTGGACGCGCCTGTGCCTCGAGTCGATCGATCGGCGCACGGACTGGCCGCGGTTCGAGGTCATCGTCGCCGACAACGCCTCGACCGATGGAACGCGGGAGTGGCTGGGCGACGAGGAACGGCGGGGGAACCTGCGCGCAATCCTGCTGCCGGAGAATCGGAGCTTCGCCGCCGGAGTCAACGCGGCGGCGGCGGCTTCGCGCGGCGAGTTCCTCTGCATTCTGAACAACGACACCGTCGTCACGCGCGGATGGCTGTCGGCGCTCGTTCGACACGTGAAGCGTGATTCCTCGATCGGGATGATCGGACCGTCCACCAACGAGATCGCCAACGAGGCGAAGGTCGAAGTCGGCTACCGCGAGCTCCGGCACCTGGACTCGTGGGCGCGGGGGTTCACGCGCTCGCACGCCGGCCGCGCCGAACCGATCCCGATGCTGGCGATGTTCTGCGCTCTCCTCTCCCGCGAAGTCTTCGAGCGCACCGGACCTCTCGACGAACGATTCGAGATCGGGATGTTCGAGGACGACGACTACGCCCGGCGACTGACGGCGAAGGGACTCCAACTGGCGGTCGCGCGAGATTCCTTCGTGCACCACGCGGGGCGCGGAAGCTTCCGCGCGCTCTCGGACGAGAGGTATCGGCGTATCTTCGAGGAGAACCGTCGGCGATACGAAGAGAAATGGGGAGCGCCTCCGCGGGCGGCGACGCGCGCGCCGGAGTCCTTCGACGAGATCGCGCGGCGGGCGGAGGAGCGCGGGGCGATCTTCGTCTTCCCGCCGTCGATCGGCTGGGACGTCGCGCTCGTGCAGCGCCCGCACCATCTCGCGCGCGCATTCGCCAAGCTCGGGTTTCCGGTGATCTTCGAAGAGGAATCGGGCACCCGCGACGGATCCGCCGCGCTCCGCAGCCCGACCGACAACCTCTGGATCTGTCGGGGCGCGGCTCGAGACGAGTTTCCGGGCCGGATCGTCTGGGCGTTCACGTACAACGTTCCGGAGAAAGGCGGAGTCGGCGACGCCCGCCTGGTGTACGACGTCATCGACCACCCCGATGTGTTTCCCTACCCGGAGCGGACGTTGCGCCGCAATCACGACCGCGCGCTCGAAGCGGCCGACGCCGTATTCGTCGTCTCCGAACCGCTCCTCGACGAAGTCCGCCGTCGTCGCGCCGACGCGGTCTATCTCCCGAACGGCGTCGACTTCGCTCGATTCGCCGCGCCGCCCGATCCCAACGTCGTACCGGAGGAGGTCTCGCGGTCGCGCGCCCGCGGCCGCCCGTCGGCGGGCTACGTCGGGGCCCTCGCGCGCTGGGTCGACTCGGATCTGCTCGCGGCGCTCGCGGAGCTGCGGCCCGACTGGGACTTCTTCCTCGTTGGTGAATCGCTCGACTCCTCTTTCGAGCGCTTCGAGAGGGCGCGCCCCGCGAATCTCCATCTGCTCGGGCCGCGCCCGTACGGCGCGATTCCTTCGATCCTTTCGGCGTTCGACGCGGGGTTGATCCCCTTCCGGCGCGGCGCCGAGGGCTCGAACGCGTCGCCGATCAAGCTCTACGAATATCTGGCTGCGGCGCTCCCGATCCTCGCGACGCCCATCCCGGAGTGCGAAGCGGTCCCGGAAGTCGAGGTCGCTTCTTCCGCGTCCGGCTTCTCCGACCTTCTCGACCGCGCGCGCGGCTCGCACCGGTCCGAAGACTTTCGCCGTCGCGCCCGCGACCGCGCGCGGCAAAACGACTGGAGCGAGCGAGCCCGCACGGCTCTCGCAACGCTCGGCCTCCCGGCGCCCGTCGGGTAAAATTCCTCGATGCCTGCACACAGCCGGGACCCCGTCGGTTGAGCGCCTCGGAAGCGCTCGCCCGGCCGGGGGCGGCTCCCCTCTACGACTCGGCGGCGCCCCGCTCGCGGGCGCTCGAGGAAGCCCGGGCGCTCTGGACGTACCGCGGCCTGGTTCACGAGCTCGTCGTCCGCGACATCAAAGTCCGCTACAAGCGCTCGGTCCTCGGAGTCGCGTGGACGATGCTCGCGCCGCTTCTGAACATGGTCGCGCTGACGCTCGTGTTCTCCTCGATCCTGAAGCAGCAGATCACGAACTATCCCGTCTTCTTCATGACCGGGGCCATCTTCTGGGCGTTCTTCTCGCAGACGACGTCCACGGCGGCCTCGCAGACCCAGGACTCGAACGAGATCGCCAAGCGGATCTACATTCCCCGGTCGGTCTTCGTCGCCTCCGCGGTCGGCGTCGGGCTCGTCAACCTGGCGCTGTCAATCGTGCCGCTCTCGATCATCCTCGTCGTGACGCGTTTTCCGATCTACACGACCTGGGCCTTTCTTCCGGCCGCCGTAGTGATCGAGGCTCTCTTCGCCGCCGGAGTCGGCCTGTGGCTCTTCACGTTCGCTTCGCGGTTCTCCGACGTCCGCGAGATGTACACGGTGATCGTGCAGACCTGGTTCTTCCTGACTCCGATCGTGTACCACCCGGCCATCGTGCCGCCGAAGTTCCGGTTC
>DASXSX010000007.1:0-4435 GCA_036505815.1 Thermoanaerobaculia bacterium
CGCTCACGCGTTTCGCCCGGCGGCAGAACGATCATGCGGCCCCGCACGCTGTCGCGCGCCAGCAGGACACGGCCATCCCGCGAAACGTCGTGTAAGGTGCCGGCGGACTCCGCGATCACCCTCCTGCGGCCCGCAGCGGTGACACCATAGAGCGTTCGGCGGACCATGCCCCCAAAGGGCGTCGCGGTGAACCAGATCTCCTTGCCGCCGGGAGACCACGCCACGCCCTGCACGCTGTTCCAGGACTCCGAAAGGGCCTTTCTTCTGCCGGCCCGGTCAACCAGCGCCAAGATCCCGGCGTCGTCTCCTCGAAGTGGATGGTCGATGAAGGCGACCGTATCTCCAGCAGGCGAGACGCGGGGGTGGCTGATCCAGCCAGAGGTTTCGTAGAGCCGGTTCCCGACGGGGAACTCCAGGCTCATTCGCGCCCCGACCTGACGGACCACAGCGAGGTTGACTCCGTCCGGCGCCCAGTCGGCCGCAAGGACGTTCTCGAGGACTTCGCGCGGCGCGCTGCCCGAGATCGGCACCTGGGCGAGCGTTCCCATGCTCTCCCAGCTGTCTATGAAGTGGCGGCCGAGGGAGAGGGCCAGCTCTCCCGAGGAAGAGATCGAGAGGACGTCGGCGCTCGGAAGGGAGAACGGAAGGGATTCGGGGCTGCCAGGGCGAGTGGAGAAGAGCTGCACGGGCATGCCGTTCCAGGACGCGCCGTAGACGACCGTCTGGCCGTCCGGGGCAAACCGCGCCGAGAAGACGTACCCGCGGCGGAACGTCAGCCTTCGGAAGGAAGCGGGCGGGCTCTTGCCGGCGCGCTGGCCCGCGAAGAATCCGGCGACCCCGGCCGCAATCAGCAGCGCAACGCCCATCAGCGCGGGCCAGAGGCGCCGGCGAGGGCGCGGCGGAAGAGCCGTGAAGGTTTCTCCCGAGACTCCAGCCTCGGAGAGATGGTCCCGCACTCCGGCCAGCTCCCGCGCGAGGTCGCGCGTCGAGGCGTAGCGCTCCTCGGGGTCCTTGGCGAGACAGCGCTCCACGATCCACCGAAAAGGCGCCGGCGTCTCTGGATTGATCGAAGCGATCGGAGCCGGGTCGTCGTGGAGGATGGCGGAGAGGGTGTCGACCGGAGTCGTCCGCTGGAAGGCCTTCCGGCCTGTTGCCATCTCGTAGAGGATCGAGCCGAGCGAGAACTGATCCGAGCGGAAATCGACCGGCTGGCCGCCGGTTTGTTCCGGCGACATGTAACCGACCGTGCCAAGCACCGAGCCGGGCCGCGTCTGCTCCTGGGCAGTCGTCGGCAGGGACGACATCACGCCCGACTCCGGCACGGTGAGCTTTGCGAGACCGAAATCGAGGATCTTGAGAAAGCCGTCTCGGGAGACCATCACGTTCTCGGGCTTCAAGTCGCGATGCACGATCCCGACTGCGTGCGCCCGCGAGAGTCCCTCGGCCACCTGTATCGCGATGCGCAAAATCTGTTTGGTCGGAAGGGCGCCCGGTACGAGGAGCTCGCGCAGCGTCTTTCCCTCGACGAGCTCCATCGCGATGTAAGAGACGCCGTCGGCCTGTCCGACGTCGTAAACGGTGACGATGTTGGGATGGTTCAGCGCGGAAGCCGATCGGGCTTCCTGCTCGAATCGGCTCAGGCGATCCGGTTCGGAAGAGAGCTCGGAAGGCAAAATCTTGATCGCAACCTCGCGGCCCAGCCGCGTGTCCCGCGCCTTCCACACCTCTCCCATTCCCCCGGCTCCCAGAGGCGCCAGGATCTCGTATGGGCCCAGCCGGGAGCCCGAGGAGAGTGACATCGGAGCTTCCGCAGGGAATCCTATCTCCCGCAATGCCGACCCCTCGACCTCAGGCGGGCGTGTCAGCGCGGAAAAACCAACGTTTTGCGAAGCGTCTTGGGCGGGTAGGTTGGAGGAGAGTTTGGTGCGCCCGCCGCGATTCGACCATCCCGCCCGCGCCCAGAGGCGAGAAGGATCTCGTTGGGGCCCAGACGGGAACCAGGAGCCAACGTCACTGTTGCTTGCCCGTCGGTGCGCGGCGCTTCAACTCCTCCGAGAAATTAAGGACCACGTTTAGATGAGTCGCGACCGACTCGAGCTTGCGTTGGACCATGACGAAGCGCCGGTCGTCAGGCGAAACGTCGTAGGCGGCCTCACCGCGGCGGGTCGGCACGAAGCGACCCTCGAAGAGCACGTATGGAGTCTCCGCCGAAAAGCCCCGACCGGAAGCGACACGAACCGCCATCATCTTGTCGCCACTGCGATAGAAGATCTCGCTTCCTGCGTGAGACCAGACCGGCTCGGTTCCCCCGGAGACCGAGATCTGCCACTTGCCTCCCGGGCCGGGGAAGGGCTGCACGTACACCTCGTCGCGTCCCGACTCGTTGGAGACGTAGGCGAGCCAGTGGCCGTCGGGAGAAAGCCGCGCCGCTCGCTCGTTCAAGGGTGTGCGCAGCCAGGGCCGCCGTTCGACCTTCTCGCCGAGCGTCAGCACCCAGATGTCGCCGGAGGAGACGGGATCGAACTCCGTGTAGACCAGCGTCCGGCCGTCGGGGGACCAGGAGCTGACGTGGGGGTGTGTCTCACTCACGAAGAGCGGCTCCTCGCTGCCGCTGCCATCGGAGGGCTTCCAATAGACGGCGCGAGGGTGTCCCACTCGGTCGGCGCTGTAGGTCACCTTTCCGCCGTCGGGAGTCCAGATCGGTGTCTCGTCTTCCCCCGCCTCGAAGGTCAGGCGCGTCGATGTAGCTCGAGAGATCTCCAGGATCCAGATGTCCGGGTTGTCCGCCCGAAACGTGACCGCGAGCCGCTTTCCATCTGGCGAAAAGCGGGGCTCCTCGTAGCCGCGCGGCTCGTAAGGAAGCGGCTCGACCTTGCCCTGTCGGTCCACCCAGGTCAAGGTTTCTCTCGGCGGAGATCCGGGAGCATAGGCGAGGGCTCCTCCACCCGAGAGGCCGAACAGAGGGCTATTGTAAGGGGAGAGGATCATCACACCATCCACGACGGAGACGGCGGGCCCGGTTAGCTCCAGCCGCTTGATATCGAAGGGCGCGGCGGATAGCGATCCCTCACTGGCAAAGACGAGATGGCCCGACGGGGAGTAGTGCGCCCCTTTTCCTTCGGTCAGGTCGCGCCGCGCCCCCGTCTTGAGGGAGACGACGGATGCCCGCGGTGTACCAAAAGGACTGGTGGTGAACAGGACCGCCTCGTTCCCCGGCAGGATTTCCGGCCAGAAGAAACCGGCCTCGCCGTGCTTGAAGTCCGGGGCAAGGAGGGCACGAGGCGTCCCACCCGAGGCGGAAACGCGCCGGAGTCCCGAAGTGCCCGTGGAGAACACGATCGCGCCGTCTGGGCCCCAGCTTGCGCCCCGTACCTCGGTTGCCTCGCAGATCGCCTGAGGGACCCCTCCTTCAACCGGGACCTTCATGAGCTTGGTTCCGGCGAAGAATCCGATCCACCGAGAGTCAGGGGAGAAGAAGGCGCTCACCGCGCCCTCGCTGTCTCGAACAGGAGTCGCTTCGAGACGGTCGAGGGAGCGCAGGTAGAGCTGCGTGGTTCCGCCGTGTTCCGCGGCGTAGACGAGACGAGTCCCGTCGGGTGCGAACGCGAGCGACTGCGCGCCGTAGGAGGCAAGCGGCGCGTCGGAGGGAAGGGTCATCGAGAGCCACGCCGGCTTCGGCGCTTCGCGCGCCGGCTTGCGGGCCTGCCACCACAAGATGCCGAGTCCGGCGGCCAGCGCACCGACAAGGAAGCCGGCGATCGGGCCGGCTAAGGAAGCCCGTAGGCGGCGTCGTACAGCGACGGGCGCGGGAAGGCTCGGCCGCGACCCTCCCTCCGCAATCCACTTGAGCTCGCTAACGATGTCGTGCGCCGATTGCCAGCGATCTTCAGGGTCTTTCGCGAGGCAGGTCTTGACGACTCGATCGAGCGCGGGTGGCGTCATCGGCTGGATCGTCGAGATTGATGCCGGCTCTGTGTGCAGGATCGCGCCAATTAGCGAAGCCTGAGTGGTCCCGGAAAACGCCTTCATTCCTGTCGCCATCTCGTGGAGCACGGCCCCGAAGGCGAAGATGTCCGTCCGCGCATCGGCCTCCTTGCCCTCAAGCTGCTCCGGTGACATGTACTGGAAGGTGCCGAGAACCGTCCCCGCCTGTGTCACCGGCGAGGCCTGCGTCGGAAGAGACGTTAGACCCTCGCTTCCGATTCCTCTCCAGGAGGGAGGGGGGAGAGCCTTGGCCAAACCGAAGTCGAGCAACTTCACGCCCGACTTCGTCAGCATCACGTTGCCAGGCTTCAAATCCCGGTGCACGATTCCCTGCCGGTGTGCCTTGTCCAACGCGTCCGCGATTTCGATTCCGGAGCGCAGCGTCTGTTCTAAAGGCAGTGGCCCCTTAGCCAGACGTTCCGAGAGCGTCTCTCCTTCGAGGTGCTCCATC
>DASXSX010000008.1:0-8011 GCA_036505815.1 Thermoanaerobaculia bacterium
GGACGGTCTGGTCAAGATCCTCGACTTCGGCCTGGCGAAGTTGGAGCACCCGGAGCTCGAGGGCGGGCAGATGACGCAGACTCCGACGGTCTCCGAGGCGACGCGGCCGGGCGTCGTGATGGGGACGGTCGGCTACATGTCGCCGGAACAGGCCAGCGGGCATCCGGTGGACTTCCGGTCCGACCAGTTCTCTTTCGGCTCGATCCTCTACGAGATGGCGACCGGAAAGCCGACGTTCCGGCGGCCGACCGCCGCTCAGACGCTCGCGGCGATCATCGAGGACCAGCCCGAACCGATTGCGGCGGTCAACCCGAACGTTCCGACGCCGCTGCGCTGGATCATCGAGCAGTGCCTCGCCAAAGAGCCGGGAGATCGCTACTTCTCGACGAAGGACCTCGCCCGGGAGCTCAAGAGAGTTCGCGACCGCCTTCCGGAGATTCCCACCGCCGAAGGCGTCTTCGCAGCGCCTCGCGCTCGATGGAGCGCCCGGTTCGCGATCCTGGCATTGGCGCTCCTCGTCGCATTCGGCGGCGTCTTCTATCTCGGCCGCCGGAGGGGTGATCACCCCATCCCATCGTTCCACCGCCTGACCTTTCGCCGCGGGACCGTCAACGCCGCCCGGTTTGCGTCGGACGGGCAAACGATCGTCTACAGCGCCGCGTGGGAAGGAAAGCCTCCGGATGTCTTCTCCACGCGTTCCGAGAGCCTGGAAGGACGCTCTCTTGGGTTTCCGGGAGCCGACCTCTTCGCCCTCTCGAGCGCGGGAGAGATGGCCCTTGCGCTTCCGGGCAGCGGAGCCGGATACATCCTCGCCCGAGCGCCTCTGGGCGGCGGAGCCGCCCGCCAGCTCGTTGAGAACGTGGAGGAGGCCGACTGGGCGCCGGATGGAAAGAGCCTGGCCGTGATTCGGAACGTCGAGGGGAAATACCGTCTCGAGTTTCCCGTTGGCAAAGTACTCCACGAGGCGGACGGAACCCTCACGCACGTTCGTGTGTCTCCGGACGGCGGCCGCGTTGCGTTCATCGATCGCCGGAAGGGAATGGAAGGCCCGAGTGGATCGGTCGTCGTCGCCGGCCTGTCTGGAGAGCGGCAGACCCTCTCCAGAGAGCTCCCCGTTTGGGGACTGGCCTGGTCCAGTTCCGGCAAAGAGGTCTGGTTCTCTGCCCACGACGGTTCCACGCCGTACGCCTTAAATGCGGTCACGCTCTCGGGGCGCCAGCGTGTGATCGCACGGGCACCGGTCAACTTGAACCTCCAGGACATATCGCGTCAGGGAAGCGTTCTCGTGACCCGAGGAATCACCACGGCCGAGACGTTCGGTCATCTGGCGCGGGACTCCGGAGAGGGAGAGCAGAATCTGACCTGGATGGACCGAGCCGTTGCCATGGATCTCGCCCCAGACGGAGAGACGATCCTCTATCGCGAGATCGGCGAGGGCCTGCGCGCGGGCGGTGCCGTCTATGTCCGGAAGGGGGATGGCTCCTTCGTCGGCCCCCTCGGCGAAGGCGCTGCGATGGCCCTTTCCCCCGACGGCAAGTGGGTGCTGGCGATTCGGGGGTCGCCCGTGGAGCTCGTGCTGCTGCCGACCGGGCCGGGCGAGCCGAGGACGCTCCGAAGGGGCAATATCGAGATCCCCCGCACCTGGTTCCGCTGGTTCGCGGACGGAAAGCGCATACTGTTCATGGCGAACGAGCCAGGCCGCCCCAGGCGCTGTTTCGCGCAGGACATCGAGGGCGGCGCGCCGAAGCCGGTCACACCGGAAGGAAAGTTCGGATGCATCGTGCCCTCTCCCGACGGGAAATTCGTCATTACGCGCGACGGAGAGCTATACCCGTTGGCCGGTGGGGAGCCGCGGATGGTCCCCGGCCTGACGCGTGAGGAGCGGCTCGTGCAGTGGAGCGCAGACGGGAAGGCGATTTACGTCCGCAACCCGGAAGAACTGCCGGCGAAGGTTTATCGGATTGATCTTGCGACCGGCCGTCGACAGATGTGGAAGCAGTTCGTGCCTTCTGATCGCTCGGGAGTCGATTCGATCTCTTTCCTTTGGATGACGCCCGACGGGAGGTCGTACGTGTACAGCTACAATCGCGAGCTCTCCGACCTCTACCTGGTGGAAGGACTGAAGTAAGAAGCTTCTCCCCGTCGGGTCAGAAGGACACCCGGAGTCCCGCGCGGAAGATCCGCGGGCTCTCGACCTGAGTGATCTGGTTGAACGTCGGCCTCTGCCGGAAGGGGCGCGCGCTCCTCGCGTCGTAGGTACCGACGTTTCCGACACGGAAGAGCACCGTGTTCTCGTTGGTCACGTTGAAGACGTCGAGCGAGGGCACGATGTGAACAGATCCGAGAAGAAAGGTCTTTTCCACGCGAAGATCGAGCTCGTAGACGTTCTTGAGGCGATAGTCGCTTACGCTTCCAATCAAGATCGCGGGCATGTTGTTGGCGACGTCGTGGGTTAGCACCGTGACCACGTACCGCTGGGGAAAGCCCTCCCGCCCGAAGAGGTTGCCCGCGACCGTGATGCCCCAGGGCAGCTGATACAAACCGCTGACGTTGAATTGCCAGCGGGAGTTGGTCCGCGAGAAGTCCGGCGTCGCCACGTCTCCGTCGAGGTTCGCCTGTCGGTTGTTGGGGTCGAAGATCCCTTCCGGGCGAACGTGCTGCTTCCAGTCGTTCCAGGCGGCGCTTGCGCGCAGCATCCAGGCGTGAGAGAGCCTCTTGACGAGCTGCAGTTCGGCCCCGTCGTAGGTCTGGCGGTACCCCGGACGGTTCCGAAGCTCGTCGCCCACCGGCGGACTCGCAAGGGTCAATGCGTAGTAGGGCACGTCGAACGTGAGCTGAAATCCGTTCGAGGCCGTCGCGGTGCCCGTGGCGTTGCCACTGAAGCTGTAGTCACTCGCGCTGACTCCGATCGGCGGCGTGAACGAAAAGTGGCGCAGATCCCGATGCGTGTAGGCGAGCGACGCCGTCAGGTCGGGAACGATCTCGTGATCGACCCCGACGGTCACCTCGTCGGTCGTCATCGGACGGAGGCCGGGCGAGATGACGTTGGGTGACGAGACCGATCCCGTATCGGCCGGGTCGAGACCCTCGAAGCCGAAGAGCTCCTCGGCGTCGCAGTGGCTGCCAGTGCAGGGGGAGATGTCCACTTCGCCGCGATCGACACGGTGGTTGAGGTTGGTGTCTTCCCACGAAAACCCCAGGTACTGGATGCCCGGCAAAGTGTTGGCGATGAAGACGTCGGAGAGGAGCTGGTCGGCGAACCGGGCATAGGAGGCGCGCAGCAGCGTTTTTCTTTTTTCGCCGGCGGCGTAGGTCGCAGAGATCCGGGGCTGGAGCGTCCCGGCCGATATCGGATATCCGGAGTCGCCCGACGACCGGATCGCGGGCAGCAGGTCGGGGAAAACGGGGTTCGCCTCGACCGAGGAGGGGAGGTTTTTTGAGCGCCCGTAGTCGTAGCGGACGCCGACGTTGATGGTCAGGCGGTCAGCGGAAATGGTGTCGCCGACGTAGGCGCTGAACGTCTCCGTTCGCAGCCGGACCCGGCCCGCGCGCGTGACTAATGCAGTCGGAGACTCCGAGCTCTCGTCTCCAACGAGCTGGTCCCCCGGCCAGGTCGTCAGCGAGCTGCTGACGCTCGCCCGATAGCCGAACCCGAACTTGAGCTCATGAGAGAGGCGGCCGGTCGGGAAGAATTTCGAGGCGTTTGCGCCGGCCTGCCGCTGCTTGCGCGAAGTGCGGAACAGGACATTGTTGGCTTGCAGGATGCCGTTGGCGTCGAAGTGGGCCTGCGTTTGCGGGTCCGCCTGAGGAACGAGCTCGAACCCGCCCGGCAGATAGGAGAGGAAGCCCGAGGCCACGAGACTCGAAGAGAAGACGTGCGAATCCTCGAACTTGTAAAGAGGAGTCGGGCCGCGCTGGTCTCTCGCGGCATCCTTTCCGGCGGACTGCAGGGCCAGGGGTCCGATGTCTCTGCCCAGGACGCGCTTGTCTCCGTGCTGGAAGAAGAACGTCGTCGAGTCGCTCGGCGTCGGCTGCGCGTCGAGCTTGAAGTTGAATTGCTCGAGCGTTGAGTCAACGCGTACGGTTTGTCCGTTTTCCAGAACGTTGCCGATCAGGTCCAGGGAGATGTCGTTTCGTCCCCAGGCGCCCCAGGCCCAGAGCCGGTCTTTGATGAGGGGCCCTCCCGCCTCGATCCCGTAGTCCCGGAGCAGGGCGGTTCGATTCGACTGCAAGTCCTGATCCCGCGTCTCTTCCGGCGTGTTGTCCGACTGCCAGCGATCCGATGCGTAGAAATAGCGGGCGAGCCCTTTCAACTCGTTGCTCCCGCGCTTGGTGACAAGATTCAAGGTCACGCCGGAGCCTCGAAGAGTCAGGTCGGAGCCTCCCGTGGCGACCTGGATCTCCTGGAAAGAATCGAAGTTGAAGTACGTCGGTGTGCCGAGATCGACGGGATCGGTGATCGTGACGCCGTCCAGCTCGTATTGGATGTCCGTGGACCCTCGGGAGGCCGGGATCGCCTGCACGCCGGTCGCGTTTCCGCCCACGTTGACCTGGTTCACGACGACGCCGGGCACCTGCCGGAGGATCGCCCAGGGATCTCGCGACGTGGGAATCTCCTGCATCTCCACCGCATCGAAGTTCGCTCCGGTAACGGTCTTTCGCGGATTGATGTCCGGCGTGACCCCCGAGACGCTGACGGCCTCCGAGACCGCCGCCAGTTCCAACGTGGCGCGGATCTGCGTGTCCTTGCCGACGGAGATCAGAACCGACTCGTACCGCACTGCGGCGAATCCGGAACGCGAGAGCAGGAGCGAGTAGATTCCCGGAGCCAGATTCAGAAAGTGGAATTCGCCCCGGGCGTCGGTTTCGGTCGTCGTCGGAGCACCCGGTCCGCGGAGAGCCGCGACCGCGCGGGGAAGAGGCCGCTCCTGCTCGTCCAACACTTTGCCGTAGAGATTGCCGACGGGAAGCAGGTTCTGGCCGGAAGCGGCGGCGGCCAGCAGGAGGACTGCGAGACCTGAGACCCCCGCCCTCTCGCGGGGACGACTCCCGATGGTTCCTCCTCAGCAAAGATTTCTCACTCCACTCTCCTGCCCGTCGAAGGGTTTGTCAATTCCTTCAGACGGCGAAGGGCGGGGGGATCCCGGGGAGATTGAGGTTGACGCTGATCGTCTGTTACTCGGGCGACGTCAAGCGGGGAGAGACGCTACTCCGCCCGCTTCGTACCATCGCGAATCCCGTGCGAGACACAGTACAGGCGAGGCCATATGTTGAGACATTCACCATGCCGCCATGGGGCGAAACCATTCCCACGGCCTACAGTTCGACTAAAGGACTCGGGAGCGACCACGAGTCTCCGCTCGCCTCCCCGGGCGGACACTTGCCAGATCCCGGCCGCGGCTCCGGGAACGAAGAAGATGCTCTCGTCAGTCGCCCAACTGCCGCCCCAGGCCCAGCGGGCTTCGCAGAGAGTCGAGGGGCTCGCGGCGGCGCACGAGAAAGGCATCGTGCACCGGGACCTCAAGCCGGAGAACCTGTTCGTGACCCGTGACGGCCGCGTCAAGATCCTGGATTTCGGCCTGGCGAAGCTGACGCACCCGGAGCCGGCCGGCACTCCAATGACGGAGGCGCAGACCGCCACAGCCGCGACCGAGCCGGGCGTCGTCATGGGAACGGTCGGCTACATGTCGCCCGAACAGGTGAAAGGCCTTCCTGCCGACGCGCGATCCGACATCTTTTCGTTGGGCGCAGTCCTGTACGAGATGGTCGCCGGCCACCGCGCCTTCCTGGGACGTTCTCCGGCGGAGACGATGAGCGGAATCTTGCGAGACGACCCACCCGCTCTCTCCCCGCAGGCCATTCCGCCTCCCCTCGAGCACGTGGTCCGCCGCTGTCTGGAGAAATCACCGGAGGAGCGGTTCCAGTCGGCGCGGGATCTCGCGTTCGCCCTGCGCGAGAGCTCGGGGCCGTTCACGCCCGCAAGCGCGGCAGTGCTGGTGTCACTACCGCGCAAGCGACTCCTCGTCGTCGCGGTCGGCGCCCTGCTTCTCGCCGGCGGTACGGCGGTCCTGTTCCGTGCCGGAGGGATTCGGCAGCGGCTCTTCGGAGCACACGAGCCGGGCCGCATTCGATCGCTGGCCGTTCTTCCACTGGCGAACCTCTCGGGAGATCCCGGGCAGGAGTATTTCGCCGACGGCATGACCGACGCTCTGATCACCGATCTCGGGAAGATCGATGCGTTGCGCGTGATCTCCCGGACTTCCGCGATGCGGTACAAGCAGACGAAGAAGTCCGTCCCGGAGATCGCCCGGGAGTTGAGCGTGGACTCTCTCGTCGAGGGCTCGGTCGTGCGCTCCGGCAACCGGGTTCGGATCATGACCCAGCTCATCGATGCGGCCACCGACCATCCGATCTGGAGCGAGAAATACGAGCGCAATCTGAAGGACATCCTCCTGTTGCAGGACGAGGTCGCCCGGTCGATTGCGCAGGAGATCCGGATCACGTTGAAACCGCGGGAGCGGGCTCGACTCGCGGAAACGCGTCCGGTCGATCCGGAGGCTCATGAGCTCTATCTGCGAGGCCTGTACTACAAGGTGAGGAGAACGCCCCGGGAACTCCAAACGGCGGTCGGATTCTTCGAGAGATCCGTCGGGCGTGACCCCGGCTACGCAGCAGCGTATGCGCAGCTCGGGGAGGCGTACGCGCTTCTCGCATACACAGGGTACGACGTCGTCCCCCCTCGGGAGATGGTGCCCAAGGCGAGGAACGCGGCTCTCAAAGCGCTGGAGATCGACGACACTCTCGCGGGAGCCCACGAGACGCTGGGATTCCTGAACCGTGCCTACGACTGGGACTGGCCGGCGGCCGAGAAGGAATTCCGGCGAGCTCTCGAGCTCAACCCGAGCTATTCGGATGCTCATCACGAGTACGCTCTCCTTCTTTCCTCGCTCGGGAAATTCGAAGAGGCCCTGGCGCGAGAAAGACAAGCCATCGACCTCGACCCGCTGGCCGTCCTCTACCGACATGGCCTGGCCTGGAAGCTCTATCTTGCCCGTCGCTACGACGAGGCGATCGAGCAGTATCGCAAGACACTCGAAATGGATCCGAACTTCCCCCGGACGCACCTGCGGCTCGGAGAGGCCTACGCCACGAAGGGTATGTACCCGGAAGCGATCGCAGAGTACGAAAAGTTCTCTGCCCTGGGCGGGGGCAGCACGATCGAGACGGCCATGATCGGCAACGCACACGCCCGGGCGGGCGAGCGGGCGGAGGCTCTGAATGCGCTCGGGCAGCTCGAGGCCGAGTCGAAGCGAAGGTACGTTCCCGCCTACCATTTTGCGATCGTCTATACCGGGTTGGGAGACAGGGATCGGGCGTTCGCCTGGCTCGACCGCGCCTACGAGGAGCGCTCCCAGTTTCTCGTCGACCTGAAGTACCTCCCGATCCTCGATCCCCTGCGCTCGGACCCGCGCTTTTCGGAGCTCGTGAAGCGCGTGGGCCTGCCGGAATGACCCTGCTGCCGGGAGTGCGGCTTGAGCCCTAAGAGATCGTGGCGCCGCTCGGCGCGGGCGGAATCGGAGAGGTCTAGCGGGCGCAACACGCGACTCGGGCGCGAGGTGGCCGACCCGCTCACCGTTTCGGCGGAGCGGCCGGGGCGGCGAACCCGTCGTAGACCATCCGCGAGATCTTGGCGCCCGTGACGAGCGCCTCGTTGTCGACCCCGGGGCTCTTGTCTTTCACGCGCCGAGCGAGAATCGCGAGAACGTAGCGGCCGCGCGGGCCCTTCACGTACGCCGCGTCCGCCCGGACGTCGCCGCGGAATCCCTGCGGGTCCGCCAGCTTCTCCTCGTCCCAGCCGGTCTTGTTCGAGACGAAGAGCCGGTCGCGCTCGAACGGAAGCCGGCGCGGGATCATCGCCCGGTCCTGCTGCATGGCGAGGATGGCGAGCATCTCGTCGGAAGCGGCGCGGCTGACCGTCTTTCCCTCCGCGATGAGCTCGAACAACCGCGCC
>DASXSX010000009.1:0-1943 GCA_036505815.1 Thermoanaerobaculia bacterium
GGGGCGGCACTGTCGGCCGATTCGAGAAAGCCGAGCTCGAGTTTCACGAGGACGTCCGCCGCGCTTACCTGCGCATCGCGGAGAGAGAGCCGGAGCGCGTGCGGGTGCTCGACGCAAAGCAGCCGGTTGCCGCGCTCTTCCGCGAGACCTGGGCGGCGCTTTCGGAGAGATTCCGCATTTGAGCACGGGGCCGTCTTCCTCGATTCTTCAGCGGCTCGCGGCCGGTCGCGGACCGTTTCCGGGAGCTCTTCTCCTTCACGGAGCATCGGAGAGCGCGCTCGAAGCGGCGTCGATCCTCCTGGCCGCGTTCCTGCTCTGCCCGGGGGAGGATCCAGATCGCTCCTGCGAGTCGTGCCGGCGCGCGCTCCACGCCTTTCACCCCGACCTCCTGAACGTTGGACCCGAGGGGATCCAGATCCGCGTGGATCGGGTGAGAGAGGCGATCGCGTTCGGTGCGGGAAAACCTTACGAGAGCGCGAAACGCGTCGTGCGCATCTCCCGCGCGGAGCTGCTCGGCCTCGAAGCGGCGAATGCGCTCCTGAAATCGCTCGAGGAGCCGGGCGCGCAGCTCCACTGGATCCTGACCACCACGCGGCCGGAATCCCTTCTTGCGACGATCCGCTCGCGATGCCTTGCGGCGCCCGTCGCCTCCGACACCCGGAACGATCGCGCGAGCGCCTGGCTTGCGCGCGGCTTCAGTTCCGAGGATGCGGCCGACCTGGCGATCCTCGTTCGCCAGACCGATGAAGAGGAGGCGCGTGAACAGCTCGAAGAGATGCGCCGATTCCGCTCGGAGGCGGTGGAAGCGCTCACCGCCGGGCTTCTCGACGGCAAGCCCGCTTCCCTGGTGCTCCTTGCCGAGAGACTCGGCCGCGCCGAGTCGCGCGAGCTCACGCTGTTCTCAGAGCTCGTCGCCGACGCCGCGCTCGCGGCCGCCGGCGTCTCCGCCGAGCTCGTCACGCATCGCGCCGTCGCCGGACCGCTCTCGCAGATCGGACGCCGACTCGGCTCGGCTTCTCTCACGCGAGCGGTGCGGACGGCGGCCGATTACCCGCCGGACAATCGCCGCGGAAACCGGCGCCTGCACTTCGAGAGGGTCCTGCTCGATCTGTGGCTCGCGTCGAATGCGCCGGGATAGTTCTCCGCTCGAGGCGGAGCCCGGAGGAGCGCGCGGTCGCGGGGAATCCCCGAAGGGATTCGAAGGAACAGCGGGGAGGCGCTCCGACCCGACGGGATCGGAAGGATTCGGGAAGAGTGCGGACCTGGGAGCTACCGAAACTGGCAGAAGGTGGGGTGACCCACCGTGACAGACGCCGCCTGGTCTTTGCGCCTCCCCTTAGTTCCTTCGAGTGCGCCACAGTATAGACCCCAAACTGTTTCGCGCAATCCGCGACGAAAGTCGGCGTAGTCGAGGTCGACGAAAGTCGAGCACGACCCCCTTCAGCGCTCGAGCCGGACGTCCAATCTCTCCGTCTTCCCGCGAGCGATGTCCAACTGCACGCGGCGGTCGCGGTATCCCGGCCGCGAGACGACGAGCGTGTGCTTGCCCGGAGACACCGCGAATCCGCTCGCCGTATCGAGCTCTGAAGCAGTTCCGACGAACCGATCGTCCAGATAGATCGCCGCGTCCGAGGGTTCAACGGTCAGGCGCACCCATGTGTCGCCATGCTCCGCTTCCCGCCGGTCGCGCCACTGCCTGCCGGCGGCGGGCGGGCGATCGCTCTCGCGTTCTCTTTCGATCGCCTCTTCGCGGTCGCGGTCGCCGTCCCGGTCCAGGTCACGATCCTCCGAGTACCGTCCGGAATCATCCGAGTCACGCGGACGCTCGCGGTAGCGCGGGGCTCCGCTCCCGTACGTCTCGTCTTCTCCGGTCCACGGTTCGGTCGAGTTGCCTCGCTTCGCCCAGTACCGGTGAATTCCGGCGGGAGGCGGCGACTCCTCGT
>DASXSX010000010.1:0-1586 GCA_036505815.1 Thermoanaerobaculia bacterium
GTCGCTCCACGTCGAAAGGTCGCGGTCCCGCGTGTCGCCCGCGAGAAGTCCGCCGATCTCGCTCCGGCTCACGATGGCGTTCAAGAGAATCGCTCCGTTCGCCGAAACGTCTTCGAGAACGAGATCGATCGGCGGCGCGTAGAGAGAGCGGGGTTTCTTTCCGGGACGCACCGCCCAGAGCGTGTATTGGAGTCCCTTGCCTCCGCTCGCCGTCCCGGTCGACGTCGCCGTGAACCAGATTTCTTTAGCGCCCGGACTCCAGGCAAGACCCTGCGCGCCGTTCCACGCCTCGGTCAGCCGAGTGACTTTTCCGTGTTCATCCGCGACGGCAACGTGACCCATGTCGTTGCCGTAGGCCGGATGGTCGAGAAAGGCGATGCGCTTCCCGTCCGGGGAAATTCTCGGATGGCTCACCCAGCCCGTGGTCTCGAAGATCTTCCGGCCAATGGGGAACTCGAGCTGCTGCCGCGTTCCCAGCTCCCGGACGACCGCGAATTGCGTGCCGTCCGGGCTGATGTCGGCGTCGTTGACGTTCTCGAGGATCTCGTGCGGAGCTCCGCCACCCAGGTCCGAGCGCGCGAGCGTCCCGACCGTGATCCAGGTGCCGGCGTGCCTTCGGTTGAGGAGGACCGCCATCTGGCCGTTCTTCGACATGCCGACGACGTCCGCCGGCGGGAGATCGAGCGAGCGCGATTCAATGCTGTCGAGCCGCGTCGAGTAAACCCGCAGAGGCTCGTCTCTCCGCGTCGATCCGTAGACGACGGTCTGCCCGTCGGGCGCAAACCGCGCGGATTGGATGAAGCCACGGTGGTAGGTGATCTGACGGAAGGACGGCTTCGGCGCGCGAAGCCGCCCCGCGACCAGAAAACCAGCGCCCAGCACGGCGAGGACGGCGAGAGCTGCAAGGGCGGGACTCCACCACCGTCGCTTCAGGGCGATCGCCGGGGCAACTTGAGTCGTTGCGCTCGAAGCGCCCATCGCCGTCTCGAGCGCGAACGCGAGGTCGTGCGCGGTGTCGAAGCGCTCCTCGGGCCGTTTCTCGAGACAGTGGCGAAGGATGCGCTCGATCGAGGAGGGAAAAGATCCGCCCGACTCGGTGAGTCCTGGCGGGTCCTTCTGCGCGATCGCCGCCATGGTCTCCGCAGCCGACTCGCCGCGGAAGGCGCGCTCGCCGGAGAGCATCTCGTAGAGGATCGCCCCCAGAGAGAAGATGTCGGACCGGTGGTCCGCGGGCCTGCCGCGCACCTGCTCGGGCGACATGTAGCCGACGGTGCCCATCACCGTACCCGGTTCGGTGGCCGCGACCGTCGGCGATCGCGTCTCGTCCGGCTGCGCCGATGAAACCTTCGCGAGACCAAAGTCGAGGATCTTCACGCGGCCTTCCGTCGTGACGAAGACGTTCTCGGGCTTCAAGTCGCGGTGGACGATTCCCTTCTCGTGCGCCGCGGCGAGCCCGTGCGCGATCTGGAGGCCGTACTCGAGCGCTTTCCTCTGCGGGGGACTGCCCTCCTCGAGACGCTCCCGGAGCGTTTCTCCCCGGAGGAGCTCCATAGCGGCGTACGCGACCCCGTCGTGACTTCCGAGGT
>DASXSX010000011.1:0-27894 GCA_036505815.1 Thermoanaerobaculia bacterium
CCGGGAAGCTCACGGACCGATCGCTGTGCGCGTACAAGACGGATCGCATCGCGTGCTCCAGCGTGTGCGGGAGCACTTCGAAGAGCGGCAGCAGCAGGACGGCGGAGAGTCCCAGCGTGATCGCGCCGGCCAGAAGCGAGAGGCGCAGGGAGCGGACTCTCCCGCCACGACCGGTAAAAAGGAGCTCGAAGAGAAAGAAGATCCCAGCCGCCGACACCGAGAAGAGGAGCGTCTCCGGATGGCCGGACGTCACGATGAGTAGGAGGGCCGCGACGGTCAGAACGACCGCGCGCCGACCGGGGTCGAACGCGAGCCGGCGCAGGCCGAGCAGGAGCAGCGGAAAGGGAGCGGACGCAGACGTGTGCTGCCAGCCGGCGAAGAAGACCTGGTAGTCGCAGAACGCCCATCCCGCCGCGCCGAGGAGAGCCGGGAGCTCTCCGCACTCCAGATCGCGGAAGAACGCGTAGCCCGCGAGGAGCGCGAGGAAACAGCGGAAAGCCATCTCGAACGTCCATGCCTGCGCGAGCGGAAGGAGGAATCCGATCCAGGTCGTCGGGTGGAGCGCGGCGGGCTGCTGGGCGGCGAGAAGCGGCTCCCCGGCCAGCAGGAACCGGTTCCACAGAGGGAGCCGGCCGTTCTTGATCGCGTCGCGCACCGCTTTGCGAAACGGGATCATCTGCGAGACGACGTCGCCTAAGATCGGCGACCGCGTCGGCCCGATCCCCTGCTCCTCGCGGTGCGACGCGAGCGGCTGGCCCTGGTACGCGATGTCCAGGGGCGCGTAGACGCCCGCAGTCAGCAGAGCCTTCCCGGTCAGGAGAAACGGACCGAGCGCCAGAAGGAGCGCGACTCCCGGGCGGATGCGCGAGACGAACCGGTGGGCGAGAAAGAGCGAGAGCGCGCAGGCTGCGAAATAGACCGCGAGCAACCGGAAGACGAGGACCACGCGTTTTAGCCTAGTGCGCGGCCCGCCGGCGGCGGAGCGGGACGAGGAGTAGGGCGGCCACGAGGACGCCGCCGGCGAGCGCGGCGCCCGCGCAGAAGGATTGCGGCAGGTAGTGAAGTCGGACCTCGTGCCGGCCAGGAGGAAGCCAGAATCCGACGAACGCGTGGTTGACGGTCGTCAGCGCGAGCTCCTTGCCCGCGGCCTCGGCGCGCCAGCCGGGCCAGTCCGGCACCGACGTCGCAACGAGGACGCGCCTCCGAACGTCGGCGGTCATGACGAGATCGGACCCAATCTCCCGAACGACCAGTGCGGCGGAACCGTTCCCCTCTCCGGAACTGTCGACGTGATCGAGCCATGCGACGTCGGCAAAATCTTTCGTCTGGCCCATTTCCTCGAGCCGCTTCGCGACCTGCGGCTCCGCGCGGAGCCGGCGGGGAACGAACGCTCGCGGCAACGCTCGAGTGTTCTCGAAGAGCGCGAGGTCCCCGCCTCGAGCGACGAGGACCCAACCCTCGGGAGCCTCGGCGTCCGGGGCGGCGATCGCGTAACGCGCGTTCAGGAACGAGAGGAAAGGACGGGTAAGGTCATCCACGCGATTGTGCGAGGCGAACTGGGAATCGCACCACGCGGGATAGGTCTCGGCGAAACGGCGCAGAACGATCGACTCGTACCCGCGCACGTCTTCGAGGCCGTAGAGAGCCGCGCCGTTGGGTCGAAAGGCATCGCCCGCGGCGGCGACGCGGTACGGATCGCCGCTCCGCGGAAGTGCGCCGAGCGTCGGAAGCGACGGCGCCAGCGACCGCCCCGGAAAGGTCGGATAGGTTCCGCGCATTTCCAGCCAGCGCTGCGCCACGAGGAGCGCCAGCGCGGCAGCCGCCACCTCGCGGTCGCGCGTGCCCAAGAGAAGCGCGGCGACTCCGAGCAGAGCGAGCGGAGCGGCCTCGTCCGCGAAGGAGATCGCGACGAAGCTCCCCGGAAGCGATCGTTCGCGAAAGACGCCGGTCGACAGAACGAAAACCAGCGTCAGGGACGCGAGCGCGGCGGCGGAGGCAATCGCGAGGTCTCGCGCCGGCGAACCGCGCGCGCCGATCCGGTCAGCCCCGAGGGCCGCCAGTCCGGCGATTCCGAGCGGCGCGAGAAACACGAGCCGGTAGTTGAGGGCGAGAGCGAAGCCGGGCAGGCGCGACGTAACGTCCAGCAGGAGCGGCGCGCTCGCGCCGTAGGCGAGCCCGGCGAGGAAAAACGCCAGAAAGATGCCGCGACCGCGCGGGTGCGGCGTCGCCCTTCCGAATAACCCCATCACCGCCAGGGGAAACAGCACCGCGCCCGCGTAGCCAAGCGGAACGCCCGACCCGTCGTGCCTCCAGTCCTGGACGGGACTCTTTCCGTAGATTCCGTGCGCGAAAGGCAGGACTGCTGGCCGGAGTCGCTGCATCGCTTCGCCTGCGGGAACGGATTGGCCCCTTCGCCCCTTCTCGAGCGCCGCCCGGCGCGCCGCGTACTCGACAGAATGCGGCAAGGCCTCGAGCAACGGAAAGAGGACCGGCGCAGCCAGGCAGAACGCGAAGAGACCTGCGACGATCGCGCCCGCGAGCGCGTGCCGGACGCGTCGCCGGACATCTCGCGCGAAAAGCTCCCAGAGGAAGTAGACGCCGCCCGCCGCGAGGCAATGAAAGAAAGTCTCGGGGTGCCCGCCGAGAAAAGAGAGAAGGAGCGCGACCACGGTGACGCCGACCGACGGGCCGCCTCCCTCCCGCGCGAGACGTCGGAGCCCGAGTAGAAGGAGAGGGAAGGAGGCGATCGATGGTCCGACCGCCCAGCCGTCCCAGAAGAGCACGTACGTCGAGAAGCCCCAGCCGACCGCCCCGACGACCGCCGCGAGGTCGGAGCGGCAGAACTCGCGGAAGAAGAGGTGCGCCGAAAGGAGCGCGAGGAAGATGGTGAAGGCGCAGGAGAACGTCCACGACAGGGGAAGGGGCAGGAAGATCCCGAGCCACGTCGCCGGATGAAAGACGCCGGCCTGGGCGGCGGGCAGCAGCGGGTTTCCCGCGAGCACGAACCGGTTCCACAGCGGCAGCCGCCCGTTGACGAGCGCTTCCCGGACGGCCGCCCGCCAGGGCAGGTTCGCGAACGCGAGATCGGACAGGATCGGGTTCTCGATGCGCGTGACGCCGTTTTCCGCGGCGACCCGACGCCAGGGCTCGTGGCCGGAATAGAGGTCGGCCGGGCCGTAGATCCCGCCGCGCAGAAACGCCCGGCCGGTGAAGAGCAGAGGCAGGAGCGCGAGAAGAAGCCCGACCGGGAAAGGAATGCGGGTCACGAACCGCCGCGCGAGCCAGACGGCCGCCGCCGTCGCGGCCGCCCAGAGCAGCCAGAGCGCGAGGACTTCGATTTGCAGCGGCGGGAATCCTCGGCGCGGATTCTAGCCGCGTTTCTCACTTTTTCATTCCGAGGAGCGGAGCGACGAGGAATCTGTCTAACCTGTCATTCCGAGGAGCGAAGCGACGAGGAATCCTTCCTAAGCGGGTCACGGGGACAGGCCCTGCGGGCCTGCACCCGTCGCAGTCCACACCAGAGATCCCTCGCGGAGCCTGCCCCGAGCGGAAGATGGAACTCGAGCGAGAAAGAGATTCCTCGCTTCGCTCGGAATGACAAGCGGGGCGAGGGGCTCGGGATGACAGGTGAGACTCGTTGCTTACGGTTTCCGCGCGGGCAGCCTCACGATCCAGGGGTCCACCCCGCCGGGGTTCGTCGGGATCTCCACCGCTTCGCCGGCTCGGATCCTGGCGGCGTAGTCCGCCCAGCGCATGTCCGGCAGACCGGGCTCGCGGAGTCGCGGAATATTCGCGACGAGCATCCAGAGCAAGAGGACCGCCGCGCCGCGCGAAAGCCAGCGTCTTCGCTCGAGAGCGAGGTCGATCAGCAGCCAGAGCACGATCAGCTGCGGCAGGTAGAAGTACCGGTTGCCGTAGACGGCATGGCACAGGTCGGGCAGGACGAACCGGCAGCGATAGAGGGCGCTCGCGAGGACGAGCAGGAACGCCATCGCCAGCCAGACCCGCTCGGTTCGCGTGGGACCCTTGCGCAGGGCGAGGAGAGCGACGGCCACGAGGACGCCGATTCCGAGCGCGATCTCGACCGGCAGCGGATAGTCGGGCGGCACGCGCGAGCCCGCGAGCAGCGAGCCTGCGATCCGCATTCCGGGCACCGCGAGCAGCTTCTCGGGCACGACGTCTCCGGCGCCCATCGCCACGGGCCCCTCGTCTGCCGCGAGCTTCCCCATCTGTTGCAACCCGATCAGGATCCCTTGAGTGAGGGCGCATCCGATCACGAGGACGGCAAGAACGAGACTTGCTCGAGTCCGACGCCGCCACGCCCGCCACACGAAGAGAGGCGCGAAGAGAACGCTGTAGGGTCCCGTCAGGCCGAAGAGCAGCGCCGCTGCGGCGTCGTGCGCCTGCTCCCACCATCGGCGACCATCTTTGGAAATGAGCACGAGCAGGAGACCCGCCGCCGTGACGCGGAGGATGTTGGTCAGGAAGAGGAGAACCTCGAACGTGTCGGGCACCAGGACCACCGCGAGCGCGTAGCCGACGTGGGGGCGCAGGGGAAAGCGCGGCGACTGCGTCCGCGCCGCGACGTAGAGCGTCAACAGGAACGCCGCCCCCGTGAAGATGGCCGGCGCCCACGCGGGATCGAACCATTGAGACACGGCGGCGACGATGCGCTGCACCGTATGGAGGTAGCCGCCGAAGGGCTCGAGCAGAGCGCGCGCGCCGAGCGTGTACGCCTTCTTGTAGTACACCCCGTCCTCCGCCCAGAACTGCGGGTTGCGAAGTTCGGTCGGCCGCCGGGCCGCGAGGATGAGGGCACAGACGGAGAACGTGATCCATAGGGGAGGATGCGCCAGGGCCGCGCGGAGGCGCGCGAGGCGCCCCGGCGGCGAGTCGGTCGGGAGAGACGAGGCAAACCCAGGCGCCGCGGGCTCGCCCGCCGCCGTGATCACTCGGTGACCGGGTTGCCCGCCGCCGCGCGCAGCCGCTCCTCGACCAGCAGATCGATCTCCTTGATGAACTCGTCGAGCATGTTGGGGCCGCCGATGCGGCGGTACGGCTCGCCGTTCTTGTAGATCATCCCCATGTCTTTGCCGGCGGCGAAGCCGATGTCCGCCTCGCGAGCCTCGCCGGGGCCGTTCACCGAGCAGCCCATGATCGCGACCTGGAGCGGAAGCTTCACGCCGGCGAGGTGCTTCTCGACGCGCTCCACCATCGGGAGCATGTCCACTTCGAGCCGCCCGCACGTCGGGCAGGCGATGACGTTGACGCCGTCCTCGCGGAGATGGAGGCCTTTCAGGATCTCGCGCCCGACGCGCACTTCCTCGACCGGGTCCGTGGCGAGAGAGACACGGATCGTGTCGCCGATCCCCTCGGAAAGCAGGATGCCGATGCCCAGCGCGGACTTGACCGTTCCGGTGAACTGCGAGCCGGCCTCGGTCACGCCCAGGTGAAGCGGATAGTCGCTCTTCTTCGAGAACAGGCGGTACGCCTCCACCATCATCGGCGCGTTCGACGCCTTCAGCGAAACCTTCGTTTCGAAGAATCCGAGCGACTCCAGAATCTCCAGATGCCGGAACGCCGACTCGACCATCGCTTCCGGCGTCGGCTCGCCGAACTTCTTGAGCAGGTCCTTCTCGAGCGAGCCGGCGTTGACGCCGATGCGGATCGGGATGCCTTTGTCCGCCGCCATCCGCGTGACTTCCTCGACCTTCCACCGCGCACCGATGTTCCCCGGGTTGATGCGGAGACCCGTCACTCCCTTCTCCATGACGCGGATTGCGCAGCGGTAGTCGAAGTGGACGTCGGCGATCACCGGAACCGAGGAGCCGGCGACGAGCTGGTCGAAGATGTCGGCGGCCTCGATCGTATTCGCGGTGACGCGAACGATCTCGCAGCCCGCCATGATCATGTCGCGGATCTGCCAGAGCGTCGCCTCGACGTCCGCGGTCTCGGTCTTGGTCATGGACTGCACGGTCACCGGCGCGCCGCCGCCGATCGCCACGTTCCCGAGCCGGATCCGGCGGGTGATCCGCCGTGGCGCGAGCGTGCGCTTGACCGAAGCGGCCGCGGGTGGTGCAAGGACCGGCAGCTGACTCACCGAACTATCCTACGCGCCACCCGAATCCTGGGTCCTGGGTCTCAGAACGGCCACCACTTCGCCGGCAGGTTCTTCGCGAGGTCGTTGTAGAGGACGACCGTGATCAGGGCGAGGATCATCAGGAACCCGATCTGGAGGATCCGCTCCTTGACCTTGAGCGAGAAGTCGCGCCGCGCGATCCCCTCCAGCGCGAGCAGGAAGAGGTGTCCGCCGTCCAAGACCGGGATCGGCACGAGGTTGAAGATTCCGAGCTGGAGCGAGATCGCCGCCATCAGCGCCACGAGCGGTACGGCGCCCGTGCGCGCCGCTTCTCCCGAGAACTTTGCGATGTCGAGCGGACCCGACATCGACCGCATGCTCGCCTTGCCGCGGAAGAGCCGTCCGATGACCGAGAGCGTCATCCGGAAATCCGATTCGACGCGGCGCCAGCCTTCCACGACGGCCTGCCCGAACGGAAAGCGCTCGACGATCTCCGGCAGGTCCGGAACGACCTGGACGCCGACCTTCCAGGAGCCGTCCGGGTCCCGGCGCGGGGCAACGAGCGCGGACCTCGTCTTTCCGTCGCGCGAGTACACGACCGGGAACGGCCCGGGAGCGGCGCCGCCGACCGCCGAGACGAAGCTCGAGAAGACCTCTTCCGGAGCGCCGCGGATCTCCTTGCCGGCGACGGAGAGGATCACGTCGCCGCTCTTGAAGCCCGCGACCTGGGCGGGAGAGCCGGAGAGGACCATCGCGATGCGCGGCCGCACCGAGCGGCCGAAGTCGGGCAAGAGGCCGACGTAGCCCAGGTCGTATTTCGTGCTCGGCTTGGGAACCACTTCGAGGACCGTCCGCGCTCCGTTCCGCTCGACTTCCACCCGTAGCTTTTCGCGCGCGTTCATTCCGAACACAAACTGAACGTCGCGCCAGCGCGGCGTCTGCTTGCCGTTGACCGCGACGATCCGATCCCCCGGCTTGAATCCCGCTTCGGCGCCGGGCGATTTGTCCTCGACGACCTTGACGATGGGCGCCTCGAGCTCGTACGCGGGGACCGAGACTCCGATCGCGAAGACCGCCGTGTGGAGCGCGATCGCCAGGACCACGTTCATCGCCGGGCCCGCGAAGAGGATGAGCCCCCGCTGCCATCGCCTGCCGACCGCGGGCATCTCCTTCGAGGTCCCTTCGGCCAGGGTGGACTCGTCTGGACCGAGGCCGATGACCCGCACGTAACCGCCCAGCGGAATCGCGGAGACGCGATAGTCGGTGCCCTTCCGCTTCCAGCCGAAGAGCCGCTTGCCGAATCCGACCGAGAAGACCTCGACCGGAAAGCCGAACGCCTTCGCGACAGCGAAGTGTCCGAACTCGTGGAGAACCACGAGCACGGAGAGGACGAAGAGAAGCGCGATTGTGTTGCCGGCGATGGTCATAGGAAAAAGCTGTCCGGCCGGGAGCCTTTCAACTCGCCCGGGCGAGCGTTCGCGCGATCCGCGACGCCGACTGCCGCGCCCTCCGGTCGATCTCCTCGGCTTCGTCGAGGCTTCCCGGACCGGGCACGCGGCCGCAGGCGGCGGCGGTCTCGGACACCACCGCAACGATGTCCGGGAAGGAAATCTTCCCCTCTAGGAACGCCTCGACGGCCACTTCGTTCGCGGCATTGACGACCGCCGGCATGCCGCCGCCCGCCTCCAGCGCGGCGCGGGCGAGCGCGAGGGCGGGATAGCGCCGCGGGTCGACCTCCTGGAACTCAAGATGGCCGACGCCGACCAGGTCGAGCCGGCCGAAGGGGTTGGGAAGACGGTCGGGATGGGAAAGGGCGTACAGGATCGGGAACCGCATGTCGTTCCGCGCGATCTGAGCGACCAGCGAGCCATCCACGAACTCCACGAACGAGTGGATGACGGACTGGGGATGGATGAGGACGTCGATCTTCGACGGAGAGACCCCGAAGAGAAAGTGAGCTTCGATCACCTCGAGCCCCTTGTTCATCATCGTGGCCGAGTCGACCGAGATCTTCGGCCCCATCTTCCACGTCGGGTGCGCGAGGGCCTCCTCGACGGTGATCCTTCCGAACGTGGCGAGGTCCCGCGTGAGCAGCGGCCCGCCGGATCCCGTCAGCACGAGCCGATGGACCTCTCCCGGCTTTCCGCAGGCGAGCGCCTGGTGAATCGCGCTGTGCTCGGAATCGACCGGGAGGATCTCCGCGCCGGCCTTCCGCGCCGTCGCGATGATCAGCTCTCCCGCGACGACGAGCGCCTCCTTGTTCGCGAGCGCCAGCCGCTTTCCCGCGGCGACTGCGGCGTGCGCCGACCGGAGCCCGACAGCCCCCACGAGGCCGGCGACGACGACGTCCGCCGCCGGCAGGGACGCCGCTTCCTCGAGCCCCGCCGGCCCCGCGGTGACCCGTCCGCGAAATCCGGGCGGGAGGTGTGCGCGCAGGCGGGGGACGTCTTCGTCGCGTTCGATCGAGACGAGGTCGGGAGAGTGTTGCTCGATCTGCTGCGCGAGCCGCTCGATGGAGCGGCCGGCGGCGAGCGCCGCCACGCGGAAGCGGTCGGGGAATGCGGCGATGACGTCCAGGGACGCCCGGCCGACGGACCCGGTCGAGCCGAGCACGCTAATGTTTTTCACGAATTTTTGATTATACGAAGGAAGGCGTTACGGACGTGTCGAGCAGTCGCACCGACGCGTCGATACCGTGGGATGCTGCGGCGCGGCCGTTAACTCTCTTCCGGCGGCGTCGAGCCGCCGCAATAAGCGCCCAGCCACCATGGGACGTTGGGATGCGGCCGCTTACTCTCTCCCGGCGGCGTCGAGCCGCCCCTCGAAATGTCGCCGCTTGCTCTCTTCCGGCGGCGTCGAGCCGCCGCTCGAAGTGCCGCCGTTTGCCTCTTACGGCGGCGTCGAGCCGCCGATAAAAACAGCCAATACCGGACCGGCGAAGAGCAGCGAATCGATTCGATCGTAGAAGCCGCCGTGGCCCGGCAGGAAAGTCCCGGAATCCTTCACGCCGGCGCCCCGCTTCCAGAGGGACTCGGCTAGATCACCGAGCTGCCCCGCGGACGTCGCGAGCGCGCCCGCGAGCGCGCCGCGCGCCGGCCCGAGCTCCGGAAAGACCCACCACGTTCCGGCCGCGGCGCCGATCAGCGTGGCGCCGATCAATCCCCCAATCGTCCCCTCCCAGGTCTTGTTCGGTGAAACGCGCGGCGCGAGCTTGCGCCGGCCGAAGTTCTTCCCGGTGTAATAGGCGAAGGAATCGCAGCCCCAGACCAGCAGAAAGAGGAGCAGAACCGCGCGCGGCGACACGACGCGCAGGTAGCACATGGCCGTCGCCGGCAGGGCGACCGAGAGAACTCCAAAGGCCGTGCAGCTGGCGCCGCCGAGCGCGACGGGGAGATCGACCTTCGCGAAGAGCTCGGCCGAGCACGCCAGGACGACCAGAAGGAGCAGCGCGAAGAGCACCACGGTTCTTCCGGGACGGTCGAGCACGTCGAATCCCCAGAACGCCGCCCACCCGAGCAGGAACGCCGCCCCGAAGATCATCCCCACGGTCTTCGCGACCGGAAGGCCTGCCTTTTCCGCGAGCCGGAAAAACTCCCAGAGGGCGCCGAGCGTGACTGCGGCAACGAGGAGGTTGAACGCGAGCGGAGGCAGGAAGAACAGGACCGCGAGAACGATCGGGATCGCGACCGCCGCGGCGAATTCCCTGCGGCCCACTGTCATTCGAAACCCTTCGCCCTACCTGTCATCCCGAGCGAAGCTTCCTACCCTGTCATCCCGAGCGAAGCGAGGGATCTCTTCCTTATCTAGCCAGAGATTCCTCGGTCCTTCGGACCTCGGAATGGCACTGAAGAAAACTTCGGACCTCGGAATGACACTGAAGAAATCTTCGGACCTCGGACCGACAGGAAAAGGGCCTCACCCGGCGGCCTCACCAGATTCCACGCGCCCTCCGTCGATCACGCCGCCGTAGCGCCTCTCGCGCTTCTGAAAGTCGAGGATCGCCTCGAAGAGGTGACGCTTCCGGAAGTCGGGCCAGAGAGTCGGGGTCACCCAGATCTCGCTGTACGCGATCTGCCAGAGGAGGAAGTTCGAGACGCGCATCTCTCCGGAGGTGCGGATCAGGAGGTCCGGGTCGGGCAGGCCCGCGGTGCCCAGTCGCGAGCCGAGCGTCTCTTCGTCGATCTGCTCCGGAGTGAGACGCCCGGCGGCGACGTCGTGCGCCAGAGACCGGCACGCATCCACGATCTCCGTGCGGCCGCCGTAGTTCAGCGCGATGTTGAACGTCATCCCCCGGCAGGACGAGGTTGCCGCGAGGCCGCGGGAGAGCTCCTTCTGCACCGAGCCGTCGAGCTCGTTCATGCGTCCGACGACGCGGAACCGGATGTCGTTCTTGAGAAGGTTGGCGAGCTCCCTGTTCAGGTATTCCTTCAGAAGCGACATCAGCGTCACGATCTCGAGGCGCGGCCGCTTCCAGTTCTCCACCGAGAACGCGTAGAGCGTCAGCGCGTCGAGCTCGAGCCGGGCACAGGTCTCGACGATTTCGCGTACCGAGGCGATTCCCGCCCGGTGCCCCTCGACGCGCGGAAAGCCGCGCTGCCGCGCCCAACGGCCGTTGCCGTCCATGATGACCGCGACGTGCCGCGGGAGCCGGGCGAGATCGATCTCGTCGAGAAGCTGCCGCTCGGAGGAGCCGGGCGAGGCGAGGTTGTCGGCATCGATCACGAAACGAGTGTAACGCGGGGATACTCGACTTTCACGAGAGTCAGTCCCTTCGCCGGCGCCTTTTGCGCGAGCAGACTCCGGTCGCCGGACTCGAGGATCTCGCGCATCCGATCGGGTGGAAGGCGGCCGCGCCCGATGTCGGCCAAGAGACCACAGATCGAGCGGACCATTCCGCGCAGAAAGCTGTCGCCGCGGAAGAGCGCCCGCAATTCGGCGCCCCGCTCTTCGATGGCGACCGAATGAAGGGTCCTCACGGAACCGTCGCGGCGGCGGCGAACGGCGAAGACTCCGAAGTCGCGCCGGCCGGGCAGGAGCTCGGCGGCGGCCTCCATCCGTCCGGCCTCGGCGCCGCGCGAGAGCGGAGCGGCGAAGAGCGAGTCGCGCGGAGCGATGACGTCGGCGCGGCTCCACCGGTAGAGGTAGTCCTTCCAAAGCGCGTCCCGGCGGGCGTGGAACGAGGCGTTGGCGCGCGCGACGTGCATCACGCGAACGTCCCAGGGCAAGAGCGTGTTGAGCGCGTCCCGGACCTCGCGCGGCTCCCGCGGATGCGGCAGATCGAAGTGCGCGACCTGGCCATCGGCGTGCACGCCGGCATCCGTCCGGCCGGCGGCGAGCGGACGCACCGGCTCTCCGGCAAAGACCGCGAGTGCCTCCTCCACGACCGACTGCACGGTGCGGGCCGCGTTGCGCTGGATCTGCCAACCGCGGAAGCCTGTTCCGACGTAGGCGAGGACGGCGCGATAGCGGAAGTGGGTTTCAGCCACGCTCTACTGCTCTCTCTCCGGGAGGGGGTGAGGAGGCTGACTTCGCCACAGACTGAGCCCCAGCAGGATCGTGAACGGGACGTACTCGGCGATGCGGATCGCCGCCGGAGTCCAGCCGCCGAGCGGATACAGGAGCGCATAGGAAAGGGGCACCGCGAACGACAAATAGAGAAACGCGGGCTCGCGCTTCTTCGCCGCGAAAGGCAGGATCCACAGCACGTACCAGGGGTGGACCGTCGTCGAAGCGATGAAGAACGCGCCCAGCGACGCGAAGAGCGCGGCCTCCATCTCCCGCACCTGGACCGCGATGACGACGAGCGCCACCGCTAGAAGGAGGGCGAGCACGACGCGCGCGAAGAACGCCGTATAGAAATAAGGAAAGACGCGCTGCATCCAGGGGCGCTGAGGTCGCACGTCCTTCCAGCGCATGTAGGCGGCCTTGGCCGTGGCCGGAAGGTGCGTCGAATCGACTGCGCCCGCGACGGCCGGATAGAGAAAGGAGTTGAACTCCCACCGCGTCGCATAAGCGCCGAGCGCTCCGGTCGGCGGGACGCCGCCTCTCGCCGCGAGCCCCCAGATCGCCGCGCCGAAGACGGAGGCCGTCGCCGCAAAGCGGAATCCGCCGCGCTTGCCCAGGGGCAGCGCGCCGACGAGAGGAACGTACTTGGTGAGCACCGATGCGGCGAACGCAAGGCCCGCCGCGAAAGGACGGCGCCGGCCGAGCCAGACGACGGTCGCCAGCAGCAGCGCGACGCCCAACGAATCGAGGTGTCCCTGTCCGGCGCTCTCCGTGACCGCGAGCGGGTGAAAAGCGTAGAGTGCCGCGGCGAAGCCGGCCGACGCTCCTGCGCTCGCCAGGAGGAGCGCCACGACGGCCACGTCCGCGGCCGCGAAGATCGCCTTCATCGCGAGCACGCCCGTTCCCGGAACCCACGCCGCGGCGCGGAAGACGGCCTGGGCGACCGGCGGATACACGGTTCGAACTTCTCGGTGCGAGAGGTGCGGGTAAAGCTGCGAAAAGAGTCCGGCCACCTCGGGGTCGTCCGGCGCGACCGCATAAGGGGAATGACCGGCTGCCGCCACCCGGGCATTCCAGACGTAGCGGAAGACGTCCTCGGAGAGGTCCGGCGGACGGAAGAGGAGAGTCAAACGAAACGCGACCGCGAAGAGGAGAAGGGTGCGGGGTCGCGAAGCGGATAGACTTCGCGCCGCGAACAGCGAGAGGAGGGCTCCGGCAAGAAAAAGGAGGAGGTAGGCGGCCAGGCTGCGCCGAGCGTCGGGGAGGAATGCCATCGCGAAGAAGATGACTTCTCCCGCGGCGAAGAGCAGCCCGGGCCGCGCCAGCACTCCTTCGCCGGGACGTGGATGCACGGCACCGCCCAGATCGGGACCCTGATCTCTTATTACGTCGTCCTCTCGCTTCTGGCGGTGTATGGCGCGCACCGCGCTTTCCTGGTGCACCTCTATTACCGGCACCGCGGGAACGATCCCCGGCCCGCCGGAAGCCTGGAGCGGCTTCCCGTCGTGACGGTCCAGCTTCCCCTCTATAACGAAGTCTACGTCGTCGAACGGCTCGTCGACGCGGTCGTCGCTCTCGACTATCCGAAGGACCTGCTCGAGATCCAGATCCTCGACGACTCGACCGACGAAACACGCGACGTCGCGCGAGCGGTGGCCGAGCGGTATCGCGCGCGGGGCCACGACGTCCGCTATCTTCCGCGCGACCATCGAAGAGGCTTCAAGGCGGGCGCGCTCCAGGCCGGCCTCGAGACGGCGCGCGGCGAGTTCCTTCTCATCCTGGATGCCGACTTCGTTCCGCGCCCCGAGATGCTCCGCGAATGTCTGCCCCACTTCTCGGATCTCGGGGTCGGGATGGTGCAGGCGCGGTGGGAGCATCTGAACCGCGATTTCTCGCTGCTGACCCGTATCCAGTCGATTTTTCTCGATGGTCACTTCGTGATCGAGCACACCGCACGCAACCGATCCGGGCGCTTCTTCAACTTCAACGGAACGGCGGGGATCTGGCGCCGCCGCTGTCTCGAAGACGCGGGCGGCTGGAACAGCGACACGCTGACCGAGGACCTCGATGCTTCCTACCGCGCCCAGCTCGCCGGCTGGCGCTTCGTTTACCTGAAAGACCTCGCCGTTCCCGCCGAGCTTCCGGTGGACATGAACGGCTTCAAGAGCCAGCAGCATCGATGGACGAAAGGCTCCATTCAGACCGGCCGGAAACTTCTGCCGACGATCTTCCGAAGCGAATATCCGCGGAAAGTCAAAGTGGAGGCCTTCTTCCACCTTACGAACAACTTCTCGCACCTCCTCGTCGTGCTGCTGGCGCTGCTGATCTTCCCGGCGATCATCATTCGAGAGCAGATCGGCTGGCAGAAGCTCGCCGTCTTCGATTTCCCGCTCTTTTTCGGCGCGAGCTTTTCGTTCGTCGGTTTCTACGTCTCGTCGCAGAGGGAGATCGGGCGGAGCTGGAAGCCGGCGTTGAAGTACATGCCGTTTCTCATGTCGATCGGGATCGGGCTTTCGCTCTCCAACGTGCGCGGAGTGCTCGAAGCCCTGGCCGGGAGTCGCACCGAGTTCACCCGGACCCCCAAGTACCGGATCGAGGGGGAAGCGGGGGACTGGAAGACCAAGAAGTACCGGGCTGCCGGAAATTTCTCGCTGGTGGGCGAGATCGTGCTGGCGACCTATTTCCTCACGGCGCTCGTGTTCGCTGTCGCCGAGCGGTACTGGATCGGCATTCCGTTCCTGCTCGTCTTTTTCAACGGCTTCGCGTACACCGCGGGGATCTCGTTCCTGTCGCGGGGGAGCGAAGTCGAGCCGGAGCTCGAGGCCGCGCTGTCCTAGTCCGAGGTGGCGGGAGATCCGGGTGGTGGAGTAGCTAAACTCCCGCCGTGGAGCCCACGGTTCGAGTCACCGAGATCTTCCGGTCCATCCAGGGAGAATCGACGCGCGCTGGATTCCCGTGCGCCTTCATCCGGCTCACGGGGTGCTCGCTGCGGTGCGTCTGGTGCGACACGGCCTATGCGTTCTCGGGCGGCGACGAGATGGCGGTCGCCGACGCGGCGGAGAAGGTTCTCGCGCTCGGGACGGAGCTCGTCGAGGTGACCGGCGGCGAGCCGCTCGAGCAGGAGGGCGTTTATCCGCTCATGGAAAGGCTCCTCGAGCACGGAAAGACGGTTCTCCTCGAAACGGGCGGACACGTTCCGCTCGACCGCGTCGATCCGCGAGTCGTCAAGATCGTGGACGTCAAGGCGCCGGGGAGCGGAATGATGGCCGCGAACCTGCCGGAGAACCTGGAGAGCCTCGGCCCGCGCGACGAGATCAAGTTCGTGCTCGCGGACCGGCGCGACTTCGACTGGGCTCTCGACTTCGTCGCCGCTCGCGATCTCGACGGCAGGCACGTCGTCACGTTCTCGCCGGTGTGGGAGAAGCTTTCCGCCGCGGACTTGGGCAGTTGGATCCGCGATTCCGGACGGCCCATCCGCCTGGGGCTACAGCTGCACAAGTTGCTCTGGGGGGACGTCCCCGGAAGATAGAGATGAATCGCGCCATCGTGCTGCTGTCCGGCGGACTCGATTCGGCGACGTGCCTGCTGATTGCGAAGAAGGAAGCCGAAGAGGTCTTCGCGCTGTCGTTCGACTACGGGCAGCGCCATCGAATCGAGCTCGACTGGGCGAGGGGGCTCGCGCTCAAATACGGCGCCGCGGCCCATCGGATCGTGAAGCTCGATCTCCCGGCGCCCGAGGGCTCCGCCCTGACGGATCTTTCCCGGGAAGTGCCGCGGCACGCGCTCGGCCGCGAAGCGATCCCCGTGACCTACGTGCCGGCGCGGAACACCCTCTTCCTGTCCCACGCCGTCGCCTGGGGCGAGGCGATCGGCGCCGGCGACGTCTACATCGGCGCGAACGCGCTCGACTATTCGGGATATCCCGACTGCCGCCCGGAGTTTCTCGAGGCCTTCGAGAAGACGGCGAACCTCGGCACGAAGGCGGGGGTCGAGGGTACGCTCGCATTCCGGATCCACGCTCCCCTGCTGCAAATGACGAAAGGGGAGATCGTCTCGCGAGCCGCAGAGCTTGGATTGGATTTTGCACGGACGTCGTCCTGTTACGATCCCGCGCCGGACGGCGAACCCTGCCGATCGTGCGACTCGTGCCTTCTCCGCGAGAAAGGGTTTCGAGAAGCCGGGCTCCGAGATCCGCTGGACCGGTCCGCAAGACATCGGGAGTGAACACCTATGCGATTCGACCAGCTCACCATCAAATCCCAGGAAGCGGTTCAGGAGGCGCAGCGGGACGCGCGCGCCCGCGGCAACGCCGAGCTTTCGACCGACCACCTTCTGCTCGCGCTGCTCCGTCAGGACGAGGGGGTCGTCGTCCCGATCCTCCAGAAGCTCGGGGTCGACCCGGACGGTCTCGCCCGCGAAGTCGAGGCCGACCTGGACAAGCGGCCGAAGGTCACGGGCGCCTCCGCCGACGCGGTCCTCTCGCCCGAACTCAACCGCCTCTTCGACCGCGCGTTCGAGCTCGCGCGCGAGTTCGGCGACGAGTACGTCTCGACCGAACACTTTCTCCTCGCCTTAGCCGAGCCCGCCGCCGGGCCGACCGCCAAACGCCTGTCGGGGCGCGGTGCCACGAAAGACTCGCTCTTGAAGGCGTTGAAGGAGGTCCGCGGCTCGGCGCGGATCACGGACCCCAACCCGGAGGACAAGTACCAGGCGCTGAAGCGGTACACGCGCGACCTGACGGACCTCGCGCGCCGCGGAAAGATCGACCCGGTCATCGGGCGCGACGAAGAGATCCGGCGCGTCATCCAGGTTCTCTCGCGCCGCACGAAGAACAACCCGGTCTTGATCGGCGAGCCCGGCGTCGGAAAGACCGCCATCGTCGAGGGTCTCGCGCGCCGCATCCACATGGGCGACGTGCCCGAGGGCTTGAAGAACAAGCGGGTCGTGGCGCTCGACCTGGGCTCGATGATCGCCGGCGCGAAGTATCGCGGTGAGTTCGAGGACCGGTTGAAAGCCGTCCTGAAGGAGATCGAGGAGGCGCAGGGCACGGTCATCCTGTTCATCGACGAGCTGCACACTCTGGTCGGAGCCGGCGCGGCCGAGGGCGCGATGGACGCCTCCAACATGCTGAAGCCAGCACTCGCCCGCGGCGAGCTGCGGGCGATCGGCGCGACGACGCTCAACGAATACCAGAAGTACATCGAAAAGGACGCCGCGCTCGAACGCCGGTTCCAGCCGATCTACGTGGACGAACCGTCGGTCGAGGACACCATCGCGATCCTCCGCGGTCTCCAGGAGCGCTACGAGGTTCACCACGGCGTGCGGATCACGGACGCAGCGCTCGTCGCGGCCGCGCGGCTCTCCCACCGGTACATCACCGACCGATACCTCCCGGACAAGGCGATCGACCTGATCGATGAGGCCGCCGCCCGCCTGCGCACGGAAATCGACTCGGTCCCGACCGAGATCGACGAGATCGAGCGGAAGATCATGTCGCTCGAGATCGAGAAGCGCGCGCTCGAGAAGGAGAAGACGAAGGAGTCGAAGCAGCGGTTGAATGAGATCGAGCGCGACCTCGCGGAGAAGCGGGAAAAGGCGAGCAGCCTCCGCGCGCAGTGGTCGGCCGAGAAGGAGATGATCCAGAAGATCCGCCAGACCAAGGAGGCGATCGAGAAGGTCAAGCAGGACGCGATCGAAGCGGAGCGGGAGGGGAACCTCCAGAAGGCGGCGGAGCTCTCCTACGGCAGGTTGCCCGAGCTCGAACGGGAGCTCGCGGCGGGGAACGCAAAGCTCGCGGAGCTCCAGAAGGGCCGCCCGATGCTCCGCGAGGAGGTCACCGAAGAGGACATCGCCGCAGTCGTTTCCCGGTGGACCGGCGTACCGGTCAACCGAATGCTCGAAACCGAGACCCAGAAACTGCTGCACATGGAGGAGCGACTCGGCGAGAGAGTGATCGGGCAGAAGGAAGCGGTCGGCGCGGTCTCCGACGCCGTCCGACGATCGCGGGCCGGCCTCTCGGACCCCCGCCGCCCGATCGGGTCGTTTCTCTTCGTCGGGCCGACGGGCGTCGGCAAGACGGAGCTCGCCCGCGCGCTGGCGGAATTCCTCTTCGACGACGAGCAGGCGATGGTGCGGCTCGACATGTCGGAGTACATGGAGAGGCACGCGGTCGCGCGGATGATCGGCGCGCCGCCCGGATACGTCGGTTACGAGGAGGGAGGCCGCCTGACGGAAGCGATCCGGCGCCGGCCCTACTCGGTGGTGCTCTTCGACGAAATCGAGAAGGCCCACCCCGACGTCTTCAACGTCCTGCTGCAGGTCTTAGACGATGGCCGTCTGACCGACGGCAAGGGGCGGGTCGTCTCTTTCAAAAATACGGTCATCATCATGACGTCGAACCTCGGCTCCGAATGGATCGCCGAGGCGCAGGACATGAAAGAGGAAGAGATCAAGGCGAAGATCGAAGAGACGCTGCGCCGGCACTTCCGGCCCGAGTTCTTCAACCGGATCGACGAAGTCATCGTCTTCCACCGGCTCTCGCGGGAAGAGATCGAGGAGATCGTCGAGCTCCAGCTCCAGGCGCTCGCCCGCTCCGTCGCGGACCGCGGAATCCGCCTGACCTGGACCGCCAAGGCCAAACGGCTGCTGGCCGGCCGAGGATACGACCCGACCTACGGCGCCCGGCCTTTGAAACGGTTGATTCAGAAAGAGGTCGCCGACGCCCTCGCCTCCAAGATATTGAAAAACGAGCTACTTCCCGGAGGCAGCGCCGAGCTCACCGTTTCCACAGATGGCGACCGCCTCGAGATCGAGGCGGAATCTGAGCCACAGAGACTCAAGGTTTGAAGCTCATCTATTTGACAAACCCTCGCTCACCCCTGTAGTATAGGGACCGAAATTGGGAGGTGAGCATGAACATCGTTCGTTGGGATCCTTATCGTGAATTCGGCTCGTTGGCCGACCGCTTCAACCGGGCGCTCGGGACCGTGACGGGCCGGGAGCGGGACGAGGAGCTGAGTTTGGGAACCTGGGCTCCTCCGGTCGACATCGCGGAGGACAAGGACAAGATCACGCTGACTGTGGAGCTGCCGGGCTTCCGCGAGGACCAGGTGGAAGTCCAGATGGAAGGCGGCGTTCTGACGATCCGTGGTGAGCGCAAGTTCGAGGAAGAGAAGGAGGGGCGTAACTACCACCGCCTCGAGCGGTCGTACGGTCAGTTCGTTCGTTCCTTCACCCTGCCGAACAACGTCGACCGCGATCAGATCCGCGCGTCGTTCAGCAACGGGCTTCTGGAGATCGAGATGCCCAAGCGCGCAGAGGCGCGGCCGCGTCAGATCAAGATCGGCGCCGGCCAGCCGGAGTCGAAGAAGCAGAAGCAGATCGACGTCCAGACCAAGTAAATTCCTTTCTCCCTCGTTTGCGATGCCCCGCGAGAGCGGGGCTTTTTTATGCAGGGTCAACGCTGAATGACTGAATTCGGGTCAGGGCTGAATTCAGCGATTCAGCGTTGACCCCACGGAATGTCACGCGACGACAACCCGTTTTTGCAGCCGTGAAGCGAGCTCTGACTGCTTCTCTCGCGATTTTTCTGCTGCTTGAAACGGCGTCGGCGGCGCCGCTGCCCTCGCGGCGTAGCGAGATCGTCGAGGTCGTGGAGAAGGTTGCTCCCGCAGTCGTGAACATCGCGGCCGAGCAGATCGTCCGGCGAAGGACATCCTTGTTCGACGAGTTCTTCTTCGGAGGCGACCCCCGCCCGCGCAGCGACCGCGCCCAGTCGCTCGGCTCCGGCGTGATCATCGACCCGAAAGGCGTGATCCTGACGAACGATCACGTGATCTCCGGCGCTTCCCGAATCCTCGCGACGACGAAGAGCGGGCAGGAGCTCGAGTGCGAGGTGATCGGCTCCGACGCGGACAACGACCTCGCGGTCTTGCGCGTGCGCAGTCCACGCGGCTCCCTTCCGACGATCCGCCTCGGAACTTCGTCCGACCTCCTCATCGGGGAAACGATCGTCGCAATCGGCAACCCGTTCGGGCTCTCGAACACGGTCACCGCCGGTGTCGTCTCGGCGCTCGGCCGCAGCGTCCGCGGCGACCAGAACCAGCGGCTCTACACGGATTTCATCCAGATCGACGCGCCAATCAACCCGGGGAATTCCGGCGGGCCGGTCGTCAACATCCAGGGGGAGATGGTGGGAATCGCGACCGCGATCATCGGTGGAGCGCAGGGGATCGGGTTCGCGACCCCCGTGGACCGCGCGAAGAGGATCGTGGACGACCTGTTGCGGTTTGGCGAGGTGCGCGCCGTCTGGATCGGCGTCCGCGGCCGGACGATCACTTCGGGTGGCGAAGGGGGAGCTCTCGAGCGACCCCGCGGCTACCGCGTGCGGAGCGTCTTTCCCGGCTCCCCCGCCGCCCGGGCGGGTCTTCGTCCGGGAGACCTGATCGTGTCGCTCGATGGGGCGCCGATCGAGTCCGAGGACGCCTTCGAGACCGCTCTCGCCGGACGCGGCCCCGGGCGTCCGATGCGGCTCGTGCTCCGCAACGCCGGCGCGGAGCGCACGGTGACCGTCCAGGGCGCGGCGCCGCCTCCCAACCTCGGCGTCCAGATCTTGAAGGATGAAATCGGGATGAGCGTCGCGGCCGCGCGGGGCGGGCTCCGGATCACCGTCCTCGGCCGCGACGGCGCCGCGGCCCGCGCCGGCATCGACTCCGGAGATTCCCTGCTGGCGCTGAACGGCAGCCGGGTCCAGAGCGTCGACGACGTGAACCGGATCCTTCAGCGCGACCACAACCGCACGACCGTGTGGATGGAAGTCGGCCGCGGACGCTACGCCTACACCCTGACGTTTCCGCTGGATTGAGGGTCAGGGCCTGTCGCGCGGCGGCGCGAGAAACCTTGTCGTGCGGCCGCGCGAGAACCCGTGCGGCGGCCCAGCGGTCTGGCCGCGCGGCCGCGAGGAGAAGTTGTCAGTTACTCCAGCTCGGCACGCGATCCCCAGCGCAGTCGCAACTCCGACACGACGATCCCGGCGAGCACGAGAGCGCCTCCCCACGCCCCGCGAGATCCGAGCCGTTCGTTCAACAGCCACGCAGCGAGTAGAGCCGCCCACACCGGCTCCAGCGCGAAGATGATCGCTGCGTGCGTGGCGGACATGTGGCGCTGCGCCCACGTCTGCGAGAGGAAAGTGCCCACCGTACCGATGGTCCCCAGGTAGAGCACCGCTTGCAGAAAACCTCCCTGCCAAACGACCGGCCGCGTCTCGAGCGGAGCTCCCGCGAAGCGCGCGACCGCGGTCAGGATCGCCGCGGTCGCGGCCACTACGGAGAGCTGCACAACGGTCAGCCAGAAGGGATCGTGCGAGGGCGTGCGGACCGACATCTCGACGATGTAAAACGCGAAGAGGATCGCGCAGCCGAGAATCGCCAGGTCGCCGCGGTTGAGCGGCACTCCCTCCGCAGGAAAAGTCAGCAGCAAGAAGCCGAGTCCCGCAAGAACAATCCCCATCCCGTTCTCGAGAGAGGGAAGGCTACGCGTTCTTGCAAACGCCGCGAACGGCGTCATCACGACCGAAAGTCCCGTTAGAAACGCGGCCTTCGACGCCGTCGTCTCGACCTGACCGAGCACCTGCAGAGTCATCCCTCCCGCCAGAAGGCCGCCGACGATTGCGCCGTCGCGGAAGAGCCCCCGGGTGCGGCGCCGGCCGAAGACGAGCAGTCCGGAGACCGCCGTCGCGAGCAGAAAACGGAAGAACAGGAACGCCAGCGGCGGCGAGTCCTGCACGACGTTCTTGACGACGATGAAGGACGAGCCCCAGACGACCGTGACCAGGAGCAGCACCGCGTCGGCGCGCAGACGCATCGATACCGGCTCGGTCTTTTCGATCTCTCCCATCGCGGTTGTCGAGTGCTGCTTCGTAAGCTAGCATGCCGGCGCATTGCAGAATTCGACCGGTCCGCGCGTCCGGTTCGCGCCCTCTCCGACCGGCTTCCTGCACGTCGGCGGCGCGCGAACTGCTCTGTACAACCTTCTCTTCGCGCGGCGGGAGAAGGGCACCTACATCCTGCGCATCGAGGACACCGACGTCGAGCGCTCGAAGCACGAGCTCTCCGATCAGATTCTTTCCGCGCTCGACTGGCTCGGTCTCGAGCATGACGAGGGACCCTATCGTCAGTCGGCCCGTTACGACCTCTACCGCGCGGCTGCAGACCGGCTGATTTCCGAAGGGAAGGCGTATCGCGCGTTCGAGACCCCCGAGGAGCTCGACGCCGAGCGCAAGAAGGCGGAAGCGCAGGGGCGCTCGTACCGCTATTCCGGCGCAGGCCGGGAGATCTCCCCGGATGAGAGTGACCGGCGCGCGCGGGCGGGCGAGAAGTTCGTCGTGCGGCTCCGGATGCCCGCGGAGACGATCGTCGTCGATGACCTCGTCCGCGGCCGCGTCGAGTTTCCAGCCGATGCGCTCGACGACTTCGTGCTGGTGCGGTCCGACGGGCACCCGCTGTACCACTTCTGCGTCTGTGTCGACGACGCGGACATGCGGATCACGCACGTCCTCCGCGGGGACGATCACCTGGCGAACACGCCGAAACACGTGGCGCTCTTCCGGGCGCTCGGCGCGCCGGTCCCGGCTTTCGCGCACCTCGGGATGATCCTTGGAACCGACCGCAAGAAGCTCTCGAAACGCTACGGCGCCGCGGCCGTCGAGGAGTGGCGCGACCGCGGAATCTTTCCCGAGGCGCTCGTCAACTTTCTCGCACTGCTCGGCTGGTCTCCCGGAGAAGACCGGGAGATCCTGTCGCGGGAAGAGATGGAGCGCGAGTTCTCACTCGAAAGGATCGGCGCCTCGCCGTCCGTCTTCGACCCGGAAAAGCTCCTCTGGATGAACGCGCAGTACATGGCCCGCATGCCGGCGGAGGAGCTGCTCGAACGGGCCAAGCCGCACGCGCCGGCCGGTGTACCGGAGAAGGACGCGGCGCTCGCCGCGATCGAGCTTCATCGCACGCGCGCGCGCACTGCGATCGAGATGGGCCGCGCCCTTTCGATGTACGCGCAAGATCCGGAGGAGTACGACCCGGAGGGCATGAAGAAGAACGTCCGGCCGGAGACCGCGGCCGAGCTCGAGCGGCTCATCGCGAAGCTCGAAAACGTCTCTTCCTGGACCGCGCCGGAGCTCGATGCAGCGCTGCGCGAGCTCGCGGCCGAGATGAAGATTTCCGCCTCGCGGCTGATTCACCCGACGCGGCTCGCACTTACGGGGGTTACGGTCGGCGCCCCGCTCTTCGACGTCGTCGCGCTGCTCGGGAAGGAGACGGCGCTCCGGCGGTTGCGAAAGTTCGTCGAGCGGATCCGCGGCGACAAGTAGACAGCAGAAGCTCGAAGTGCGAGACTGCTCGTGAGGCCCTTCCGATGACGTCCGTCATCTCCAAGCTCACCTACGACCAGTTCCAGACGCTTCCGCGCGACGGGAGCAAGCGCTTCGAGCTCATCGAGGGTGAGGTCTTCGTGACGCCGTCACCGAACACGAAGCATCAACGCGCCGTCCGCAAGCTGCTACGCGCTCTGGACGAATTCGTCGAGAAGCGCGGGCTCGGGGAGGTATTCATTGCTCCCTACGACATCGTGTTCAGCAAATGGACGGCCTTGGACCCCGACCTGCTCTTCATCCGGAAGGAGCGGCTCTCGATCATCACCGACGCAAACGTCCAGGGCGTGCCGGATCTCGTGATCGAGATCCTGTCCCCCAGCAACAAGGAATACGACCGTGAGACGAAGATGCGCGCGTACGAGAAAGCGGGCGTTCCCGAGATCTGGTATTTCGACCCGGAGGACGACAGCGCCGAGGTTTTGAGCCTGGGTGCCGATGGACGTTATGTCGTCACTGCGGAGCTCTCCGGTAACGCGGCGATCGTCTCGAGAGCTCTGCCGGGATTTTCCCTCACGCTCGGTGACGTTTTTGCCAGCTGACTAACTCGACTCGGAAAGTTCGGCGGGCTCCCCTCCCGTTTGAACTCTCTCGGCCGCAGGTCGCGAAGGGATCGCCCGCGGCCGACGGTCAGTCCTTGACCCGGTAGTCCTCGCGAAGGTGCCGGAGGTCTTTCAAGGCCGACCGCAACACGCCGATCACCCTCGACACTTCCCGCCCGTAATATTTCATTTCGGGATCACAGTCCGTCAGGCTGTAGACGGCTTCGTCCTTCTCGAGACGATCTTTCTCGAACGACAACCGCTCGATCAGCTCGTCCAACTCCGTGCGAAGGACGAACGCGATGTCGCGCACCCCGAGGAACCGGCTGCACTGCGGGCAGTGGACCTCCTCGCTGCCGTCGTCGGGAATACCGTCGATGACGAACTGCCGCTCGCAGCGGGGGCACTCGAAAACTTCCGGGATCATGGCCGGTTCCGAGTTTACGCCGTTACCCCCCTTTCCTCGCGTCCCCTGTCCCGTCCTCAAATGGCGTCACCCCAGGCGGCGGCTGCCGTTATACTTTCGCGCTCTTTCGAACGACTGGGAGGTCGTTCAATGGTAGGACAACTGGCTCTGGACCAGTGAATCGGGGTTCGAGTCCCTGCCTCCCAGCCATCCGCGGCGCGCGCCGGATGTTCTCTCTCCTTGCGCTCGCGCTCCTCCTCGCGCCTCATCCCCTTTTCGGACAGTCTTCGCCCTCGCCGGAGACGACCGCCCCTCCGCCGATCCAGGACAACAGCTTTCTGATGGAAGAGGCGTACAACCAGGAGGAGGGAGTAGTCCAGCACATCAACGCGTTCCAGCGGATGCGCGGAGGCGACTGGGTCCAGACGTTCACGCAAGAGTGGCCTGTTCCGCGGCAGGCGCACCAGTTCAGCTACACGGTCCCGTATCAGCGCGTCTCCGGCAACGCGGGCGCGCACTCCGGCCTCGGCGATCTCGCCGTCAACTATCGCTATCAGCTCGCCGGAAGCGGAGAGACGAAGTTCGCGTGCACGCCCCGGCTCACGGTCCTCCTCCCGACTGGAGACGAGGAGACAGGCCTCGGCACGGGCGGCATCGGATTCCAGGTCAACCTCGCCGCCAGCACGGTTCTCTCGAGCCGCATCGTCGCGCACACGAATGTCGGAGGGACCTACACCGGATCCGCGCGGAACGAGCGCGGCGAGAAGGCGAGCCTCACGACGGCGAACGCCGGGCAGAGCTTCATCTGGACCGTGAGCCCGACCTTCAATGCGATGCTCGAGACGGTCTGGCTCCAATCGGAATCGGTGACCGGTCCCGGCCGAACGAAGCGGGAGAACTCTTTCTTCGTGAGCCCCGGAATCCGCTGGGCGCACAACGTGGCGGGCGGGCTCCAGATCGTCCCGGGAATCGCGTTCCCGATCGGTGTGGGTGCGAATCGCCACGAGCGCTCGGTCTTTCTCTATCTCTCCTTCGAGCACCCGGTGTGGAGGCCCCGCGCGAAGTAGGCGCGCCTGACGGCGCCTAGAATCGTCCCGTGAAGCGTGCCCAGACGGCTCGGTGGATCGGCTACCCGGCAGCGCTACTCCTCGTCTTCGCGACGATCGGCCTTTTGAAGCTCGTCCCCGGCCTGACCTACTCCTCGGCGGCTCTGTTCCTGATCCTCGCCGTCTTCTTCTGCGCCTGGGCCTGGGAGAGCGGGCCGGGAGTGCTCGCCGCGATCGTCGCGGGGCTCGGGTTCAATTTCTTCTTTCTCCCTCCCTACTACACGTTCGTCATCGAGGACCCCCGCAACGTCGTCACGTTCTTCGTCTTCCTCGTCTGCGGGCTCCTGATCGGACGGCTCTCCGCAACGGCCCGCGTCCGCCTCCGGCTGGTCGAGGCGGAGCGACGGGACCTCGCCGCGTTGACCGATCTGTCGCAGGGATTCCTCGCGGACACGAGCCGGGAGTCGCTTCTTGGCCTCGCGGCAGATCGACTGCGGCTAGCGCTTCAGTCGCGGGAGGTCTCGATTTGGCTCGCCCAGGGGCCGGGCGAGCTGTCCGAATTGGCCGCGACGCCGGGCGCTCTCGCGCAGAAGAATCTAGTCGAGCTCGCATACCGCCAGGGCAACTCCGCGGCATACCCGTCCGAGCTCGGCGGAACGGACATCTACCTGCCGATTCCGGTCGGGGTCACGCGGGCGGGCGTTCTGGTCGCGCGCGGCCTTCAGTCGACCGAGCGGATGGCGGAGGGATGCGCCGTGCTGCTCGGTCTCGCGCTCGAGCGCGAACGATTCCTGCAGATCGCGCGCGAAGCGGAAAAGACCAAGACGAGCGAGCAGATGAAATCCACGCTTCTCGCCGCGCTTGCGCACGACCTGACGACGCCGGTGGCGACGGCCCGCGCCGCGGTCGAGAACTGGCAAGCGCGCGCTGGTACATCGGACGAGTCCCGGCTCGCGCGCACCGAGCTCGAGACTCTGTCCCGTCACGTATCGGATCTCATGGAAGTCGTCCGCCTCGACTCCGGGATCACCCGGCCGCGGCGGGAACGGGTCGGCTGCGGGCAGATCGTCGAGGCCGCGCTCGCGCGCTTCGGAGACGCTCTCTCGAAACACGCCCTCTACGTCGACGTCCCATCCGAGGAGATCGCCGTCGAAGTGGATCCGTCTCAATTGACCGAGGCGCTCGGTCACGGGCTGGAGAACGCTGCCCGTTACTCGCCGGACAATTCCGAGGTCCGGGTCTCGGTCTCGAAAGACGATGACAAGGCCTTCATTCGCGTCTTCGACCAGGGCGGCGGCATCCCCCCGTCCGACCGCGAGCGCGTCTTCGAACGGTTCGTGCGACTTCCATCGACCGCCGCCGTTCCCGGCACCGGGCTCGGTCTGTCGATTTCCCGCAGCCTCGTCGAAATGAACGGAGGCGAGCTTCGAATCGGAGCGTCGGAGCAGGGCGGCGCGGTCTTCGAGATCGTCCTTCCGAAGAGCCCATGAGTCACATTCTGCTCGTCGAAGACGAGCCCGGCATGCGCAAGGTCGTCCGTGACGCACTCGAACGCGCCGGGCACGAGGTGGACACCGCGGTGGACGGCCGCGATGCTCTCGACCGGCTCGGTGAGCAATCGTTCGACTTGATCGTGACCGACTTGAACATGCCGGAGCTCGGCGGTCGCGAGCTCGTACAGGAAGTTCGAAAGAGCTCGCGCGTCCCGATTCTCGTGCTGACGGTCCGCAACGATGAGAGAGAGAAGGTCGCGCTGCTCGACGCGGGCGCGGACGACTACGTGACCAAGCCATTCGGCGTCGACGAGCTGCTCGCTCGGGCCCGGGCGCTCCTGCGCCGAACGGATTCCGGACGCGCAGCTCCGCCGTTCTCGCGCTGGGGAGACGTCTTCGTGGACCTCGAGACGCGCCGCGTGGTCAAGGCGGATCGGGAGGTCCACCTGACGCCGATCGAGTTCTCGCTCCTGAAAATGTTCCTCGGGAAGCCGGGGGCCGTCTGGACCCACTCCCAGCTCCTCGCCGCAGTCTGGGGAACCACGGCCGGCGTCACGAACGACACGCTGCGGGTGCACGTCGGAAGTCTGCGCCGCAAGCTCGAGGACGACCCGAACCGCCCTCGGTGGATCCGGACCGAGCCGTGGGTCGGGTACCGTTTCACGCCGGAGGAATAGCCGCTTCTTTCGAAATCTTTTCGGCTTCCTTCCGGACTTCTTTCGGCTCCCCATCCGAGACTCGGCGAGTGAGCACCCACGACGCTCGCGCGCTTCGATTCGGTCTTGCGGCGGCCGTCAGCGTCGTCGCCGGCGTTTTGATCGAGGCGATCGCGCTTCACGGGCGCGGATACGGCCTCTTCGCCCTCGCCGGCCTCTCCGGCTACGGCTATTTCGCTGCGCGGGGCTTGCGCATCTGGCACAACGGCGACATCAGCTGCCTCCACGGGCCGGGGTGCTGGTGTCAGGCCGGGTTCGACGAGGCGGATCAACCGAGGCCTCACGGCTCAATTGGGACTCCCCCCGAAGTTTCGTTTCCTTAGGCAGCGTCGATCCTGGAGAGCGTTCGGACGCGAATCGGCAAGACGACCGCCTCGAGGCCCGCGAACTGGAGCCGCCGTTGGATCGCGAGGGCCGTCTCGTTGTGAAGGATTCGGTGGAAGAGCGTGTCGCGCTCGAATACCAGCACGCCGAGGAAGAACACTGACCTCGGGAACTCTCGCCGCAATTGTTGGGAGAGCTCTAGCACCTTCTCCACCGCTTCGGTACCGATCGCGGCCCTGAACTCCGCGCGGAAGCCTAGGCCTCGCGCAAACGCAGCATATTTCTCAAGATCCTCCTTCGTGTGGTGTTGGAGGGATTCGACCTCCGCGGCTCCCTTAAAAGAAGACGAGTCGATGACTCC
>DASXSX010000012.1:0-27871 GCA_036505815.1 Thermoanaerobaculia bacterium
GGAGCGGGATGTCCTCACGGCGATCCCGGAGCGGGGGAATCGGGATCGTGATCACACAGAGCCGGTAGTAGAGGTCCTCGCGGAAGCGTCCCTCGCCCACCATCTTCTTCAGGTCCACGTTGGTCGCGGCGATGATCCGGACGTCCGCCTTCTGCGTCTCGACGCTGCCCAGCCGCATGAACTCTTTTTCCTGGATGACACGCAGGAGCTTCGCCTGCGTCTCGAGGCCAACGGTCCCGATCTCGTCCAAGAAGATCGATCCACCCTCGGCGACCTCGAAGAGTCCCTTCTTGTTCGCGACGGCGCCGGTGAAGGCGCCGCGGACGTGGCCGAAGAGGTTCGACTCGAGAAGGTCGGCCGGCATGGAGCCGGAATTGACGGTGACGAAGGGAGCGCCGGAGCGCGGCGAGTGCGTGTGGATGGCGCGCGCGACGAGCTCCTTTCCGGTGCCGCTTTCTCCCTCGACGAGGATCGTAGACTTTGACGGTCCGGCGAGCCGCACGAGATCGAAGACGCGGCGCATTCCTTCGGACTTCCCGACGATCCGGCCGAGCCCGTAGCGCCTCGAGAGCTCTTCCTTCAGGCGGCGGTTCTCCTCGGTCAGGCGGCGGGCCTCGGCGCCCTTGCGCACCGTCAGGAGGACTTCCTGGTTTTGGAAAGGCTTCGGGATGTAGTGGAACGCGCCCTGCCGCATCGCCTGGATCGCGCTCTCGATCGAGGAGTACGCGGTGACGATGACGACGACGGCGTCCGGATCCTGCCGACGGATGTCGCGCAGCAGGTCGAGCCCGGACCGGTCAGGGAGCATGAGGTCGAGCAACACGACGTCGTAGGGCTCTCCTTCGAAGAGAGTGAGCGCCTCCCCCGCGGTCGACGCGACCGCCACGTCGTAGCCTTCCTTCTCGAGCAGCGTTCCGAGGACGTCGCGGATGACCTCCTCGTCGTCCACGACCAGGATGCGCAGGTCGGCGCTCACGACGGCCGCTCCGTCTTCACCGGCTGGTTGCTCGACGCGAGCGGCAGAGTGACCCAGGCGACGGTGCCCCCTCCGTCACGGGCCACGAGTCCGATTTCGCCGCCATGCCGTCGGACGATGTCGCGCGAGATGGCGAGGCCGAGGCCCATTCCACCCGCCTTCTTCGTCGTGTAGAAGGGCTGGAACAGGCGGTCCCCGGCGTCGGGCGGAACTCCTGCTCCGCGGTCGGCGATCGACACGCGGGCGAGCTCTCCCTCGCGGGAAACCTCGCACAGAATGGTTCCATCTTCCGGAGAGGCGTCCCGCGCATTGGTCAGCAGGTTGACGAAGACCTGCTCGAGCTCGCGCGCGTCGCCCAGGACTTCCACCGGCGCGCCGCCATCCGTCGAGATGGACAGCCGGCGCGATCCGAACGAGGTCTCGACGGACTCGGCGGCGTTCGCGAGGACGGCTCGCAGATCGGTGCGAATGCGCGCGCGAGCCCGGGGACGCGCGAACTCGAGGAGGTTGTTGACGAGGTGCGCCGCCCGGAACGTCTGGCGCTCCATCTTCTTCAGGATCGCATATCGCGGATCGCCCGGCGACGTCTCCGCGAGGAGGAGCTGCGCATAGGAAGACAGGCCCGCGATCGGCGTGTTCACTTCGTGCGCGACGCCCGCCGCGAGGATTCCGAGAGAGGCGAGGCGCTCGCGCTCGGCGAGCGCTCTCTCCATCTTCAGCCGGTCAGTCACGTCGTCCACGAGGACGACGCGGCGGTCGGGCTCCCCCTGGAGGCGCGAGATCGAGACGCGCAGGTCGCGCTCGACGCTGTCTGACCCGGTGAACTTGTCTTCGAAAGTTTTCTCCTCGTCTCCTTCCGGCGCCGCGCCGAGCCCGACTCCGGGCAGGACCTCGGAGAAGGTCAGGCCGACGAGCTCGGTCTCGTCGCGCCCGACCAGCTGGGCAAAAGCGGGGTTCGCGGAGTGGACGCGGTCTTCGCCGTCGAGAACCACGATCCCGGAGGAGGAGGAGCGGATGACGCTCTCCTGGTACTTCTGCAGCGCCCGGATCTCCTCGAGCCGGTCGGCAAGCGCTCCGTAGAGCCGTGCATTTTCGTAGGCGAGACCGGCCTGCGCCATCACGGCGGACAGGAGCGACTCGTCTTCCGAGGAGAGCGGCACGCGTCCGTCCTTGTGCCCGACGCCGAGCGCGCCCGCGAGCTTGCCGCCCGAGCGCATCGCGAAGAACGTCCGGTAGCCCATCGCGTGAAGGTGCTGCGCCGCGGGATGATCGCCCGCGTCGAAGGCGGAAGCGCGCAGACGCCAGACTTCGTCGTCGGAGAGTCGCGCGGAAAGCAACGTGCCTTCCGGCGTGTCGCCGTCGCCGTTCTCGAGCAGGAAGATCGAGCAGGGCACGACGTGCAACCCCTCCTCGACCCGCCGGACGATCGCGTTGACGAGCTCCTCCTTCGGCCTCGGCGTGGAGAAGTCGCGGGCGACGTCCAGCAGCGCCCGCCGCGCGCGGTACGTCTCGCGGTACTGGATCTTTTCGAGGGCGTCGGTCAGGCGTCGCTTGACCGGGACCAGGAGGGAGGCGAGCACGAGGCCGGAGGCGAACGCGATCACGTTCTTTCCGGCGTCGGCCATTCCGACGAGCGTCCGGTCGAGCAGCGCGTTCAGCAGCACGAAGGTCATCCCGCCGAGCAGGACCGCGCCTGTCGCGGCCACCGCCTCGCGAACGTAGATCTCCACGTCCCAGAGGCGCCACCGCAGGATCGCCCACGCAAAAGTCAGCGGGATGAACACGAGCGGCACGACCGCGATCGTCGAAAGAAGAGGCGACGCGAAGCCGAGAGCTCGCGGCACCGCCGAAAGCAGCACGAACGGAGCGAGACCGACGGTGACGCCGAGCGCGACCCATCGGGTCTGCTTCTCCGCGTCCGGGTTCTCGCGGATCCGGAGGAGTTTCACGAGGCGCGCGATGACCGCGATGGCGTACACCACGAAATAGAGGAACCAGAACCGGGTGGCGGTTTCCGCCGCGCGGGCGGCCTCCTGGACTCCCAGATTGAGAAGCACGGGCTGCGCGGCAATGTAGGCGGCGGCGGGCAGGTAGAGGAGCGGAACGAGTCTGCGCGACCCCACGGGCCGCGGGAAGATCAGGAAGAGATGGAGAAGGAGAGCGGGCAGGACCGCCCGGAAGAAGTCCTCCGCGAGCCACGAGAGCTTCCAGACGGAGTCGTGCGGGCCCGCGGGCGTGATGACGTAGATCGCGAACGAGGAGAGGCAGAGAGCCCAGAAGAGGCGCGCCACGGGAGCGCGCTCGCGGGCCACCGTGAAGAGGCCGATGGCCAGGTAGAGCAATCCGACGAAAGCGAGGAAGAGGTACGTGAAGTCGGGGCGAACGGAGGGTTGCTGGATCGCGAGGGCGCTGATGGAATCGCCGGACTGAACGACGACGTGGTGCGGAAACGGACGGCGCGCGAGATCCTTTTCCGGCAATTCGAGCGACGCCGCCGTGCGGCCGTCCGCGAGCAGGATGCGATCGCCCGGGCGGATTCCGGCCGCCTCCGCCGCGCCGCCCGGCTCGACCCGCCGGACGAGCAAGGCGTCGCCGGCGCGCTCGGCGGCAAAGCCGGCCGTCCGGAAGGTCGCAACCTTCCTCGCGAACGAGACGAACGCGAGCCCCGCCGTCGCGGCGGTGAAAGCCACGCCGAGGGCCAGAACGAGAATTTTCAAACCGCGGGACACGGATGCTGATTCAGCAATGCGAATGCCACGTTCGAAAATCTGGGAGGCGCGGCTAAGTCCTTCTCTTGAGAGGTTTAGCGTTTCGAGCGTGTTCCCGATCTGCCCTCGCATCCAAGCATTTGAACACAGTTCAAAATTATTTTGGACCCACTACCGGGCCGTGTCCTAGTTTAAGTAGGACAGCACCGCGGACGAATTCGCAGCGAAAAGAGAAGCCGGCAGTCGAGCTGTTAAAACGCGAGCGCCAGACCGCCCATGATGCGGTTGGTCGAAGCGGAGTCCTCGCGCTCGCTCGACGCGGTGGAGCGAGCGGACTCGAGCGCCAACAGGAGCTTCCAGTCCGATCCGAACGGGGTCAGACCGACGACCGAAAGGTCCTGAGCGATCGAGATCGCGAGCTTGTCGGAGTCGTTGGTGTGGCTGGCCGCAGGGCTCTGCAGAGACTGCCGGACTCCGCGAACGAGAATCGCGACGCCGGTCTTGGTGGGCAGGATCTCGACCGCCGCGCGCGCCGACCAGAAGCGGCCGTCGCTGTCGGAGATTCCGAAGCTCGTCGCAGCCTCCGGAGCGACGGAGCCGCGGATGTCGCCGTACCGGACAGCGACGCTTCCGGCGAGCTTGTCGGAGAGACGGTGACGCACGGAGGCCTGCACCTGCCGGACGGTATTGCCGTCGAAGAAATACACGCTGTCGAAGTCCGTCAGCAGGTCGCCTTCGAAGAAGGCACGGACGACCTCGTCCATGCGCTGGGTAGATACCTCGAACCGGAGCGAATTGTCTCCAGCCCGCCGCTCGACTCCGATCGCGTAGCTCTCGCGCGACGCGGGCTCGGCGTTGTCCTCGATCGACGCGACCCGCGGCAGAACGGTCCCGTTGGAGGCGATCGATTCCGCCACGCGATGGAGACCGCGCACGAACACGACTGCGCCGTTTCCGAGGTCGTAGCGGAAGGTGGCGCGCGGCGCGATTCCGTATCCGCCCGCCAGGTACCGCCCGACGACGCCTCCCTCGACCTCCACTTTCGGGAAGAGGCGCAGCGACGTCGAGGCGGAGAGGTCCGCGTCGGGACCTGAGAGGAAGAACGCTCCGTCGGAACCGACGCCCGAGGGGCCGACGGTCGTTTCCCGGTGACGGTATGTCATCGCGACGGAGACTCCCGGAGAGTCATGTGCCGGCCGGGCGTATCCGGCGTTGACTTCCCACGTTCGCGACGCGATCGGGAAGAACGAAGTACCGAGCGCAGTCGCACGGTAGAGATTGGTTTCTTCGACGTATCGGGCTCCGACCGACTCGGCGCGGCCCTCTTCCCCATCACGGCTCCAGGAGACGCCGTGAGTCTGAAGGCTCGCCGGGCGGTCCTCGCCGAAGCTGATCGTGTGGCGACGCGTGGAGAGACGAACCCGTTCGAGCGGCGAAGTCGCGACGTCCAGAGCCAGACCGGCCGCGTTGCCGCTGGCAGTCTCATCCGTGGCGACGACCGGGTCCGAGACTGCCGAGTACTCGCCTCGCAGGTCGTACTTCCATCCGTTGGGCAGACCGCCCTGGACTCCCACCGCGGTGCGGGAGAGAGACTTATCGCCGCCGCTGACGTCGGTGACGCTGCGCAGCTCGCCGGCGATCAGCCGGTCGAGACGGATCCGGTCGAGAGAGGCCGCCGGGGCCTCGGAAACTTCTTCGAGCGCGATCTCGCGAAGGATGTCCGCAGGCAACCGATCGCGCAGCTCCCACAGGGTCGAAGGGGTCGACGGAGCGCCCGGCTCGCGGCTCGCGGCCGCGAGCTTGATTTCGACGGTGCTCACGCGCTCGGGAATCGCCTGGTGCCAGAGCCTCACGAGCGCCGGCAGGAAACCTCTCTTGTAGGCGATCAGGTCGTAGACGCCCACCGGCGCCGTGGCGAGCACGAACGTGCCATCCGGCGCCGAGCGGGACCGGGTCAGGGTCGTGTCGCCCAGGTTGTAGAAGATGACGAGCGCTCCGGCGATCGGCTGCTCGAGGTGACGCACGACGCCCGAGATCGGAGGCGCGGGAGGGGGCGAGGCGAGAACGATTCCGCTCGCTCCGAAGAGCGGCAGGACCGCGGCGAGAAATGCGGTGACGCTTCGTCGCATAGACGGACCCGACAGGGTCCCGTGCCGAAGTATAGAATTCCCCCGGGTCAATTGCTATTCCCCCTCGGCCCGACGGCCTCGCAGCCGTAACTCCCGCCGAAACAGGCCCTTCACGACGTGCCCGGCAATTGCCGGATTCTCCTTCAGGCGTCGCATCGAGTAAGCCTCCCATGCCTCGCCGTACGGCACGTACACCCGGAGCCGGTGCCCGGCCGAGACGAGCCGGCGGCGCAGCTCTCCGGCGACCCCGAGAAGCATCTGGAATTCGTAAGCTTCGCGCGGAAGCCCGAGCCGGGCGATCGTCGCGAGCGCCCGCCGGACGAGCACCGGATCGTGCGTCGCGATCCCGACGTAGCAACCTTCCCCGAGTAGAAGGTCGACGAGGGACGAGTAGTTGTCGCGGATCTCTTCGCGGTCCTGGAAGGCGATCTCGGCGGGCTCGACGTAGATGCCCTTGCACACCCGGACATTCGCGCGAAATGCGGCCGCTCTTTTCGCGTCCTCGAGACTCCGGCGCAGATACGCCTGAAGGACCAGGCCGACCCCGGCGTACTTTTCGCGGGCCTCCTCGAAAATCCGGATGGTCACGTCGGTGACCGACGAGTCTTCCATGTCGATCCGCACGAAGTTGCTGTGACGGCGCGCGCCATCGACGATTCGGGCGAACTCGCGGCGGCAATGCTGCGGGTCGATCTTCAAGCCGAGAGCGGTCAGCTTGACGGAGATATTCGAGTCCAGTCCCCGCGAGGCGATGCCGTCGAGAGCGCGCAGGTACTCCGCAACGGTTCGCTCGGTCTCCTCGAATCGGGCGACGTCCTCTCCGAGAACGTCGAGCGTCGCCATGCACCCTTCGGCATTCAGTGCCTCGACCGTCTCGAGCGCCTGCTCGAGCGTCTCTCCGGCGACGTAGCGCTGCGCGATCCGCCGCACGAGCGGGTGCGGCACGAGCGGCAACGCCGCGACGATCACGCGGTTGAAGAGATTCATCCGAGGTCGGCGGCCTGCTCGTCTCGATCGAAGTCGTCGCGCGAAGCGCGGGAGAAGCACCAGACATCGACCTGGTCGGCGCCGGCCGCGAGGAGCGCTGCCGCGCACTCGCGGGCGGTCCAGCCGGACGTCGCAACGTCGTCGACCAGAAGGACGTTGCCCGGCGACGGTCCGTTCACTCGAAACGCCCCCCGCACGTTCGACCGGCGGCGCGCGAGCGCCAGCCCGCTCTGCCGGGAAGTCTCGCGAATCTTCCGGAGACGGCGCGGCGAGAAAGGAATTCCGAGCTGCCCCGCCACGGCTTCAGCGAGCAGCTCGGCGGGGTGGTATCCGCGGCGCCGCACCGCCCGCGCGGTCGCTGGAACTGCCGTCACCTCGGACGCGTCGATCTGCTCGCTCGAGAGTCTCTCGACCACGACCTCGGCCAGCCGCGCGCCGAGATAGTCGGCGCCGCGGAACTTGAACGCGAGGAGAATCGACCGCGCGCTCCCGCGATACGGCGCGGCCGCCCGAAGCGATCGGAAGGAAGGAGGATGGATCAGGCAACGGCCGCAGCGTTCGGCCAGCTCCGCCGCGAGCGGCTCCGCGCAGACGGCGCAGGCCGGCCTCGCCGGCTTCGGGACCGCGCTCCAGCACGACTCGCACACTCCACCCCGGAAGATCTCTTCGACGGGGCGGATTTCGCACGCGAGGCAGCGGGAAGGAAGAAAATATCTCGCGGCCGCCCGACCGATTCGCTGGAGCGTCGTCGCGGCAGGCATCGCGTCCCCCTTTCGCGGCGCGATTCTAGACCGCACCTCGCAACAGTCCGGCTAGACGCGAGAGCGCGGCGTCCGTACATCGTGTAGAGTCGAAACGGGCTCGCAATGGAGGTGCTCTTGTCGATCCGCAAGAAGCTCGGACTCTCTCTCATTGTCGCGGGACTCTCCGCGACACCGGCCTTCGCCGAGGACTGGGGGGTCGGTGCGTCCATCGGTTTCGTCAACGACGTCGAGCGCCACTTCCGCCTCGAAGACTTCAAAGCGCGCGACGGAAATGCGTGGGTGGATTTCCGACTGGAGGAACGCGTCCTTCTTCGGGGAACGTTCGGCTCGATGAAGGCGAAAGGAGACAATGCGGGCCGAGTCGTCCGGATCGGGGGAGAGGACGTCGTCCTTCCCGACCTGAAAGTGCGGATCGACTACGCGACCGTCGGCGTGTCCTATCTCTTCTGGGAAGGCGACTACACGTCCGGTCTCTTCGGCGGCATCGGCGGATACAAGCTCAATCCGGATCCGTCGCCGTCTGTCGCCATCACCAATTTTCGCGACCGCAACGAAACCGTTTTCGGATGGCACGCCGGAGTGGACGGCGATCTGCGGGTGCTCTCGCGGCTCTCCATCGTCGGCAGACTGACCTTCCATCAGATCTATTCGGAGTCGAGGCGCGCGCTCCTGACGGCGAACGCGGGGGCGGTTTTCCGGTTCTAGAGCTTCCCACATGGCACCCGCTTTGCATCTCCGCGTCCCAACGGTTTATGTTCAAGGCAAGCGGTCCCGCCACCTTAGCCCTCTGCTCCGACCGCCCGGACTCCCGCGCGGCCCGGCCACACTCTTTCCGCTTTTTCTAGGGATCCCACCCGAAAAGGCCGTTAGGCCGATCCGTCCGGCGAAAGCCGGGCGGACGCCCTCCATCTCGTCGGCCTACTTTTCCTTTTCTTTTTCTTCGACCAGCGGCAGGAGGGTCGACTCTTTCTTGGACGCAAGCGAGAGGCAGGTCCTCGCCCGCACGACACCCCGGATCGCGAGCAGCCGGTGCTGGATGAACTCCGCGAGCGAGGCCGGGCTGGACGCCTTGACCTTCAGCCGGTACGCGAAGTCTCCGGCGAGGTAGTGGCACTCCTGCACGGCCAGCAGCCTCTCGAGATCATCGATAAAACTCTTTTCGAAGCGCGGGTGCTCAAGGGCGACGTCGATGTAAGCGGTCAGCGGCAGACCCATCTTTTCGTGGTCGAGCAGCGCCACGAATCCCTTGATCATTCCGTGGCGCTCCATCTTCTTGATGCGCTCGTTGACGGAGGGAGTCGTCAACCCGACGGCGCCGGCAATCTTCGCCTGCGACAGCTTGCCGTTTCGCTGCAACATGTCGAGGATTCGGAGATCGATGTCGTCGATGGCCAATCCGTCCTCGCCTTATAGAATTAGATAGCAGAAGAGTTGCGACTAATAATATTAGACCCTCGTCGAGTGTCAAAGTCTTAATTTCGGCCTGACTATAATCGCGCCAAACCGATGAAAAAGCGCGATTACTACGAGGTTTTGGGCGTTTCGAAAGGCGCGTCCGAGGCCGACATCAAGAAGGCGTATCGGCGGCTCGCCCGAAAGCTCCATCCCGACGTCAATCCCGGCGACAAGACCTCGCAGAAGCGGTTTCAGGAAGTCCAGGAGGCTTACGACGTCCTGAAGGATTCCGAGAAGCGCCGCGCCTACGACCGCTTCGGGCACGCGGCTTCTTCCGCGGGGTTCGACGCCGAAGCGGCCGCGGGATTCGGCCGGGGCGGCTCGCCGTTCGGCGGAGCGGGCGCGCCGTTTCCGAACGTGTCCTACGAGTCCACCGATTTCTCCGAGCTCTTCGGAAACATCTTCGGCGGCGCGTCCCGGTTTCGAACGGGTCCCGAAAACGGGGAGCCCTCGTATGGAACGATCGAAGTCCCTTTCCGCGATGCCGTGCTCGGAGGCACGGCGTCGCTTTCACTGCGGCGCGAGAAGGAGTGCCCGACGTGCGGCGGATCGGGGCGCACCGGGCGCACGGTCTGCGCGACGTGCCGGGGAACCGGTCGGGTTGCCGAATCCGAGCGCGTGCGGATCCGGATCCCCGAGGGCACCGCGGATGGGGGAACCATCCGCATTCCGGGCAAGGGTGGCCCCGGATCTCGCGGTGGAGAGCCGGGCGATCTCTTCGTCACCGTGCGCGTGACGCCGCACTCCTACTTCGAGAGGGTGGGCGACGACATCCACGGCATCGTCCCGATCACCGTGAAGGAGGCCTACGCCGGCGCGGAGATCGACGTACCGACGATCCACGGCACCTATCGCGCCAAGATCCCCGCCGGAACGCAGGGGCGGCAGAAGTTCCGGCTTCGGGGCAAGGGCGTGAAGAACCCGCGGACCGGAGAGACCGGAGACCACATTTACACGGTCCGCATCGTCGTTCCGACGAAGAGGACGCCCGCCGGCTTGGACGCCGCGACGCTGCTCGATTCGCTCTACGACGCTCCGGTGAGGGAGGGGTTGCCGAAAGGACTTTAGATCCCTCGCCGCCACCGCGGCTCGGGATGACGCGCTCTCCGCGTCAGTTCGAGCTGGCCATGCCGATGACGAGCGAGAGCGCCCGCTCGTACGACATGTTCTCGTTCAACTGGATCGCCTTCATCGAATTCCACTCGCGGCCGTCGAACCGCGTGTAGAGCACACGGTCGCCGTCGCGCCAGTAGAAGGTCGGCCGATAACCGGTTCCGAGCGCCGTGCCCATCGAGTTGATCCGTACCGGCGCCGTCGGCGCGAGCGGAGACTCGCCGACGACTCCCACGATCGGGATGTGCCGGCGCATCCAGGTGATGTTGTTGGGATCGGAAGGGTTCCCCAGATCCGTTGGGAACGCAATCCGAACGACGACGTTTTTGCGCGTGTGGAGATTCGCGAAGCTCGCGAGGATCGCTCCGCTCGGTCCGTCGGAGTGTAGCGAGGGAAAGAGATAGGTCGCGGAAGGAGCGTCTTCAGCCGATGTCGCGCCAGCCGCGCCGATGAGTTCCGGGAGGTCGTAGACCGCGACTTTCGAAAGGTCGAAGCTCTCCTCGTCGAGGAAGATCGGAGCGTAGCGCGCCTGCGCGTATTGCGCCTCCTCCCACCAAACGATGGAAAGAACAGACCGGTTCGTCCAGGACGTGTTCCCTTCTCCATCGGTCGTCGAGAGACGGATGTGTGACAGCCGCATCTGCGGGTTGAAGCAATGAGCAAACCCGAGATTCGGCAGGAGGGGAGAGATCCGCCACGTTCCCTCGTTGAAGATGCCGAGCTGCAGGACGTTCAAGAGCGAGAGATCTTCTTTCCAGAGGAGAAGGAGAGAGGCGCTCTCCTCGTCGTAGGCAAGGTCCAAATTCCGTTTGGGGTTGCGCGTCTGTGTTCCGGGAACCACTCCCGCTCGCAAAGTGCCGTCCTGACCCCGTGCTGCCCACTCGATGACGTAGTCGTCGGGCGACAGTCCGGCGCCTCCGACTCCCAAGTCCGCCGCGAGGCCCGAGTGGACCTCGTAAAGCGTCCCGTCGGCCGCCAGGAGCGACTTCTCTTCCGCGAGGGCTGGAATCGCCAACCCCGCGAAGAAAGTGGCCGCGACGACCAGGGAACGGAGTGAAAGATGGCGTTTCACGTCAGGCCCTGAGGTTCAGCATCCCCATCACGCTGATCTGATGGAGGTAGTGCTTCAGCGCGGGGAAATCGGGGTAGTAGTTCGCGAGCGCTTCATAGTGGTCGTCGGCGCTTTCCGCGCGGCCCATCGTCGAATAAATCTCCGCCAGGAGGTAGTGAGAGTTCTTGACGACGTCTTCGCGTCCGAACTCGTTGCCGAGGCCGAGCGCCCGGATCCCCCAGCTCTCGCCCTGCTCGAGCTTTTCCTGCTTCAGCATGGCGAAGCAGAGATCGAGGCACGGATAGTCCATAGCCTGCCGGGCGCCCAAGCTGTCGAGGAGACTCATCGCCTTCTGGACGTACGGAAGGCCGATCTCGACGCGGTCCATCGCGATGTGGCAGTAACCCAGGTTGTCGGAGACGACGGCGCCCTCTCGCGAGAGCCCTTCCCCGCGCGCTTCGAGCCGCTCGAGCGCCTCCTCGAACAGGCCCTTCGCCGATTCGAACCGGCTCTCGCGAAGCTCGAGGTTGGCGAGGAGGTTCATCGACGCGGCCGTCCACTCCTCGAGCCCCAGGTCCCGGCTCTTCTGGAGCGCGGTCTGGGCATAGAACGCGGCGCGCGAGGATTCGCCGCGGACTTCGTGAGCGTGCGCGGAGGCGTAGGCGGCGAGAACTCCGTTGGGGCTCGCCGGACTCCGCAGAAGGATTTCCTTCAGGGCGGAGAGATCGAAGTCCTGCCGGTCCATTTCGAGGAGCGTCGTGGCGCGGTTGCAGGTGAAGAGGTCCTCGAGGTCCCGGTCTTTCCAGGAGCGCGCGAGCGCGAGGCCGTCCTCGTAGAGCGACAGGGCGCGGTCGTAGTCCCCGGCCCAGATCGCGTCGCGGGCGGTCTTTCGCAGAAACTCCAGATGTTTGCGTCGCTCGGTCATTCCCGCCTGTTCAGTTGGAGAGACTCGGGCGATTCTAAACCCGGACCGGGCGGTCTCACTCTTTTTCTTCGCGGGAAGGGCTCTCGGAGTCCGAACGGGATTCTTCCTGCATCTTCTTGAACCGGACGAAATCGCGGACTTCCTGCCGCGCTTCGTCGGAGAGGCCGCGGTACTCGGTGACGAGCTCCCGGTCCTCGGGACCGGCCGTCTCGCTTTCGCCGAAGAATTCGCCGATCTTCAGATCGAAGACCTGGAGCAGCTTGAAGAGCGTGTCGAGCCCGACCTTGTACTCGCCCTGCTCCATTCGGGAGAGGTCCGACTGGGCGATCCCGATCTTGTCGGAGAGCTCCGTCTGAGTGAGGCGATGCCCCTTGCGCAATTCGCGGATGCGCGAGCCGACCAGGTGCACTTTGCGGGGAGAAGGGTGGGGCGCCATTTTTCCGGGATGCTGTTGCGCCATAAAAGCGCGTCAATATAATCGCCCCTCTTCGAAGAATGTCAAGAGACAACCGCCGACTTTCGGCCAAGCTTTTCCTGCTCAAGGAGATGGTCGTCCGGGACATCCGCTCCCGGTACGCCGGATCCGGGCTCGGGCTCGCATGGGTCTTCCTCCAGCCGGTCCTCTGGATGGTCCTCTACACGGCGGTGTTCTCGGCCATCCTGCGGGTCCCGGTCGAGCACGGTTTCGCGAGCTTCCCGGAATTCCTGATGGCGGGACTCCTGCCGTGGATGGCGATCCAGGAAGGGATCTCGCGCTCGGCCTCGGCCCTTGCCGACAACGCGGTGATGGTGAAGAAGGCGGTCTTCCCGATCGAGACACTCGTCGGCTCGGTCGTCCTCGCCGCGGTCGTGAACCAGCTCATCGCCTTCCTGGTCTTCGCCGTGTACCTGCTCTGGGTCGGCCACCTCTCGGCCTGGATCCTGCTCGCGGTGCCGGCGCTCGCCATCCAGATCCTCCTGACATACGGGATCGGCTGCCTGGCCGCGACGATCACCGTCTTGGTGCGCGACGCGGGTCACGCGATCGGGATCCTTCTCTCCGTCGTTTTTTTCGCGACGCCGATCGTGTACCCGCCCTCGATGGTCCCCGCGCGGTTTCGTCCGATCCTCGAGGCAAATCCCGTCGCGCATCTCGTCGCGTGGTACCGGGATGCCTTCACGCTTCACGTCTTCCCCGATCTCGCCTCAGTCCTCTATTTGCTGCTCCTTTCGTCGCTCGCGGCTCTTCTCGGGGCACTCTTGTTCGTCCGGGCGCGTCCGCACTTCGCCGATCTGATTTGAGCGCCTGCAAATTCCGATCGACTCACGTTTCGAAATATTAGGGTGGCGGGAGGGTTTATCCCGGCGGCAACGTGCGAGGAGGGTTCGTGAAGCGATATCTCATTCCCGTGATTCTTCTGGCGGGAGGCGTTTTCTTCGCTTGCTCGTCCGGCGGGTCCGGTAGACCGGGAAGATCGGCAACGCCGCAGCCGACGCCGACTCCGAGCCTTCTCTCGAGAGTGAACCCGAACATCGTCGAGGAGACGGAGACTTATTTCATCGAGAGGATTCCGAAGAAGGGATACATACGCGAGGACGACCGCCACATCCGGCACCCGATCCTCGGCGTATCCCTCGAGTTCTTCAAGGAGGACGCGAACTACTACTACGTGCAGAGGATGAAGACCATTCCGGAGGAGCAGGAGCTGCTGCGCCGGCAGGCGGAGCAGAAGGCTGCCGCAGGTTCCGCCGTTCCCGGTGCGGCACCCGCGGGACCCTCGATTCCGCCGTCGGAGTTCGCCGACCTCGCTCCCGCTCGCGTGGCGAAGCGACTGAGGCTCGAGGAGGTCAAGGATTCCGGCCTGCCGACGGCGGGAATGTGGCGTTCGTCGTTCGTCATCGCCGACGTCAATGGAGATGGAATTCCGGACGTGGTCGCTCCGCCGGCGCGTCTGGGCGGAGAGAGCATTCTTCACGTCTGGATCGGCGACGGAAAGGGACGATTCACCCGGTGGCCGCTCGTCTTCACCGAGCGGGGACAGCCGAAGAAAGTCTTCTCCATGGCCTATGGAGGCGTCGCCGTCGGCGACATCGACGGGGACGGGAACATGGACGTCGCAGCGGCTTCCCACGGGGGCGGGCTCGTGGCGCTCCTCGGCAACGGAAAGGGAAGCTTCGAGATCGTGAAAACCGGGCTTCCGGATCGGGCGTTTTCTTCGCAGGCGATCGTTCTGGTCGACGCGGATGGAGACGGCAAGCTCGACATCGTCGCGTCGGGTGACACCAGCGGAGACTCGGAGCTGGGGGTGGACAAGCAGCAGGTCCGCGTCTACCTCTTTCGCGGGTCGGCGGGGTGGGAGGCGAAGAAGGACGGAATCGTCGGTGGGCTGTACTCGAATTCGCTTCGAGCGTGGGACTACGACGGTGACGGCGCCAAGGACGTGTTGACCGGCAGCCACTATCTCGGCGGGCCCACCCTTCTCTGGAAGAACGAGAGGAACGGAACCTTCTCCTACGTATATTTTCCTGAGATCGAGAAGTCCTCCTACCACTTCGCCGCGGTGCCGGGAACGTTCGGGAGAGATCGCGCGCCCGCCTTCGCCGCGACGGTCTCGATTCACACGAACGAGCCGCAGACGATTCGCGCCGCCGGGATCAACGTCTACTCGCACAAGGGCGGCGCATGGTCCCGTCATCGGGTCTGGCGCAAAAAGAACGGCGACAGTCTGCTCTACGCTCTCGCGATGGGGGACCTGGACGGGGACGGCCTGGACGATCTCGTCTTCCCCGACAGCGAGCAGAATCTGCTGAGGGTCTTCTTTCAGGAGCCGGACGGGTCGTTTCGCGAGATGGATCAGAAGGAAGAGCCGCGACTCGACTCGCCGGGGCAGTGCGTCCAGATCGCGGACATCGACGGGGATGGTCGCCCGGACATCGTCTTGTCCAAGACCGTCTCCTCGACTCGCCCGCATGACAGGGGTGGCTGGAGCGTCTTCCTCAACAGACGTTGAAGGGGAGCATCTCGCCGGCTTTGTTCCGAAGCTGACGGCGGTCCTCGGTCTCACCCTGCCCATCCAGGTTAGGGACAACCCCCGAGCCCGAAAAGAGTTATGTCGCGGCGCATGAGCCAGAAGCATATTTTTTTTCTTTTTCCTTGACAGGCGGACCGGAAGGGTCGAATATCCGACTCAAGTCGGTAACTCCAGGCTCCAAGTCGAAGACAAAAAAAGGCTTTTGGGGTAAAAAAATTGATTTATGGGAGGTGATGGGATCGCGCGAGGGAAAAACTCTCACGTCTGCATTTTCAAGAATTGACTGTAACGAGGAGATCTCAATGAAGAAAACCCTGATCACGTGTGTGGTAGTCGTCGGACTGCTCGCAATTGCGGGCACCGCCGGCGCCATCACGTGCACCATAGACCAGCGGCCCGCCGCGACGTTACTGGTCCCCTACTTCACAGTGACGTTCAACCCGGACGGGACGCCTCTCGGGACGGGACCGGATGCTCGAGACACTCTCGTGACGATCTGCAACGCCTCCTCGGCGCCGATGATCGCTCACGCGGTCGTGTTCAACGAGCGTTCGGTGTTCGTTCTCGACTTCAACATCGCGCTCACGCAGTTCGACTGCCAGTCCATGCGCATGTCCGAAGTCCTGCGCGGTAATCTGCCGGTCACCGGTATCGCCACGAGCACCGGCCTGGTGGACGCCTGCCAGCGCAACCCGCTTGCTCCGGTCTACCCGGATACCGACGGGTTCATCCGAGTGCGGCCGGTCAACCCGACCGACCCGGCGGACAACAGCCTCGCAACGACTCTGTATCCGACTCCCGCATTCAGCTCGGCGTTCGAGCTGTTGCTCCTGGACACGCTCGATTCGACCTCCGACGGAGCCGGCGGGTATGCAGCCTGCACGCCGCCGAATGGCACGATCTCGGGTCCGATCCGGGGGTACATGACGATCGACCACGCGAACTATTGCAACCTCGCCGCTCCGGACAGCCCCCTCTATTACAGGCAGGATGCAATCGGAAACGAGAACAACCTCTTCGGTGAGGTGATCTTCACCTCCGGCGCCGGCATCCCGACGACGGGCGGCTCGACCGTCAACATCGAGGCCGACGCTTCGCTGGACGCTGCGAACACGGACGACGCGACGCCGATTCGCACGTTCTACCGCCGCTACTGGACGATTTCGGGAGGCAGCGCGGACGTCGTCTGCAACAACTGCGCTGACGGCCCGGACGGCGACGAAAACAACCTGTTGGTGCGCGCACCGTGGGACTTCGGCTTGGGCGATCGCCGCGAGCCTCTGGGTCTCAAGTACGCTGCCCGGTGGTTCGAGGGAGGGGGAATCAACTCCTTCTTCAACGTGTGGCGTGGTTCGTCCGGCTCTCTCTCCAACCTGATCGGCTCCTCGTGCTCGGCGCAGCTGCCCACGGTCACGCTCACCTTCTACGACGAAGACGAGAACACCGTGACGCAGGGCGTCTGCCCGTCTCCCCCGGTCGGGTGCATCACGTCCTTCAACTTCCCGCTCGAGACGCAGCGCACCGGAGCCGGCACGTTTGCCCGCCCGGCCGGCGCGGTCGCGGGTTGGGTCGACATGAAGTTCTTCAACCCGGGTACGTCGTCCAACAACTTCGGTCGGCTGGACCAGGCCTGGGTCGAGTACGACTTCGAGGGCCCGGGCGCCTTCCTTTCGGCGTCCGCCCCGGCGACACAGCTCGATCCGACTACCTGTCAGCCGATTGGAGTCACGGGAGTGGTCGCGGTCGCACCGGCGATCCCGACGATCGTCGGAACCGGCGGTCCCTAGTTCTCTCGAAGTGGGCGGGACGCGAGTCCCGCCCACTTTTTTTCGGTTTCCAGGAGAGTCCGCAAAACGATCGAGTCCGATTTCACATGCCGCCGGCATCCGAGGGCATATGTAATCGTGACCAAATTCAACAAGGGATGATCGTTCGCCAAATCGATGCTCTGATCTGAACATTTTTTGAAGGTTTGATCGCCGGAGAGATGCGATTGCGATTCGACTCGGAAGGCCAGGCTTCGAAACGGTATCGCTAACAGAAACTCAAGCTCAATTTCCTTCGTCCATTTTGTCGAGAAGTAACCCTTCATCACCCCTCTATCGGGAGGATCTCTCGTCCATGAAATCCCACAGCCCCTCCATCAGCCGGTTCGTCGTCGTGGCTGCCCTCCTGTCGATCGCGATGGGATCTCGTGCCGAGGCTCAGTCCGGCTGCGGTACAGTTCTCAGCGGTTCCCGGTACACCCTTCCGCAGTTCTCGCAGAACGTCACGGGGATCGCGGCAGGTCCTCAATACCTCTACATCCTGACCCAGTACGGCTTTGCGAGGGCGAGCATCGCCGACCCGGGCAACCCGCAGCCATGGTCACTCGCGCAGGTCGGTCTCCGATTCGGCAACGGCGGGGTGGTCCCGATGAACTGCGACTGCTGGCAGGGTGGAGTCACATTCGACTTCGCGGAGGCGCCGGACGGAAGCGCCCGCGTGGTCTCGGACTGGAACGCGGCGACCCAGGGAGGCGGATTGCCGGGGCAGCTCGCCCGGGCGAACGGCACCGGGAGCCTGGGTTTCGGGCAGCAGATCCTGGCCGACCAGGTCCCGCTCGGCAGTCAGATGGCGGCGGCCTACCTCCCGTTTGCGAATCGGTATGTGGCCTACTACCCGACGGACTCGGGGATTCAGCTCGTCGATGCGACCAACGCGACGGGCAGCCCCGATCCCTCCGCGGCCCTTCAGCCCTACGCGGTCTTTCCGGGCTGGACCAACTTCGTGCGATTGAGGACCGCCCACATCCAGATTCCGAGCCTCTCCTACGATCGATACCTCATGCTCGGGGCGATGGGCCTGGATAAGAAGCTCCGGCTGGCGGAGATCGATGCGTCGACCGGAACGCTGCACGAAATCGCGAGCGTTTCGACGGCGGCAGCGCCGGACAACCCGACCATCGCGGTCATCAACAACCGCATCTTCCTTTTCGTCCTGGAGACCGGGCAGGGCCTTCGCGTTTACGAATTCGTCCCGTCCGGTTTCGGGGGGACGATCTCGTTCGTCGGCTCTCTGCCCGGAAGCCTGAAGTGGGTGGCGGTAAAAGGCGCTCCGAATTCTCCGTTCCCGGCGCTCTTCGTGCACCGCAACGTGGGGACCTTCGAGTCATACATCGAGATCTACGACACCAAGTGGCTCGTCCAGGGCGGCTCGCCCGTGAAGGCAGCCTCGCTGCGGCACGTCGGCGCCGACGAGAACTTCCAGGGGGTTTCTTTCGACGCGCTCGTGGCGGCCAACGGGGCGGCGGTCACGGCGTATCTCTATCGTGTGGCCGCGAAGATGCCGGGCGCCAGCGAGTTTTCGATCAAGACGGACAAGATCGACATCTCCTGCATCTCTGCAGACCTTTCCGCTCCTCCGGTCGCCGGCGGGACGCTCACGAACCTCTCCGCCGCGCAACGCACCGGAGCCGAAGCGGCGAAGAACTATTTCGGCGATCGGTTCCGCGCGTCCAACTCCTCCTCGACGGCTGCACCGTTGACTCAAATTCAATGGGATTTGAACGTCGCACCGACCTTCCAGCCGGACGCGGCGTTCAGCGGCGCGCCCACAACGAGTCTCACCGACATCAACCCGATGTCTTTCCCCTGCGATCCGAGCGGGGCCGTGATCGGCGTTCCGGGAACCGGAGCGAACTGTTACGCGAGCGTCGGCAGCCCGGCGGGCGGCAGCAGCTTCCGCTTCGGGGTTCAGGTTGCGAACGCGAACGGGCCGAGCGCTGCCCCGTTCATCTCGCCGGCGATCACGATGCAGGCTCCGAGCGCGCAGATCGCGGGTCTTTTCGGCTCGGTCTTGAGGGTGCTGACGGGAGGTCAGGCCGACGCCAGCGGCTCCCAAGGGAACGTCGCCGAGGCGATCTTTACGTGGACTTTCCGGACATCGGCGGGTCCGCTTGCACCGGTGACGGGCCAGGTCGTTAGCGTTCCGGCGGGGGTCATCGGATTCGATCTTGCCACCCAATACAGGGACGGCTACATCGCGCGTGCAAGTGGCTCGGTCGATCAGCAGGATCTGGTTCCCGAGTTTTCGGTCAGCCCGAATCCCGTCCTGAACGGGGGGGCACTCACGATCCGAAATCAAATGCTGATCGGAAACGCCGTGCTCAATTCCGTGGGCTACACGATCAAAGACGGGGGAGGAAACGCGGTCGCCAGCGGCGTCCTCGCCAACGCCACCACCCAGTCGGGATTCCTCGTGAAAGACGGAACGGCGACCGTCACCGCTCCCTCGACAACCAATTCCTATTCGCTCGAGCTCGCCTACAACTTCACGCCGAACGGAGGCAGCGCGCAATCCCTGCCGATTTCGCACCCCTTCTCGACGACCAACTTCGCACCTACGCCGGCGCCGACCGTCTACCTGAACAGCTCGCACACCCAGCCGGCGCCCTACTTGTTCGGCTACCAGCTGAACACCGGAACTGCGTACTACCTTTTTGACGACGAGTCCCTTCCGACCGGGGTTGCCCATCCAGGCAGCCAGTGGTTTCTGGTCACCGGTGGTTCGGAGACCGCGATCGGAACTTCCGGCGGCGCCGGCCCCGTCAGTCACACCTTCACTTCCGCCTGCACGTCGGGCTGCTCCCTGAAGCTGGTCGTCGGGGGCGCCGCGGCGTCGCGTTCCGCGTTCATCGCCGCGCCTTCGCTGCCACCGCCGCCACCTCCGCCACCGCCGCCCCCGGGCGGTGGCGGCGGGGGAACTCCGCTCTCCGTGTCGCTGAACTGCCCCTCTCAGGGATCGACCGGCACCGCCGTGACCTGCACGGCGGCGGGGGGAGGCGGGACTTCGCCCTACAGCTACGCTTGGAACTGGGACTTCAATTTCGTCGCGGCGAGTTACTCCCCGGACGTCGCCGCCCCCTCGCATACGTACAGCAATCCGGGAACCTTCGTTATCGGCGTGCGCGCCACGGATGCCGCCAGCGGCGTGGCGACCACCTCGGCGACGATTACGATCGTCCAGAGCGGGCCACCGAGGCCCTCGGCGGAATTTACCGTCCCCGGCGCGACCCGGAATCAGTTCAACGGTACGTATGAAGTGGAAGCCGGCCGCGCGTACACCTTCACCGCGAGCGAGCCGGATCCGGGCGCGACCTTCGCCTGGGACTTCGGCGACGGCCAGCCTCGTTCGGGACGGAGCGTCCAATACACATTCAACGCGCAGGGAACCCGCGGCGTCGCGCTCACGGTGACCGGCGGCGGCACGGTCACCTCGGGCGTCACGTCCGCGGCGCCCCGGCAGTTCATCATTCGACCGCCCAGCTTCCAGGCCCTGATGATTCCGGGCGCCGGTCACATCGATCCGGTGCCGCCGGCGACCGACGGGACCTGGGCGACGGACATCGCCGTCGCGAACCCCGGCACACAGCCGATGACCTTGACGCTCGACTACGAGCCGTTCGGAACCACTTTCCCGTCCGACCTCTCGCAGATCCCGTTCAACTCGGTCAACAGCGTCCCGCTGGCTGCCGGCCAGTCCTGGTCGGCGACGGACGTCGTCAAGACCCGGCTCGCCAAGGACGGCCGCGGGGTCCTGATCGTCAAGTATGAAGGGGGCAACGCGGACCCGATCGCGACCGCAACGGTCTACTACACCCAGCAGGGCCGTTCCTTCGGATCGTCCCTTCCGACGTTCAAAGTCGGACCGTATGGCACCACCACCCAGTCTCTCGAGGTCGCGACGGAGCAGACGCTCGTGGGACTCCGCAACGACGGCAATTATCGTTTCAACGTGTCGCTCTTCAATGCGTCGGGCCAGAGCGGATTCTTCCGTTTGACCGCATTCGGCGAAGACGGCGCTCCGGTTCCGCTGCTCGACGCGTCGGGGGCGCAGACGCTCTCTCGCGACTTCCCGATTGGCGCCTTCCAGCAGTCGCTCCTCCAGGCGGCGGACCTCGGCCTGACAGACTCCACGAAGCGCTACATCCTGAAGGCCTCGGCCGTCGGAACCGGTGGCACGCTGATCGCCGCCGCGTCCGCTCTGGATCGGCGCAACAACGACCTCGTCGAGGTCTCCGACGACACGCCGCGCCTTGCCGCGGCCGCCGACACGCTGCTCGACTACTTCATTCCCGGCGTCGGCCGCATCGGGCGGGACGACGTGGCCGACGGGCCGCACTGGAAGACCGACCTCACGCTTTACAGCAACAGTTCGGTCACGCGCGACCTGACGTTCGAATATCGGTTCACCGACCGCAACGGCGCCGAACAGCGAGTGCTCGCGCCGGTCACGATCGGCCCGGGCCTTTCGGTCATCTTGGACGACGTCGTCAAGAGCGTGCTCGCTCGTTACGCTCCCGCGGGCATCGATCTGACCCACGACTCCACCCTCGGGCTGCTTCGGATCTCTTACCGCGCGGCGAGTGACTCGTCGACGGCGCCGCTTCTGATCGGCGGCCGGATCTACGACGACCGCGGGACCGCCGGGACGGCCGGCATGCAGCTCTTCGTCTACTCCAACGGTGAGAGCGTGGCTCCGGGCAACCCGCTCGTGCTTCCCGGCGCGCAGCAGAACCTGCGCTTCCGGACGAACATCGGTTTCTTCGCGATGGGCGATCTTCTGACCCGGGTTCGCGTGACGGCGGTCAAGCAGGACGGCTCGGTGGGCGGCCTGTTCGAGTTCGTCTTGAACGACTCGACCCGCTCGGGCCACTACGCACAGCTCCCGATGTCGGTAATCCCGGGCATCGTGGGCGAGCCCATGACGATTCGGGTCGAAGTGCTGGAAGGAAGCCGGGTCGGCGCTTACGTCGTCACTGTGGACCAGATCAGCTCCGACACCGTCTTCGTCCAGGGCCGCCCGACACGTCTCTTGAACTAATTAACCGGCCGGCTCGACGCCGGCCAAGAGAGAGTAAACGGCCGCGGGGCAGCCTCCCATGGCTGCTCCGCAGTCGCTCTCCGACTCCGACGGACGATCGGTCGGCGGCGAACGTAAAACCAGCCAGACCCAGACGGTAGAATGGCGCCGCCGACACGATGAGCGAAACCGAACCAACTTCCAGCCCCGCCGCGGCGCGCGCTTCCTCCGCCGTCCTGGAAGTGGAAATGCCCTCGCCCTATCTCCACGACCGCGGCTCGGTCCTGTACAACCCGACCACCGGAGAGTCGCTGCCGAAGGACGGTCCCGGCTTCCAGGCCTTAGCGCGTGTGATGAACGGCAGGGCCCCGGAGGTCGATCCGGCGGTCCTCGAGCACCTGCGCGCGGCCCGCTTCCTGATCGACGACCTCGACGCGGAGACCCGGCGGTCGCACCTTCTCTACGTCTCTCTCGAGACCTGCACGACCTGCAACCACCGCTGTCCGTTCTGCCCGGTCTCCGTCGACCCGCGCGAACGCGAGGTGATGAGCCAGGAGCTCTTCGAGTCGATCGCCGATCAGGTGCTGGAAATCGGGGGCCGCGACGTCGTCGTCTTCCTGTCGAACTACAACGAACCGACGATCGACCCTCTGTTCGAGGAGCGCTGCCTGGCCCTGTTCGCTCGCGGGCTGCCCGTCTCGCTGCTGACCAACGCCTCTCACTTCGGGCCGGACCGGGCGGAGCGGCTCGCCGCCGGCGGGCGGTTCCGCTACATCGGGATCAACCTGCCCACGCTCGACCCCGCGCGCTACGAGAAGATGCACGGCACGCGGGACCTCGCACGAGTGCTCGCGAACATCGATGCGCTCGCCGCTCGCGAGATCGCCCACGAGACGGTCATCGTCGCTCTCGGGGACAACGACGAAGCACACCGCCGCGACGTCCGCGAAATCCGGGAGCGTTTCGAGCCGCTGGGCTGGAAAGTTAACCCCTTCCGGATCCGCAGCCGGCCGGGGAGCGGCACCTTCGTGCCGGAGCCTCCACCCATCCGGGAGCTCAAGGGGTGCGAGCTCATGGGGTCGCGGCCCTTCGAGCACCTTCACGTGACCGCGACCGCAAGAGCGGTTCTCTGTTGCCAGGACTATTCGGAAAAGCTCGTCATCGGAGACCTGAAGACCCAGACGGTCGGCGAGATCCTCGGGGGCGACGTCCTGGCGAGGCTGCGGCGCTGGACCTACGGTGTCGAGAAGGCGCCGGACGATTTCCTCTGCCGCCGTTGCGAGTTCGCGCTCGGACGGTGACGCACAGGAGGGTCGAACGTTGACGGACCGCCTCGCGGTCAAGGCGGAATCGATCTCCAAGGTCTACCGGCTCTACGAGAGCCCTCTCGACCGTCTCCGGGAGCTTCTCTTTCGCGTCCCGCGGCACCGTCCGTTCCACGCTCTCCGGAACATCTCCTTCGACCTGCCGTCCGGCCGGGCTCTCGGCCTGATCGGGGAGAACGGCGCCGGCAAGTCGACGCTGTTAAAGATCGTCGCCGGAACGACTCAGGCGACCTCCGGATCGATCGAGCGCCACGGCACCGTGGCCTCGATCCTGGAGCTGGGGATGGGATTCCATCCGGAGTTCACGGGACGCGAGAACGCGCGGATGAACGCGGTCCTGCTCGGGCTCTCGTCCGGCGAGATCCGGCGACGACTTCCGGAGATTCGTGATTTCGCCGAGCTCGGTGATTTCTTCGATCGTCCGGTCCGGACGTACTCCTCCGGGATGACGCTGCGGCTCGCCTTCGCGGTCGCGACCCACGCCGACGCGGAAGTCCTGATCGTCGACGAAGCCCTCGCCGTCGGGGACGGATATTTCCAGAAGAAGTCGATCGACCGCATCACCGACTTTCAGAAGCGGGGCGGGACGCTGCTCTTCTGCTCGCACGCGCTCTACTACGTGGCGCTCCTCTGCGACCGGGCGATCTGGCTGCGCGAAGGGATGGAGGCCGCGTCCGGTCCGGCGGTCGCCGTGGTTCGGCGTTACGAAGCATTTCTGCAGGAGAAGGAGCGACGGAGCGCCGGACTCGCGGAGGTTTCCTCGGTCTCGACGGAAGGACGCCGGCCCGCGCTGTTGACGGACGTCGTCGTGCACGACGGGTCGGGCCACCCGCGAACGGAGTTCGCCAGCGGCGAGGCGCTGGTCATCGACGTCGGGTTCCAGTCGATGGATCCCGGGCTCGCCTTTCAGGTCCGAGTCGGAGTCGACCGCGAGGACGGCGTTCAAGCCTTCGCGATGGATACGCGCCGCGAAGAGTGGGCGCCGCTATCCGGCTGGAGGTGCTACCGCGTCCGCCTCACGCTGCCGAAGCTTCTGCTCGCGCAGGGACAGTTCAAGGTTTACGTATTTCTCGCCGACGAAAAGGCGCTTCACCTGCACGATATGCGGATCCTGGATCCCGGGTTTTCGGTGGTTCCTCCGGAGTACACGGTCGGTCTCATGAGTCCGACTCACGCGTGGAGCCTCCTGGAATCGGAGCCCGCCGAAGGCCTGACGTTCCCGCCCGATTCCGCCGTGTCGAACCTTTCTTGAGCATTTCCGGTCCACCTCTCCATCTCGTCTTCCTCCCTTCCGATGTCCCGCTCGATTACGGCCTTCGGATCGGACGGTTGCGCTGGCGTCGTGCGCTCGGTCTGACGAGAGCGGCCGAACCTTCCGAACACAGCCCGGCCGGGGCGCTGGAAGACGCGGAGATCTGCGTCGTCGTGCGCGAGAGCCGGGCGATACCCGCGCCTCTCCCGAGGCCTCCGCGCGTGACCGGGCGAACTGCCGTTCCGTGTATTCCCGTCTCGGTCGGCGAGCTCAGCTCGGTACACACGTTGCGCGAGCTGGAGAGAGCGGGATGGCCTGCTGTTCCCGCCGCGTTCGACGCGACCGCCGTGCCGGCGATCGCGTTTCGGCCGGCGCAAATTCCGGCGTACTCCGACGAGAGCGTCGCGGAGTATTCCACCCGACTTTTTTCGAGCGCGACGGAGGAGGTCGACCCGGCGTTCCGGGCGCTCGTTTTCGAGAACCATCCTGAGCATGAGAGACCGGAGCTCGTGCTCCGTCTGCCGGAATCCGCTCGCCGCCTCTGCGACGTCGGCTGCGGGACCGGGGCAGCGGGAGCGGCGTGGAAGGCCCGATCGGGTGGACAGGTGACGGGCGTCGAGAAGGACCCCGTCGCCGTGAGGCGCGCCCGGCTGCGTCTGGACCGGGTCGTGGAAGGCGAGGCCTCCGCCGTCCTCGAAGCCCTCGCCGACTCGGGTGAGAAATTCGATGCTTTTCTCTTCGCCGACGTGCTCGAGCATCTGCAGGACCCGGTCGGCGCGCTCGGGAGCGCGCGCCGGCTTGCGGCGCCTGCGGCAACTCTTGTCGTGAGCGTTCCGAACGTCGGGCATCTCTCGCTCGTCCGCGACCTCGTCCTCGGCCGATTCGACGTCCTACCCGCGGGTCTCGCCGACGCCGGACACCTTCGCTGGTTCTCGCGTTCGTTCCTGGAGGAAGCACTCGAGGAAGCGGGGTGGCGGACGGTCGCGATCGAAGCGCTCGCCGGCGCTCCCGCCCCGGACGCGGAAGAGTTTCTGAAATGGGGTGGCGGCTTTCCGCAGGCGGACCGCGTGAGCCTGACCACGTATCAGTGGATGGCGGTGGCGAGTCCGAAGTGAACTTGCGAATCGCCTATCTTCTCGGGTCGACGGAGCTCTGCGGCGGGGTCAAAGTCGCGCTCGCCCAGGCCGAAGCGCTTTCCCGCAGAGGACACCGGGTCGCGATCGTCTCGAGTGACGCTCCTCCCGGCTGGTTTCCGCTGGCGCGCGCCCGGTTCGAGCGCGCGGCATTCGCGGAATCTGCGGAGCTCGAGCGGGCCGACGTCTCTGTGGCGACGTTCTGGACCACCGTTCCGCCCGCGCTCGCGGGATCGAAGGGTCCCGTCTTCCATCTCTGCCAGGGGTACGAGGCAGACTTCACCTTCTACTCCCATCTCCGCGGCGCAATCGAGGAGGTGTATCGCGCGCCGACCCGCAAGCTGACCGTGTCCGAGACACTCGCGAAGCTCCTCGACGCCAAGGGATTCGGTCCGGCTACCAACGTGGGCCAGGCGTTCGATCACGACGGCTTCTTTCCCGAGCCGCCCGGACCGCCAGGAAATCCACCGGTCGTTCTCGTCGTCGGGCCCTTCGAGGCGGACGTAAAGGGGATCGCGATCGCTCTCGATGGGCTCGCTCTCTGGCGTCGTCGGGGAGGGCATTTCCGGCTGCGGCGCGTGTCGACGATGCCGATGAGCGCCGGAGAGAAGGCGACGTCGGTCGTCGATGAGTACCACCACCGGCTCTCCCCGGCGCGCATGCCATTCGTCTACCGCGCTTCGGACCTGTTCCTCGGTCCGTCGCGCCGGGAGGAGGGGTTCGGTCTTCCCGTTCTCGAAGCTCTCGCGAGCGGCCTGCCGTGCCTGCTTTCGGACACGGACGGACATCGGGAAATCGCCGGCGACGCGGCGCGCTACTTTGCCGAAGGCGACCCGGGCGCCCTCGCGGGCGCCCTTCCGGAGGGGCTGTCGGACCGCGCGCGGAGGCAGGCACGAAGCGAAGGACCTGCCGTGGCGAAGCGGTTCGACTCTGCGAAGGTCGCGGAACGGCTGGAGGCCGTTTTCCGGGAAGCGCTCGGCTCTCGATAGACCGATGCGGCCCGACGTCTCCGCTGTTGTCGTGAGCCATCGGAGCGCCCGCGAGGCGCTCGAATGCGTGAAGTCGCTCCGGAGGGCATTCCGGGAAGAGGGAATCGCAGGTGAGGTGATCCTTGTCGACTGCGGTTCCGGCGCCGATCAAGTGCGGCAGCTCGGGACGGCCGGTGCCGACCTCCTTCTGCCACTCGGCGAGAACCGCGGCTACGCCGGCGGCTTAAACGCCGGCCTCGCCCTCGCGTCGTCGTTCCGCATCCTCCTTTCCAATGCCGACGTCGTCTTCCGTACCGGCTCCATCGTCCCGCTCCTCGAATCTGTGGACGATCCCGCGGTCGGTGCGGCTGCTCCGCTCGCGTTTTGGGATCCCGGCGATCGTGTGCGACTCCCTCCCGGTTGGGCACCTGGCTTTCTTTCCGATCTCGCGCAACTGTCGGCAGGCCGTCCGCTGCCGCGCGAGAAGCGGCGATTCGCCTCCTTCGCGAGGGAAACGCTGCGACTCTGGGAATACGGCGGCGACGCGCGTCATCTCACGGGGGCGGCGCTGGCAGTCCGTCGTGACGTCTTCGATCGCATCGGCCGCTTCGACGAACGCTTCCTGTTCGAATATGAAGAGACTGAGTGGGAAGACCGCGTCCTCGCACGGGAGTTGCTCTTGCGGTTCGTCCCGCGGGCGCGGGTCCACCACGTCTGGGGAGCGAGCGCCGTCGCGAGCCCGGACGCTCCGGCGCGGCGCGTCGAGTCGCGTCGCGTTTATCGGCGACGGCGCTATGGACGGCTCGGAGAGGCGATTCTCGATTGGACGTCGAGTCGCGGGCGCGTGGCCGCCTTTCCAGAGATCGCGCAGCCACAGCTTCCCGCGCGAGAAGGGGCGTGGGTTGCGATCTCGACCAACCCGTCCCTGCTTCCGTTCGCGGGCGCCCCGCTCGACTCCGACTTCGTTCTGCCCGAGGAGATCATCGCGCGTTTCCCGCGAGCGCCGCTCTACCTCCGCGTTTTTCGAGCAGTCGACGGTCAGCCGCTCGAGACGATGGTCTGGGAGAAGAAATGAGCGCCTTTCTCGTGCGGGAGGCGACCGCCGCCGATTCCCCCGGTATCCGGCGCCTCTTCGCGCGGGTCTTCGGTCGGGAGCTTGCCGCAGAGGAGTGGGCGTGGAAGTTCGAGCGAAACCCCGATCGGTGGTTTGGAGTCGTCGCGCTGGTCGGAA
>DASXSX010000013.1:0-3421 GCA_036505815.1 Thermoanaerobaculia bacterium
CTTCGTCAGGCTGGCGAGGTCGAAGAGCGTGTCGGCGGAGACGGCGATCTCTTCCGGCTCCCGGACCGCATGGCCGAGCGCGGCGACTTCGGTGACTTCCTCCGCGTTGCCGACCAGGGCAACAGCGCCCGGAAAAGAGCCGTTTTCGATCTCGTCGGAGAGGAGCTCTTCGAGCGCGGTCACTTGAGCGCCGCTTCGAGCTCGGCGCGGCGGGAGGCCACCTTCTGCGTGTTGGCGGCGAGGGCCGGCGGCAGTGGGTCCGGCCGCCGCATCCCCGACCGCTCGCGCTCGAGGCCGGCGATCTGCGACTCGATCGTACGGGCGGTCGAGGCGTCGCGCACGCTCCGGAGAGTCTGCCGGAGCGAGGCGATGGTGCGCGCGTACGTCTCGGCGGAGGCTTCTCGGACCCGCGACTCGTCGAGGGCCACGAGAGCCTCGACGATTCGAGCGCGCACCCAAGCGAATTCGTCCGGATCGATGCCGAGCGCCCGGGCCGCGTCGGACTCGGACCGGTCCCGCGCCCCTCGCCGAACTTTCACGTAGAGGTCCAGGTGGCGATCGGTCAAGAGACCGTTTCGCGGGGGCTCGAACTTGAGCGGAAGAAGCGGAACCGAAGAGGCCGCGGCCCGCTTGCCGGCGGCTCTTTCGCGGCGGCAGCCGGATTGTGGCAGGAGCAGCGCAACCGCCAGCAGGGAGAAGAGGAGGAGGCGCTCGAACGCCTTCACGGCCCGGAGTCTACCGGCTGCGCGCAATTTGACTCGATCGCCGCGTTTCGGTGCCTCGCTCAATCGATTAAACTTGCCACGCCCCTCGAAAGATCAGATGGCGGAAAACACCCAGCTACCGGAGAAGATCGGCAAATACGAAGTCACCGGAAAGATCGGTTCCGGAGGCTTCGGCTCCGTCTACCGCGGCCGCGACCCGTACATCAAGCGAACGGTCGCGATCAAGACCTGCCAGCTGAACGACGAGGAGATCAAGAGCAGGTTCTTCCGGGAGGCCGAGCTCGCCGGCAATCTGCACCACCGCCACATCACCACGATCTACGACTTCGGCGTCGAGAACGGCATCCCCTACATCGTTCAGGAGTTTCTCTCCGGCGAGGACCTGGACAAGAAGATCAAGCGCGCCGAGCCGCTTCCGATTCTGCGCAAAGTCGAGATCCTGGTTGCCATCGCCGACGGCCTCGCCTACGCCCATGCCGCGGGGATCATCCACCGCGATATCAAGCCCGCGAACGTGCGAATCCTCGATGACGGATCGGTCAAGATCATGGATTTCGGGATCGCGAAGTCGCTCCAGACCGAGTCCAACCTGACCCAGACCGGCATCACGCTGGGGACGTCCGCATACCTCGCTCCCGAGCAGATCCGCGGAGAGCCGGTCGACCGCCGGACCGACATCTTCTCGCTCGGGATTCTCGCCTACGAGCTCCTGACTTTCCGCAAGCCCTTCCGGGGAGAGCACCTCTCGACCGTTCTCTACAAAATCCTGAACGAGACACCGGAACCCATCGAGGCGCTCTCTCCCGACGCTCCTCCGATGCTCGTCGCCGCCGTCAACCGCGCGATGGAGAAGCAGCGGGAGAACCGCTATCCCTCGATGGACACGTTGAAGCAGGATCTGCTGAACGTCCAGCGCGAGATGGCCGGCTCCTCGGCGCAGTTCCCGACGACGGTCCTCCCGGCCGACAAAATGGACGCGACGGTCATGACGCCCTCCGGCGGCATCGTGCCATCCTCGATCACGCCGCCTTCCGGATCTCTCGCGCGGGTCCCGGCCGCTCTCGACGCGACGCCGTCGTCCGGCTCGGCCCGAAGAAAAGCGGGGCTCGAGCTCGTGAACTTCCGCGATCCCGACGATGCTCCCGGCGAAGCGACCATCGCCGGACGGAGCGCGGAGATCGCGCTGCAACCGCCCGCCGCGCCGAGCCGCACGCCGATCTTCATCGCGGTCGCGGCGGTCCTCGTCGCCGGAGTCGTCGCGTTCCTTTATCTCAGTCGAGGACGCACGGCAGCGCCGTCCGCGCCGCCCCCGGCCGCCGCGAAGAGCGCGGAGAAGGCGCCGTCGATCGAATTTCCGGAACCGCAGAGAGGAATTGAGCTGAACGTTCCAAAGCCGCCGCCGGCCGCCGCCAGGCCGAAGGCCGAGCCTCCGAAGGAGCAGGCTTCCGCCGCGCGGGAGGCGCCGCCCGCGGCTGCCTCCGCGCCCGCCACCAAGCGGCGCGTTCAATTCAGCTCGATCCCGGTCGCGACTCTCTACGTCGACGGCAAAGAGATCGGCCCTTCGATACCGGCCCGGACGCTCGAGCTCGCCGAGGGTTCACACCGGGTTCGCTTCGAAGCCGACGGGCTCGAGGCCTACCAGCGCGAGTTCAAGGTCGGACCGAAGGAATCGAAGACGATCGCGTACCAGTTCCCCGTCGGCTATCTCGTGATCAAGGCGGATCCGTCGTGGGCCGGCGCCTCCGTCATCATCGGCGGGAAGTACAAGGGCAGCCTTCCGCAGGCTTCCCGGCTGCGTCTGCCGAAAGGGACGTATAGCGTCACGCTCCACCGCGAAGGCTTCCAGCCGGTGACGCAACAGATCACCGTTCCCGAACGGGGCGAGAGCCCCTGGACGCCGCCCGCCGCTGTGGCCATCGACCAGGGGATCGGAGGGCAGTGAGAGGCCGCGCAGTGCGCGCGCTCGCGGCGCTCGCGGGCCTGCTTCTCGTTTCCGCGATCGCCTTCGCACAGAACGCGGAGAAGCTTGAGGCCGAGGCGAAGCGCGCGTTCGACTCCGGCCGCTTCAAGGAGGCGGCGGAAAAGTACGCCCGCGCCGCCGATTCCGCCGACGCGCCGGCCGACCGCAAGGCCGACCTTTACCTGAACAGCGCCTGGGCCTTCTACATCGCGGGCAGCTCGAAGAACGCGCGCGACAACCTCAAGGCGGCTTACTCCGCGCGACCGGACCTGGTCGTCGTCGGTGACCTTTACAGCCCCGACTTCGCCCGGCTCGCGCAGTCGGTGCGGACGGAGATTGCGGGGACGACGCCGCTGCTCGGCCCCGCGGAGCTCCGGGAGCTGAAGCGGAACGCCCGCAGAAAGCTCACGGAGGGCAAAGCGGAAGAGGCACTCGCGGACCTCAAGGCCGCGGCCGGGTCGAGCGATCCCGAGGTGCAGCTTCTGCTCGCCGAGATTTACGAGAAGCTCGGCCGCTCCGCCGACGCCGACGCGGCGCGCCAGCGAGCCTCCGATCTCCAGAAGGGAATCGTGACCTCGGCGCCGATCTCGGGGTCCGCCTCCGCGGGCACCACGGCCCCGATCGAGCCGGGCGTCAACGTGACGCCCCTACTTGACGCGGCGGCGCAGGCTCTGAAGGCCGGAGATCTGCCCGGCGCCACGACCCACGCGCGCCGCGCCGCGGATCTCGACCCCCG
>DASXSX010000014.1:0-8457 GCA_036505815.1 Thermoanaerobaculia bacterium
CATGGGCACGGTCGGCTATATGTCGCCCGAGCAGGTGAGCGGGCTGGCTGCAGATGCCCGATCGGACATCTTCTCGCTGGGTTGCATTCTCTACGAGGCGGTGGCCGGATCCCGGCCCTTTTCGGGAGGGACTGGCGCGGAGACTCTTGCAGCGATCCTTCGCGACGAGCCGGCGGAGCCGGCGCGCTCGGGTCGGCCGCTGCCTGCCGATCTGGCGGGAGTGATACGTCACTGTCTCGAGAAGCGGCCGGACCATCGCTTTCAGACGGCGCGTGACTTGGCCTACGCGCTCAAGGCGATTCTGACGGGGACGCCGGCGACGGTGCCGTCGCTTGGGCCGGTCGCTCGCCGTAGAAAGCGGTTCGTGGCGATCGGCGTTGTGGGAGCCGGCGTCGTCCTGGGCACGATTCTTCTGGTCGTGACGCGGGGGTTGCCGGGCGGCACCGGCCCCGTGCATTCGATTGCGGTTCTGCCGCTGCAGAACGTCTCTGGCGATCCGGCCCAGGACTACTTCGTCGACGGAATGACGGAGGAGCTGATCGCCAACTTGGCGAAGGTCGAGAAGCTTCGCGTGATCTCGCGAACGTCCGTCATGCATTACAAGGGAACGAAGAAGCTGCTTCCCCAGATCGCGCGGGAGCTGAATGTCGACTCGATCGTGGAAGGATCGGTTTTGCGCTCGGGCCAGCGTGTGCGCATCACGGTGCAGCTCATCCGTGCCGCCACGGACCAGCATCTCTGGGCGGAGAGCTATGAAAAAGACCTGACCGACGTCCTCGCCGCGCAGGCGGAAGCCGCGCGCGCGATTGTCGGCGAGATCAAGGTCCGCCTGACTCCGGAGGAGGGGAAGCGTCTGGCCAAGGTTCGACCCGTCGATCCGGAAGCCTACGATGCGTATCTCAGAGGCCGGTTCTATTGGTCCAAGTTCAAGAGCGAGGATTATCAAACGGCCATCGAGTTCTTCCAGAAGGCAATCGAGAAAGACCCCACGTACGCACCGGCCTATGCGGGGTTGGCCCACGCGTACCGGGCCATGGCCTTCGAGGGTCTGATACCGCCCAGCGAGGGAATGCCCAAGGCTGAATCCGCCGCGAGGAAAGCGCAGGCTCTGGACGACACGCTGGCAGAGGTGCACTTCGCGCTCGGGCAGAACCGGCTGGCGAGATGGGATCCCGCGACGTGCCTCGACGAGCTGCGGAAGGCCCTGGCCTCGAGCCCACACGACGCGGTCATTCGGCGCTTCTACTCGCAGACCCTCAGTCGAACGGGTCACTGGGACGAAGCCATCGCCGAAGGGAAACGCACGCAGGAGCTCGACCCCCTTTCCGTCGAGGCAAACCGGGGACTCGGTTCGATCTTCTACTGGGCGGGTCGGAACGACGAAGCGATCCGTCAATTCAAGAAGACGATCGAGCTCGATCCGAAGGATGCACGCCTGCACGATCACTTGGCGGAGGTCTACTCGCGCAAGGGCATGTATCGGGAGGCGATCGCCGAGCGGCAGGCGTACCTTTCGCTATCCGGGGATGAGGAAGCTGCTCAGGAACTCGGTCGAGACTTTGCCGAATCCGGCTATCAACAGGCGATGAAGGAGCTCTATCGAAAGACTCTGGCGTTCATGGAGGAGGCCGCCAAATATACATACGTCTCGTCCATTCATTTCAGCGTTCTCCATGCACAGCTCGGTGAGAAGGACGAGGCCTTCACGTGGCTCGAGAAGGCATTCCAGGAGCGTCAGCCGTGGCTCGGACAATTGCAGTTCGACCCTCAGTTCGAGTCTCTCCGGTCCGATCCGCGCTTCGCGAACCTCGTCCGACGGATCAATGAGGTCGGGCGGCGCGCGGGCGAAGCCTAGAACGAAATCCGGAGGGTGGGGCAGCACCCACCCTCCGGCCCTCTCATCCTCGATACGCCACTACTCAAAAGGGGCAATTGCCCGGATCGGGTGCGTTGATGCGCCTTGCCGCGCCCCGCGGAACGATCTGGAACGCGACCAACTCCAGCTGGACACTGCCCTCGTTCCGGACCATGTGGACGTGGCCGCCTCCTGGATCCACGAAGCCGTTCCCTGCCTCGACGACGTGCGGCGTGCAGGTGGGATCGTCGCCGTCATAGTACGTGGCCGTGCCCGATTTGACCGTCACCAGACTCGGCCCCGGGTGCGAATGCCATCCGGAGTATCCGCCCAGCGCGACTGTGTTGGTCACGATATAGACGTCCGAGAGCCCCCACGTCTTGATCAGGACTTTGTGGTCGTCGGTGTGGGTCTTGACATCAATCTCGTCGAAGAGCGTCGGACCGAAAACCATACTGCTGAATCCCGAGGGGTCCGTTGCCAGAGCAGTTCCCGAGAAGCAGGTGATGGCCAGGACGGAGCAGATGACGAGTCCTGCCAGACCAAGGATGGACAGACCGGGCACACCGTTTCGTGTCCGCCCTTGTGTCTTTGCGGTTGTTTTCGGTCTCCCCTTCTCGTCCGGAGAAGCACCAGGAAAAACGATCCGATCGAAAAATCTCACCCTCATGACTCACCTCCTGAGTTCACGATCGCGGAGGGAGGTGCATGAAGTCTCAGGAAGGCGCTCAGGTTTCCACCGGTTTTCGATCAGCCCGACGATGGCTCGCCCGTTCCGGCGTGAGATGGGTCTTGCCCATCATATGGATCAGGTCGGCGCCCGGGTCCACCGAGCCTTCTGACGTTGCCGATTCGTGGACGGAGAAGCGGCTGATTTCAAAGGGAATAGGTTGTTGCGCTACCTAGTAAAGCCATGGTCCCTGTGCTGTTGCTTAGGCGCGCTTACCCAAAACCTATTTGACTCCTCCACACGCGGAGGCGTAGATCTGCCCGCGGGAATCAAGGAGAAAGTCGATGCGCAGATCGTTGGTCGTTTTCGGGGCTCTGGCGGGCATTCTTCTCGCCGATGCGTCGCTTCTTGCCTGCGGGGACAAGCTGGTTCTCCTGGGACGCGGAATCCGTTTCCAGCGAATGCTCGCGACGAAGCATCCCGCAGCGATCCTCGTGTATCTGAACCCGGGTTCCGGCATCTCCGCCGCCGATCGGGAGTACCAGTTGCGCTCTCTCTTGAAGTTCGCGGGCCACAACCCTCGCGCGGTGACCAGCGCCGCTGAGCTCGCGACGGAGCTCGGCTCCGGGAAATACGACCTGGTTCTCGCCGACTACGCGGACGCCCCCTCGCTAGAGAAGGAGGTCCAGGCGGCGAAGGCGAGGCCCTCGCTGATTCCCGTGGCGTACAACCCGAGCGCTGATCAGCGGGCGGCGGCGGAGAAGCGGTACAGCTGTCTGATCACGCCGGCGAAGAAGAACTACGACCTGCTGAGTGTCGTCGACCAAGCCATGGTGAGCCGGGCCGAGAATTCGAGCCCGAGATGCAAGAAGAATCGCGCCTGATCAATTCCGGTTCGGCACCCAATCGCCGGCGGCTTCTCCTGTCCTGGGCTTCGGCGTTCTTCCTTGCGTCCTCCGTCCTGGCGCAGGCCTGGCTGGCGCCGAAAGGTGAAGCTTCGTTCGGCGCGGTGTACCAGAACATCTACACGCGCGACCATCTGTATTTGGAAGGCCGAAAGTTCGACAGCGGCCGCATCCGAATGAACGTCGCCGTTTTTGGTCTGACGTACAGCTTTACCGACCGTCTCGCAGCGAGCGCGAGCGTACCCTATGCATCCGCGCGCTACGACGGGAGATCGCCCCACGCGACCGCTGTGGACAACGGCGCATACCACAGCGGCTTCACGGACCTGCGTCTGGATCTCCGCTACAACCTGTGGCGCGAACCCGCGATGGTGACTCCATTCGTCTCCGCGATCATTCCGACCCGCGATTACCCGACGTTTGCGCACGCCGCCCTTTCTTCCGGGCTCAAGCAGTACTTGGTGGGGGTGTCCGCCGGACGTCGGCTCAATCCGATCCTCGAGGCGGGGTTCGCCCAGCTGCGCTACTCGTATGCGTTTGCGGAAAAGGTTCTCGGCGTCTCCCACGATCGGAGCAACCTCGATCTCGAGGCCGGGTACTTCCTCACTCAATCGCTGGGGTTGTCCGCGCTGTGCAGCTATCAGAAGACGCACGGAGGGCTCGATCTGCCCGTGCCGGGCACGCCGGAGGCGGCGGCGTTCCGCCGGACGCCGTACTACGTGCATCACGACCAGCTCGCTCGCAGTGACTATCTGAACCTGGGTGGAGTCGTCACGTACGCGCTGACCGGTTCCGTGGACGTTTTCGCGTCGTACCAGTCGACGGTTTGGGGAAGGAACATCCACGCGGTCCAGCCCGGACTCGCTATCGGAATGAGCTGGGGCTTCTCGCCGAAGCGGGTGATCCGAAGCTTTGCTCGGAAATCTTCGCCGGCAATCGCCTCGACCGAGTAGGGTCATCCGCCAGCTCTCCCACGCCGCATTTCTCGCGCTCCTGCTCTCGGCCGGCGCGTCCGCACTCGAGATCGGGGATGCAGTTCCCAGCTTCAGCGGAACGACCGTCCAGGGCGACTCTTTTTCGCTCGCCGAGGCGCAACGCGGTCACCGTGCGGTCGTCGTGATATTTCGGTCGACGCTCTGTCCGTACTCGAATTACTACAACGACGCTCTCCACGATCTGGTCGGCCAGTACGAGCCGCAAAAGGTCCTGTTCGTAGCCGTACACAGTGACCGGTTGGAAACCGAAGACGACATCCGCACGCACGCGCGGAAGCACGGACACACGTTTCCGGTCATTCGGGATCCGCGCGGAGAGCTGGCCAGACTCCTCGACGCGCGTCGGACGCCTGAAGTGTTCGTCCTCGATCAGGGAGGGAAGCTCCGCTACCACGGTCGAATCGCGTCGAAATTGGGTACTCCCGACTTGCGCAACGCTCTCGATGCTCTTCTCGCCGGGCAGCCGATCAATCCCGCGGAGACGAAATCCTTCGGCTGCTCGATCGATAGGAGCTGAAGAGTCCGACTCGGGCCGCGCTACGCAGGCCTTCGCCGGGCTTCGATCGGCTCCGCGGGATCGAAGATCTCCTCGATCATCCGGTCGAAGAGCCGCGCGATCTTGAATGCGTGCGGGAGGCTCGGGTCGTATTTTCCGGTCTCGATTGCATTGATGGTCTGACGCGAAACGCCGAGCCAGTCGGCGAGCTCCGCCTGCGACCAGTCGCGCTCGGCGCGCAGCACGCGCAGCGTGTTCTTCACTCGTTAACGAGCATCACGTCGCGCACCGCTTCGCGTGAGAGCTTCGCGGTCGGCCCGCACGCAGTGAACTCGACCCGTCGAGGCGGGAGGTCCGTCAGAGCGGGTGGCTCGCCGTCTCCCGCGCGGGGAAATCGATCTGACTCATGGTCTTCGCCTCCTTAGGTCAGCCTTGGTGTAATGCATTCTTTTCAAAATATCAAGCTTCCTTAACATAACTGCGCGAAGATGCCCGAAAAGCTTTGCGTCTTGACTTACGCTTGATTTACGCCTAGCGTCGCACGCCATGGGCGCTTCCGGGACTCTCGCGCTCGAGCAGCTGCTCGCGGGAAACGGCTTTCGCGAAAAGCCGGCGGGCCTCGCTCTCCTCTCCGGGCCGGGCGCGAAGCTGCACCTCGCCTCGGAGCTCCCGTCGCGGGAAACGCGCGCCGCGCCTCTGCCGGTCGGGCTCGCTCCCTTCGATCGGCTCCTTTCGGGAGGACTGCCGCGCGGCCGGTTGACGGAGCTCGTGGGCCGCCGCTCGAGCGGACGCTTTTCGATCGTTCTCGCGGCGCTCGCGTCGGCGACGTCGTGCGGCGAAGCGGCGGCGCTCGTCGATCGGGGAAGTCACCTCGATCCGCAAGCGGCGCGCGAAGCGGGCGTCGATCTCGAGCGGCTCCTCTGGGCCCAGCCGAGGCGCGTCAAGGAAGCGCTCGCCGCCGCGGAAATGCTCCTCTCGACCGGGTTCCCGCTCGTCGCCGTGGATCTCGGGTTGCCGCCGTTGCGCGGCGCAGCTCACGAGGCGGCGTGGGCGCGTCTCGCGCGCGCGGCGGAGATCGAAGGCGCGGCCCTCCTTCTCGCGTCGCCGTATCGCGTGAGCGGGTTCGCGGCGGGCGCGGTCGTGCGGATGGACGGGGCTCGCCTGACCTGGATGGGAGGCGGCGCGGCGCCGAGGGTTCTCGTCGGCACAGGGTCGCGACTTTCTCTGGAGAGAGAGGTCCAGGGATCACCGCGACGCGCCGAGATACTCTCACTCACTGCCACCGACTCTCTTCTCTGTCTCCCCGCGGCGGTGCCCTCGCATCGGTCCCTCCGAGCATCTGCGTGATTCATGCCCTCCTCCCCGCGCGTCGCCTGCGTCGTCGTGCCGCTCTTTCCGCTCGCCGCGCGGTTGCGCAGCGAGCCGGAGCTCGCCGGCGAAGCCGTCGCGGTCTTCGAGGGCAATGGCAACGCCGCGCGCGTGGTGGCCGCGACCCGCCCCGCGCGAAGGGCCGGGATCCAGGCGGGCCAGACGCTGCCGCAGGCGCGGGCGCTTCTCCCCGACCTCCTCGCGCGCGGGCAGGATCGCGAGAGCGAGCGCGCGGCGCAGGAGGCGTTGACCGAGGTCGCCGACAGCTTCTCTTCGAGGGTAGAAAGCGCGGGAGACGGGGTCGTCTACTTCGATGCTGCGGGGATACCGGTGCCACCTCCTCTCGAAACTTGTCATCCCGAGCGAAGCGAGGGATCGGACTCCGCCGAATCGCGCCTCGGCCGCGCCGTCATCGCCGCTGTGGAGAAAGCGGGTCTGCCCGCGCGGTTCGGGATCGCTGCCTCGAAGCTGGCCGCGCGCGTCGCCGCCGGACTGCCCGACTCGCCGACCATCGTGCCGGAAGGAGAGGAGGCGCGCTTTCTCGCGCCGCTCCCGCTCGCGAAGCTCGCTCCGGAGATGGAGCTCGCCGAGACGCTCGAGCGGTGGGGGATTCGTTCGATCGGGGAGCTCGCGAAGCTGCCCGAGGGAGAGGTCGCGAGCCGGCTGGGAGAGCTGGGGCGCGAGCTCCATGCGACCGCGCGCGGAATCGACCCGCGGCCGCTCGAGCCGCGTCTGCCGTCGCCGTGCCTTTCGGAGGGGATGGAGCTCGAATGGCCTCTCGTGACGCTCGAGCCGTTCCTCTTCGTCGGCAACGCCGCGCTGGAGAGGCTCGTCCGGCGACTCGAGGCGCAGGCGCTCGCGTGCCGGCGTCTCGAGATCGGGCTGAAGCTCGACCCCGAAGGCTACGACGCGCGCGCGATCACGCTGCCCGCGCCCACGCGCGACGTCAAGACGCTCCTGACCCTGACCCGCCTGGAGCTCGAAGCGCGCCCGCCCGGCGCGCCGGTCGTCGGGTTCACCTTCGCCGCGCAGCCCGACCGGCTTCGGCAGGCGCAGCTCTCGCTCTTCGGCCCCGCGGCGCTGTCGCCCGATCGGCTCGCGACGACGATCGCGCGCCTGGTCGCGCTTATCGGCGCGGACCACGTCGGCTCGCCGCGCGCAGTGGACGGCCACCGCCCCGAGCGATTCACGGTCGCCGACTACTCGCCTCCGCCTCCTCCGCCCGACCGCCGCGCTCCGCGGACGGGCAGAGGCCTCCTGGCGATCCGCGTGCTGCGCCCGCCGGTGGAGTTAGAGGTGATGACTTCCCCCGCTTCCTCCGGTCATCCCGAGCGAAGCGAGGGATCCCCGGCTTTCCGCCTCCTCTCCGTCAAATCCTCCAACGGCGCCGTCCCCGAGATCGCCGGCTCGGTGCGCGTCGCCGCCGGGCCCTGGAGTCTCGAGGACGGATGGTGGTCCGCCGCCCCCGCTTCGCGCGACTACTGGGACGTTGAGCTCTCTGAAGGCGGGCTCTACCGGATCTATCGCGATCGCCGCACCGAGAAGTGGTACGCAGACGGTCTCTACGACTGAATGGCGATCTCGGCTGTTGTGGTGGATGCCGTGATAGGGTGAATCTTTCAAAAGGAGAGGTGCCATGACCCAGAAATCTGTCGCCGACGTGGCGAAAGAGCAGGTGATTGCTTACAACGAGAAGGACTGGGATCGCGCGCGAGGCGCGCTCACTCCCGATGTCGTCTACGATGAGGTCGGGACTCACCGCAAGCTCAAGGGAGTGGACGACGTCCTGACCGCCTGGAAAGGCTGGGCGACGGCGATCCCGGACAGCCGCGCGACCTTCCAGTCCGAGTTCGTCAGCGGCAACACCGCCGTTCTCGAGATCACGTGGAAGGGGACTCACGAGGGACCCTTGAACACGGGCGACCGCGAGATTCCTCCGACCGGAAAGAAGATCGAGTTGCGCGCCGTCCAGGTCGTCGATGTGGACAACGATCGGGTGCGGTCGGTGCGTCAATACTTCGACATGGGAACGCTGCTCCAGCAGATCGGCGCGGATCACTGAGCCCACCAAGTTCTCCGGACTCCAGAGCGCGCCCGCATCGAGCGGGCGCTTTTCTTTTGGAGAGAGGCCGGGGACAACTGTATGCAGTGGAAACGAATCCGCACGC
>DASXSX010000015.1:0-18102 GCA_036505815.1 Thermoanaerobaculia bacterium
GGTGAACGGCGGGCGTCAGCGGGCCGCGGACCTTCTTCATCGCGGTCACGATCCACAACGCACCGCCCGGCTCGAGCCGGTCGAGCGCCTTTTCGAAGACCGATCGTGACCCCGAGCGGTCCTCCCTCCAGACCAGGACCGCGTCGAACTTCTCTTTGACCGAACGGATCGCGCCACCGCTCGTCTCCCGTGTCGCTTTTGTGCCGGAGCGCGCGCTCTCGGCGAGACGGACGAGCTCTTCCGGCGCGTCGATCAGTAACACGCGCTCCGGCCGGTCGAGCTCCAGGCGACCGATGAGCTCCGCGGGGTTCTTGAGATGCACACTCCCAACTACTTTGGGCATTGGACTTTGGACTTTGGACTCAAAGAATTGGCACGAGCTTCGCTGTAGATTGCAGGGGCTGCCTTCGGTGGCCCGACCGTAAAGGAGGAGACGACCTCATGCTGTGGACCATTTTCATCATCCTGCTGGTTCTCTGGCTCCTGGGCTTGATCTCGGGCTACACCATCGGCGGCTTCATCCACATCCTGCTCGTGATCGCAGTCGTTGTTCTCATCATCCGGTTGATTCAGGGGCGACCCGTCGTGTGACCGCGGCCGCGCAGCGGCGGTTTTTCCTACGAGCCCCGGGACACCGGGGCTTTTGCACGTCCGAAGAAGCCCGGGGAACGGCGGTCAGCCGGCTCCGCGGCGGTATGCGCGGAGGAAGACCCACGCCAGGTAGCCCACGAAGATCGCGCCGACGACCAGCACGAGAAAGCTGAAGGAAGGCATGTACTTGCTCGAGATCAGATACAGAAGGACGAAGATCGTCACGAACGCGGCGATCGAAAGCCCGGCGATGAAAAGGAGCGCCGGCTTCGGTTTCTTCTTCGCCTCCCAGGGGAGGACCTTCATCACCTCGAGCTGCTTCGCGGCGTCGATCGGGATTGCCGGCCGTTCGACCCACTTCAACGCTTCCGGCTCCTCGAAGCCTTCCTTGAGATCGGGAGGAAAGCTCTCCCCGCAGTAAACGCAGTGTGCGAGCCGCCAGGCGGCGACCGGCCGCTGACAGCGCGGGCATCGGGGTCCGGGCGTTGCGGAGCTCATGAGCAATGGTTCTTAGAACCTTCGATTATACGGGCGGGTCTCCGACGTTAGACTCGCGCCGTGCGGACGTCGAACGAGAAGATACCCGTCGGAGTTCTCGGAGCCACGGGCACCGTCGGCCAGCGGTTCGTCGAGAGACTCACGGGACACCCGTGGTTCGAGATCACGGCGCTCGCCGCCTCCGAGCGCTCAGCCGGAAAGCTTTACGCCGAAGCCGCGCGGTGGCGCCTCTCCTCCCCGCTTCCCGATTCGCTCGCTTCCCGGAACGTTTCGGCGGTCACGGACGACCTTCCGTGCCGCGCGGTCTTCTCGGCCCTCGACTCGGCGACCGCACGCGAGGTCGAGCCGCTCTTCGCGAGTCGCGGCGTGTTCGTCTTTTCCAACGCTTCCACGCACCGGATGGACGAGGACGTGCCTCTCTTGATCCCGGAGATCAATCCCGATTCGCTCTGTCTGCTCGAGCGGCAACGGGCCCGGCGGGGGTGGACCGGCGCTCTCGTGACGAACGCCAACTGCTCCGCGATGTTCCTGACGATGGCGCTCGCGCCGCTCGACCGCGCCTTCGGAGTCGAGCGGGCGTTCGTCTCGACCATGCAGGCGATCTCCGGAGCAGGGTATCCCGGCGTGGCGTCGCTCGACATCCTCGGCAACGTCGTGCCGGACATCCCGGAAGAGGCCGAGAAGATCGAGAGGGAGGTCGCGAAAATCCTGGGCGGAGCACGCGATGGCTCCGGCGCCCCGGCCCCAATCGTCCTTTCCGCGATGACCTACAGGGTTCCCGTCGAAGACGGTCACACGGAATCGGTCTCCGTCGGTCTCGCGCGCAAGGCCTCGTCTGGCGAGGTGGAAGAAGCTTGGGAAGAGTTCCGCGGCCGCGACGACGTACGGGAACTTCCGTCGGCGCCTTCCCGGCCGATCGTCTACATCCGCGAGCGGAGCCGTCCCCAGCCTCGGCGGGACGTCGATGTCGGCGACGGGATGTGCACCGTCGTGGGAGGTCTCAAACCGTGCCGGCTGCTGGACTGGAAGTTCACCGCGCTCGGACACAACACGGTTCGGGGCGCGGCCGGCGCTTCGATCCTGAACGCGGAGTTCGCCGTGGCGAAGGGGCTGCTCTCTTGACCCTCGGCGAGGGACTTCCGGCCTGATCGTCCAGAAGTTCGGCGGCACGTCGCTCGAGGACGCGCCGGCGCTCGAGCGGGCATGCGCGATCGTCGCCCGCGCCCAGGGGGACCGCCCGGTCGTGGTCGTGTCGGCGATCGCGGACACGACGGATCGGTTGATCGAAGCGCTCGACCAGGCTGCGGCTGGCGAGGAGGCCCGCGCTCTCTCCGGCCTCTCCCGCCTCCAGCGCGACACCGAACGCATGCTGCGCGATTTCTTCGCAGACGGCTCCCCGGCGGTCGAAGCGGAGCTCGTTCCCCTCTTCGACGAGCTCGCGCGGATGGCGCGGGCGGTGGCGGTTCTCCGGTCCGTTCCCGCGGCGGGCCGCGACCACTTCCTCGCCCACGGCGAGATGACGGCCGGCGTCATCGTCGCGAGAGCGCTCGTGGCGCGATCTCTTCCCGCCGTCGGGCTCGACTCGCGCGAGATCGTCGCGACCGACGATCGCTTCGGGCGCGCACAGCCGGACCTGCAGGAGACGGAGAGACGGGCGAAGGAGAAGCTCTCTCCGCTCTGTGAGCGCGGAGAGATTCCGGTCGCCGCCGGGTATATCGGATCGAGCCATGCCGGCGCGACGACGACGCTCGGGCGCGGCGGGTCGGACTACACCGCGGCTCTCTTCGGATCGGCGCTCGGGGCGGAGGCGGTGGAAATCTGGACGGACGTGGACGGGATGATGACCGCCGACCCTCGGGTCGTTCCCGGCGCGCGACCGATCCGGACGATTTCCTTCGAGGAGGCCTCGGAGCTCGCCTACTTCGGCGCCCGTGTTCTGCACCCTCTCACGCTGGCGCCCGCGATCGAGAAGGGAATTCCGGTTCGGGTGAAGAACTCCCGGCGTCCCGACTTCGCGGGAACCGAGATCCGGGCCTCCGTCGAGTCGGGAACGGACCGGATTCGCTCGATCGCGTTCAAGAAAGGGATCGCGACGGTGGACATCGTGACGAGCCGGATGCTGATGGCTTCCGGCTTCCTTCGCACGCTGTTCGAGGTCTTCGCCCGATGGGAGACGGCGGTCGACATGGTTTCGACGTCCGAGATCTCGGTCTCGGTGACGATGGACGATCTCTTGCGGCTCCACGAGATCCGCCGCGATCTCGAGCGGCTCGCCCAGGTCGAGGTCGCCCGCGACCGCGCGATCGTGTGCCTGGTCGGCCAGGACATCAAGTACACGCCGGGGCTCGCGGCGCGCATTTTCCGGACGATCGAGGACGTCAACGTCCTGATGATTTCTCAGGGCGCCTCGCGGCGGAACGTCTCGTTCGTGGTGGAAGAGCGGGACGTGGAGGAAGTCGTGAGGCGGCTCCACGCCGAGTTCTTCGAATAGAATCCGCGCGTCAGAGGGGCGGCGGAATGCGTTTCGGCATCGTCGGAGCCGGAAAGATGGGCGGCGAGATCGAAACGATGGCGGCCCGACGCGGCCACGACGTCGTGTGGAAGCTCGACTCCCGGGACAACGCCGGCGGCGCCGGGCTCACGCGGGAGAGGCTCTCGGACGCGGACGTCGTATTCGAGTTCACGAATCCCGGCGCGGCGGCGCAGAATCTGACGGCGCTCGCGCGCTCGGGCGCGACGGTCGTGTGCGGAACGACCGGCTGGGACCGGGAGCTTCCCCGCATCGCCGCCGAATTTCGCTCGGGAGGAGGGGCTCTCGTCCACGCCGCGAATTTCTCGGTGGGCGTGAGGCAGTTCTTCGAGCTCGCGAAGCTCGCCGCGAAGCTGTATCCGGCGGCGGGATATGCCGCTTACCTGGTCGAGGAGCACCACGCGGAGAAGAAGGACGCGCCCTCCGGTACGGCGCGCCGGATCGCGGGGATCGTCGAAGCGGAATCGGGACAAGCGCCTCCCGTCACAAGCGTCCGGGCCGGGACGGTGCCCGGGCTTCACCGGCTGGTGTTCGAGTCGCCCGAGGACGAAGTGGAGCTCGTTCACCGCGCCCGGGGGCGCGCCGGGTTTGCCCGGGGCGCCGTCTGGGCCGCGGAGCGGATCGCGGGACGACAGGGTGTGTTCGAGTTCGGTGAATTACTCGGCGAGGCCCGTTAGAGGCTTCGAAGGAGGAACCGTGTATCGCGTGGACTGGAAGGGCTGCGGAACCGCGCTCGTCACCCCGTTCGACGAAATGGGCCGGATCGATTTCCGCGCGCTCGCGAAGCTGGTCGAGTGGCAGATCGATCAGGGGATCGACTTCCTCGTGCCGTGCGGGACGACCGGGGAGTCCGCGACGCTCTCGGGAGAGGAACGGAAGGGCGTTACGGCGGCGGTCGTGAAAGCCGCCGCCGGCCGGGTGCCGGTCATCGCCGGAGCGGGCGGCAACCACACGGCGAAGGCGGTCTTTTGGACGCGCGACGCGGTCGACGCCGGAGCCGACGGCATCCTCTCGGTCTCGCCGATGTACAACCGGCCTTCGCCCGACGGCCTCGTGCGACATTTCTCGGCGATCGCCGAAGCGGCGGATGTGCCCATCATCGTCTACAACGTGCCGACCCGGACCGGAACCGACATGGACGTCGACACGATCCTCCGGCTCGCGGAGATCCCGCGCGTGGTCGGCTTGAAAGAAGCGTCTCCGAACTTCGGCAAGATCGCCCGGCTCATGACGATGCTCCCCGAGGATTTCGTGGTGCTCTCGGGAGAGGACTCGACGGCGCTCGCGCTGATCGCGCTCGGAGGGCGCGGGCTGATCTCGGTCGCCTCGAACGAGATTCCGGGCGAGATGAGCGCGCTCGTCTCCGCGGCGCTCGAAGGGCGGTGGGACGAAGCGAGGAAGCTCCAGCGGAAATATCTGCCGCTCATGGAAATGAACTTCTGGGAGTCGAGTCCCGGGCCGGCCAAGTGCGCGCTCTCGGCCATGGGTCGCTGCGGCGAAACCCTGAGGCTCCCGCTCGTTCCCGTCCGCGACGACACGCGTCGCCGCATCGAGAAGCTGCTCACCGGCCTGAAGCTGCTTCCGAAGAAGGCCGCTTCGGCGCGCTCGAGCGCGGCTTCGCCGGCGTGACGCGCGACACGACGGGACTCGCCCGGTCGATCGAGAGAGCCGCGGCCGACCCCGACGCGCTTTCTCCGGAAGAAAGCCGACGTCTCTTCGAAGAGCTCAAGGCGGGCCTGAACGACGGCTCGATCCGCGCCGCCGAAAAGGAAGGGGACCGCTGGATCGTCCGCACCTGGGTCAAGAAAGGAATCCTGCTCGGATTTCGCATCGGCGCGGTGGTCGAGCCGGTCGCCTCGGGCTTTTCCTTCTTCGACAAGGACACCTTTCCGCTGAAAGAGCTCACGCTCGATTCCGGCGTCCGGATCGTGCCGGGCGGCACCTCCGTTCGCGACGGGTGCTACGTCGGACGGGGCGTCACGATCATGCCGCCGTCGTACGTCAACGTCGGCGCCTGGATCGGCGAGGGAACGCTCCTCGACTCGCACGTCCTGGTCGGATCGTGCGCGCAGATCGGACGGCGCGTGCACGTTTCGGCCGGAGCGCAGATCGGCGGGGTCCTGGAACCCGTGGGGGAGCTGCCCGTCATCGTCGAGGACGAAGTGCTCGTCGGCGGCAACTGCGGGATCTACGAGGGCGCCGTCGTCCGGGAGCGGGCGGTTCTCGCGGCGGGAACGATTCTGACCGGGGGAACACCCGTGTACGACCTGGTGCGCGGCGAGGAGTACCGCAGGCGTCCCGGTCATCCGCTGGAGATTCCCGCCGGCGCGGTCGTCGTGCCCGGCTCCCGGGCGATCCGGGAGGGCAGGGGAAAGGAGTGGGGTCTCTCGGTCCAGACGCCGGTGATCGTGAAGTACCGCGATGCGAAGACGGAACGTTCCGTCTCGCTCGAGGACCTGCTGCGTTAGTTCGCGGCTAGAATCCCGACATGCCCTGGGACACCGAAGACATCCGCAAGGGGCGCGAAGACGACTGGTTCCGTCAGAACGAGGCGCAGATGATGGAGGCGGCGCGCAAGAAGCGCGAGGACGCGGACCGCGCGAAGAAGACCGCCGAGTCCGAAGAGCTTCGCAAGGCGCACTGGCGCAAGTGTCCCAAGTGCGGTCATGACATGGCGGTCGAGACGATCTCCGGCATCGAGGTCGAAAGATGCACTTCCTGCGAGGGCATCTTCTTCGATCGGGGCGAGCTCGAGCAGCTCCTCCTGAAACACGAGGACCGGCGCGGATTCTTCCGGCGGCTCATGGGTTACGCGGACAGATAGTTTCCCGGTCCGCTTTTCTCCGCCCTGGCCCGGTGCTAGCTCGGCTGCAGCTCCGCGACGCGCCGGAAGTAGTCGGCGAACGCGGCCATCCCGCCTTCGGCCTGGCCCCAGTCGAAGTTCTCGTTCGGCGCGTGATAGCCGTGCTCGGGCAGCGACAAGCCGAGGAAGACAACGGGTGCTTTGAAGACCTTCTCCATCGAGATCACCGCGCCGATCGAGCCGCCCTCGCGCACGAACACCGGCTCTTTTCCGAACGCGAACTTCATCGCCGCGCGGATCGCGTCGGCGTAGGGTCCCGTCGTCTTGCCCTGGTAGGCCGCCAGCTCGTGCTCCGCGGACACCTTCACGTCCGGGTTCCTGTCCTTCACGAACTCGGTGACCAGCCGCACGATCTTCTTCGGGTTCATGTTGGGAACCAGACGGCAAGAGACGATCGCGGTCGCCTTCGGCGGGATGATCGTCTTGACGCCCGGTCCCTGGTAGCCGCCGGCGATGCCGTGGACTTCGAAGGTCGGCATCATCCAGACGCGCTTCATGATCTCGAGCGGATCCTCCACGCGGAGCGACCGGAACAGGTGGTCGCGTTTGAAGTCCTTTGTGGTGAAGCCGCAATTCTTCAGATCCTCGAGCTCGCGCTTCGTCGGGGGGACGACGTCCGCGTAGAAGCCGGGAATCTTGACCCGGCCGGTCTTGCCGTCGACGCACTCGGCGATCAGCTGGCACATTTCGGTGACCGGGTTGCGCGCCGCGCCGCCGGCCGTGCCCGAATGCTGATCGGTCTCGCCGGTCTGGAGCGTAAACCGGAAGCCCTGGAGACCCCGCAGGCCCGCCGGTTGAGCGGGATGCGCCCGCGAGACCCAGACCGTGTCGGAGACCACCACAGATTTGGTGGCGAACTCCTTTGCTTTCTCCTTGATCGTCGACTCGAAGTGCGGGCTCCCGATCTCCTCCTCGAGCTCCCAGAGGAAATGGATGTTCAAAGGAAGGTCCTGCTCCCAGGCGTAGCGCGCTCCGAAGAGCGCGGTCATGGCGGGTCCCTTGTCGTCGGTCGTGCCGCGACCGAAGTACCGGTCGCCCTTTTTGACGAAATCGAACGGGGCAGTTTCCCAGTCCGGCCCTTCCGCCGGCTGTACGTCGAGGTGGTTGTAGACGGTCAGCGTGGGGAGCTTGTCGCCCCGGTCGAAGCGGCCGTGGACGATCGGATGACCCTTCGTGTCGTAGAGGCGCGCCTTCGCGCCGAACGACTCGAGGAGCGACACCGCGTACTCGGCGCCGCGCCGAACGTCGGCTTTGCGGTCCGGCTCGACCGAGACGGTCGGGATCTCGACCATCTTTTCCAGGACCTTCTCGTACTCGGCGCGCTTGCCCGAGGCGTACTCGCGGAGGTCCTCTTTCCGGAATCCTGTCGGCATCGGTCCTCCCGTTCGAGGGGCCGATTCTATCGGACCGACTGAGGGCTTCGGACCCGGGTCCCGGGTCCTCGATTTTGGGTCCCGAGTCGTGGGTCTATTTCTTCTTGGTGGTCCGCGAGCGCTTCACTTTCTTCGCGCTCTTCTTTGCGGCGGGAGCCGACTTCTTGCGGGCGACGGCCGTGGCCTTCTTTCCGGCCGGCTTCGCCTTCTTCGCGGGCTTCGCCGGTTTGCCGGACTTCGCCGGCGCCGCGGCCGCTTTTCGGGCGGCCTTCCGGGCGGCTTGTGCCGTGCGCCGAGCCTCCGCGGCCGCTTCCTTCTTTTCGAGCGCGCGCGCCTGCGCTTCCCGCTCGATCGCGCCGAGCCGCTCCGCGAGCTCGGGCTCGGTGACGATGGCCGCCTGCGGAAGACGTTTCCGGACGACGTCCAGGCGATCCTCCGGAACGCGGAGGAGGTAGAGCGCTGAATCGCGCGTCTCCTTCGCCTTGGCAATGTAGTCGGCGGTCTCCAAGGCGTGCGACGGCGCGTGCGAGAAATCGACCGCCACCGCGATCGGCTTCTCCCGTTTCGCGATTTCCCAGAACGCCGGCCAGCGCGGCTCGGAAACGATGACGTGGGCCCCACTCTTCGCGAGCTTCTGCACCCGCCCGGCGCGCTCGTCGGCCTCGTAATGGAGATAGAGAAGGCTCATTCGAAGGTTCGACCGACTATAGCAGCGTCGCCCTCTTCCGCCTGGGCGTCGGAGCGGTTTCGACGCCGTTTTCGCGATAGTGCGAGCCGCGCGAGACGCGGTTGTCCGAAGCCGCCCGGTGGATGGCGAGCGCCGTCTGAACTCCGTTGCGCAGCCCGACGAGCTCGTCGGACATCGTCCCGCGACGGTAGAAATTCTCGATCTCGTCCCGGAGCTCTCCCAAGATGCGCCCCGCTCGGTCGAGACGTTTCTCGGAGCGCAGGAGGCCGACGTAGTTCCACATCGTGTGGCGCACGACGAGCCAGTCTTGCGCGATCAGGGCCGGGTCGACCGGCTCATACTCCGGCTCCCACGGACGGACCTCGACCCGGCGTCGGAGCGGCTCGGCGCGGAGCGCCCGCACGGCGGCGCGGCCCGACCTCCATCCCCAGAGCAGCCCTTCGAGCAGCGACGTCGACGCGAGCCGGTTCGCCCCGTGCACGCCGGTACAGGAAACTTCGCCCGCGGCGCGCAGGTGTCCCAGCGTCGTCGCCCCGTCGAGATCGACCGAGACGCCTCCGCACGAGTAGTGGGCCGCCGGCACGACCGGGATAGGCCCGGCGGTCAGGTCGAATCCGTATTCGAGGCAGCGGCGAGTGAGCCCGGGGAAACGCTCGCGGATCCAGTCCGCGGGCTTGTACGAGATGTCGAGGAGCGCGTAGGGCTCGTCCCGTTCGAGCATCCGCTGGTGGATCGCGCGAGCCACGACATCGCGGGGCGCGAGCTCGGCGTCCGGGTGCACCTTGTCGAGAAACGCGTTGCCGGCGGCGTCCGTGATCCGGGCGCCCTCGCCGCGCAGAGCCTCGGTCAGGAGGAGGCGCCCCTTCGGGTGGACGAGAGCGGTCGGATGGAACTGGATGAACTCGAGATTCAGGAGTCTCGCGCCGGCCCGCCGCGCCATTGCGACGCCGTCCCCGCGCGCTCCCTGCGGGTTGGTCGTGTGGAGGTAAACCTGTCCGAGTCCGCCGGTCGCCAGAATCGTCTCGCGCGCGAGGACCGGCCGCACCTCGCCCGTCTCCCGCTCGAGAAGGTGCGCTCCGACCACGGTCGGCGGGTCGTACCGGTCGGTCGGATCGAGCGAGTCGTGGGAGAGGGTGAGCAGGTCCACTGCGGTCGTCGCGACGAGCCACCGCACGTTCTTTTCGCGCCGGCAAGCTTCGATGAGCGCGCGCTCGATCGGCGCGCCGGTCTCGTCCTTGACGTGGAGGACGCGCGGCATCGAGTGGGCCCCCTCGAGGGTCCAGTGGAAGTCTGCGCCCTCGCGATCGAAAGGCACCTGGAGTTCTTCGATCAGGAGCTCGCGGACGAGGTCGGGGCCTTCTCGCGCCAGGAGATCCACCGCCTCCGGGTCGCAGAGACCGTCGCCCGCGCGGTGGATGTCGGCGGCGAGGAGCTCCGGCGAATCTCCGGGCGGCCGCGCGACGATCCCGCCCTGCGCATAGAAGGTATTCGACTCCGTCACCTCGCGGGCGCGTGTCGCCAGCATCACCTCCGCGCCGTCGCGGGCCGCGGCGAGCGCTGCCGCGCAGCCGGCGACGCCGGTCCCCAGCACAAGGACGTCAGTCGCATTCCTCAGCGGGTCCTCCCGTCTTGCACCTGCATCGGGTACGAAATCTCCAGAGAGATGTCTGCGGCCTCCACCGAGTGGGTGATCCGGCCGACCGAGATTGAGTCCGCCCCCGCGAGCGCGTATTCGCGGACGCGCTCGAGGCTCATGTCGCCGGACGCCTCGATCTCCGCGGAGCGTCCGGTCCCCCGCGCGATCCCGGTCCACCGGGCGACGGTCTCGGGGGCCTGGTTGTCGATCAGCAGGATCCGGGCGCCTCCGGCGACCGCTTCGCGCAGATCCTCCTCGGACTCGACCTCGACTTCGACGGTCATCTTCTCCGGAGCGTTCCGGCGCACGGCTGCGAGCGCCGCCGCCACCCCTCCGGCGAGCGCGCGGTGGTTGTCCTTGACGAGGAGCCGATCGAAGAGACCGAAGCGATGGTTGCTGCCTCCTCCGTCTCGAACCGCGGCGCGATCGAAGGCGCGCAGGCCGGGCGCCGTCTTGCGGGTGTCGAGGATGCGGCAGCCGGTTCCGGCGACCGCCTCGACGTAACGGTGCGTCGCGGTCGCGATTCCGCACATCCTCTGGAGGAGGTTCAAAGCGACGCGCTCGGCGGTCAGGATCGCCCGCGCCTTTCCGGAGAGATGCGCGAGAGTCGTGCCCGCGGAAACTCTCGATCCCGGCCGGGTCCGTTCTTCCCACGACAGCGTGGGATCGAGGAGCTCGAAAACCCGGCGCGAGACCGCGAGCCCCGAGACCACGCACTCCGATTTGGCGACGATCTCCGCGGCGGCGACCGTGTCTGGCGGCACGATCGCGTCTGTGGTGACGTCGCCGGAGCCGATGTCCTCGGTCAGGAATTCGCGAAGCTTTGCGTCCAGCTCGGCGGCGGAGAGGCCGTCCATTTGAGCGCGAGGATACCGAAAAGCGAGGGATCCCTCGCGCCTGCGGCGCTCGGGATGACAGGGGGAGGAATCGGCGCTCGGGATGACAGAGAAGGAATTCGAGCTCGGGATGACAGGGAAGGAATTGGCGCTCGGGATGAGCGGCGGAGAAGCTAGGACAACTCCAGCATCCGCAAGAGCGGCCTCTCGGCGGCTTTGCGCAGCTCCTCGGGCAGCACGATCTCGGGGCGCTCGTCGCGCAGGCACAGGTACAGCTTCTCGATGGTGTTCAGCTTCATGAACGGGCACTCGTTGCACTGGCAGCCGTTCTCGGGAGGGAGCGCGATGTACTCGCGGTCCGGCGCGAGCTTGCGCATCTGGTGGATGATCCCCTCCTCCGTCGCGATCAAGAACCTCTTGCCGGGAGCGGTCGTCGCGAACTGGAGGATCGAGCGGGTCGAGCCGACGTGATCGGCGTATTTGAGGATGCCCTCCGGGCACTCCGGGTGCGCGGCGACGAGCGCGTCCGGGTACTGCGCTTTCAAGCGGAGCATCTCGCGCTCGGAGAACTGCTCGTGGACGATGCAGGTGCCCTGCCACAGCGTCATCGGCCGGCCGGTCTTCTTGACGAGGAAGGCACCGAGATGGCGGTCGGGGGCGAAGAGGATTTCCTTCTCCGGCGGAATCGAGCGGACGATCTTCTCGGCGTTCGACGAGGTCACGATCACATCCGAGAGCGCTTTGACCGCCGCGGAGCAGTTGATGTACGTCAACGACACCGCGCCCGGATGCTGCTCCCGCCAGGCTCGGAACATCTCCGGCGGGCAGGAGTTCTCGAGCGAGCAGCCCGCTTCGTAGTCGGGCAGGACGACCTTGCGCGTCGGGTTCAGGATCTTCGCCGTCTCGGCCATGAAACGCACTCCGGCGAACGCGATCAACCGCGCGTCGGTCGCCTGCGCCTTGCGGGAGAGATCGAGCGAGTCTCCGACGAAGTCCGCGAGGTCCTGGATTTCCTCCTCCTGGTAGTAGTGGGCGAGGAGGACGGCGCTCTTCTCTTTCTTGAGCCTCGAGATCTCGTCTTCGAGGTCGAGGCGCGGGTCGATCGAGGAAAGGTCGGGCGGAACCGGCCTCGGAAGCCAAATGGGATTCGGAGCGCTCATGTCCTCTGAAGATAACAAGTCTCGTGCCCGAAACCTTTCGCGCGGAGCCCCTCTGGTATATTGCCCGCGAGCATGGCAACCGAAGTCCAGTCAGACAAATACAGGGGCCTCGATGCCGCCAAGCTGGTCGCGGCTTACCGCAACATCTACCTCTCCCGCCGCGTGGACGACAAGGAAATCCAGCTCAAACGGCAGAACAAGATCTACTTCCAGATCAACAGCGCCGGCCACGAGGCGGTGACGACCGCCGCGGCAATGCTACTGAAGCCCGCCTACGACTGGTTCGACTGCTATTACAGGGACCGCGCCTTCTGCCTTCAGATCGGCGTCACGGCCTACGAGATGTTTCTCCAGTCCGTCGGGGCGAAGGACGACCCCTCGTCCGCCGGGCGCCAGATGCCGGCCCACTGGGGCTCGCGGCGGCTGAACCTGATCTCGAAGTCCTCCTGCACCGGGACGCAGTTCCTCCACGCGGTCGGGGCGGCGGAGGGGGGCTGGCGACTGTCCCGGATCCCGGAGCTCGCCGCCCGCGGGGGGTTCCGCGACGACGAGGTCGTCTACGTGTCGGCCGGGGAGGGTCAGACCTCCGAGGGGGAGTTCTGGGAGTCGCTCTCGACCGCCTGCAACCTGAAGCTGCCTGTCCTCTACCTGATCGAGGACAACGGCTACGCGATCTCCGTGCCGGTCGAGGTGAACACGCCGGGCGGCTCGATCTCGAAGCTGCTGACCGGGTTCCCGAATCTCTGGATCGCCGAAGTGGACGGCTGCGACTTCGTCGAGTCCTACGACGCGCTGCGCTCCGCCGTCGAGTACTGCCGCTCCCGCCAGGGCCCGGCCCTGGTGCACGCGCACGTCATCCGCCCCTACAGCCACTCCCTCTCTGACGACGAGGCGCTCTACCGACCGAAGGAGGAGCGGGAGCGGGAGCTCGCGCGGGATCCCGTCGTGACGATGGCACGATTCCTCGTGGCCGAAGAACTTCTGTCGGAGGCTTCCCTGGAGCGCCTGAAGGAAGAGGTCGATGCGGAGGTCAACGAGGCGGCCGACCGCGCGCTCGCAGCGGAGCTTCCCGTACCCGAGTCGGCTTACGACTTCGTCTACTCGCCCGACGTAGACCCGACGTCCGCGGCGTTCTCGTCGCCGCCCGCGCCGGCCGAAGGCGCCGCGGCAACCACGATGGTGGACCTCTTGAACGCCTGCATGCGCGACGAGATGAAGCGCGACCCGCGGATCGTCCTCTTCGGGGAAGACGTCGCCGATGCCTCGCGCGAAGAAGTCCTCGGGGAGTGCAAGGGCAAAGGGGGCGTCTTCAAGGTCACGCACAACCTGCAGCGTCTGTACGGCAAGGAGCGTGTATTCAACTCGCCGCTCGCCGAGGCCAACATCGTCGGCCGCGCGATCGGAATGGCGCTACGCGGCCTGAAACCGGTCGTCGAAATCCAGTTCTACGACTACATCTGGCCGGCGTACATGCAGATCCGCAGCGAGCTCGCGACGATGCGCTGGCGGTCCGGAAATACCTGGACCTGTCCCGTGGTCGTGCGCGTTCCGATCGGCGGCTACATCGGCGGCGGCGCCATCTACCACTCGCAGTCGGGCGCGGTCCTGATGACGCACATCCCGGGATTGCGCGTCGTCCTGCCGTCGAACGCGCTCGACGCCAACGGGCTCCTTCGCACCGCGATCCGGTGCGACGACCCGGTCCTCTTCCTCGAGCACAAGCACCTGTACCGGCAGACCCACAACAAGGCGGCGTATCCCGGACCGGACTACATGGTTCCCTTCGGGAAGGCGTCGGTCGTGCAGGAGGGGGCCGACGTCACGATCGTCACCTACGGCGCGACCGTCTACCGCTCCTGGCAGGCCGCCCGCTCCTTCTCGGAGGAGACCGGCAAGTCGGTCGAGATCCTCGACCTGCGCAGCCTCTCGCCGTACGACTGGAACGCGATCGCGGAATCCGTCCGGAAGACGAGCCGCGCGGTCGTCGTGTACGAGGACCCGATCTCCTGGGGCTATGGAGCGGAGATCGCCGCCCGGATCTCCTCGGAGCTTTTCCCGTGGCTCGATGCTCCGGTCGAGCGGGTCGCCGCGACCGACACGTTCGTCGCGTACCAGCCCCGCGTCGAGGACTTCATCCTTCCGCAGCCCTCGCACATCCGAAAGGCGCTGGAAAAGGTGACCGGCTTCTAGGGCTTCTAGGGGTCAGGCGCGTACTTTGGTATTACCGCCGCCTCGCAATACCTAATTACCTGCCTGACCCCCTCCGATTGACCACTTCCTCGGACAACTTCCTCTTTCTGGCGACAATTTTCGCCTACGACTTTAGATTAAGTCCTTTAGTTCCAATCGATTTCAGTTGGTATGGCGTCTGCTCCTTCCAACCGTGTCACGAGCAACGTGACAGAAGGAAGTGAGAGCCATGAGGAGGGAGTTGCAGTTGAGAGTTGAGCCACCGAGCCAGCCAAATCACCGGCCGTTGCGGCGGTGCTACGGCTGCGGCAACTACACGCGCCCCTTCGTCGAGATGGACGGCGTCATCCGCTGCGAGCGGTGTGCGAAGAAGTCGGCAACTTCGAACGAGGGCGAGGACGAGCACGGCGAGCGGATCGAAGGGTACGGAGCGATCACCTGACGACCCAGAGCTGATACCTTCTCGGCGTGCGGGCCGACCACCGGGCCGTTCTCCTCCACCGCCGCGTCTTCTCTCCCGGCTTCTTCTCCGTGACTTTCCGCGCCTCCGCTCTCGCGCGCGAAGTCTCGCCCGGACAGTTCGTGATGCTCGAGGTCGCCGGGCGCCTGCGCCCTTACCTGCGCCGCGCGTACTCCGTCGCGGACGCGGACCCCGACGCCGGCGAGGTCGAGTTCCTCGTCCGGACGATCGGCCCCGGCACCGCGGCGCTCGAAGACCTCGCGGAAGGCTCGGCAGCGTCGCTCCTGGGCCCGCTCGGCAACGGCTTCTCGCTCGACGGGCTCGGCTCGCGAGCGCGGGTCGCGGTCGTCGCCGGGGGCATCGGAGCCGCGCCCTTCCCGCTGCTCTTTCGAGCGCTCGCCTCGGCCGGGATCGTAGCGGACCTCTATCTCGGTGGCCGCAACGCGGCAGAGCTCGACTTCCGCTCGCGGTTCGATGGGATCGTCCGCGGTGAGACGGTTCTCTCGACCGACGACGGCTCGCTCGGGGAGAAGGGGTTCGTCACCGACGCGTTCGCGCGGCGCGCGGCCGCGAGCGGGCCGGGCTACGCGCGCGTCTTTGCCTGCGGGCCGATGCCAATGTTTGCCGCGCTCGCGCGGGTGGTCGAGCGCTTCGGCGTTCCCTCGGAATTCTCGACGGAGGCCGCGATGGGCTGCGGCTTCGGCGCCTGCCTGGGCTGCGTCATCCCGGCGACGGAGAAGCCGTTCGTGATCTCCTGCCTCGAAGGGCCGATCCTGGCCCCGCAAAAAATCGCCTGGGAGAAGATCTGACGGTCCAGAGTCCCGAGTCCAGAGTCCAAGGCAACCCGCTGGCAACCCGGCTCGGGCCGCTCGAGCTCGAGAATCCGATCGTCACGGCGTCGGGCACCTTCGGTTACGGCCTGGAGTTCACCGATTTCGTCGATCTGTCCAAGATCGGCGCGCTCTGCACGAAGGGGCTCTCGCTCCGCCCGCACGCGGGAAACGTCCCCCCGCGCATCTGCGAGACGCCCGCCGGCATGCTGAACGCGATCGGTTTGCAGAACGTCGGAGTCGAGGTGTTCCTCGAGGAGAAGCTGCCTCGGCTGCGCGAGCTCGGAGCGACCGTCATCGCGAACGTGTGGGGGGACACCGAGGAGGAGTACGTCGCGGTCGTCGAGGCTCTCGACGACGCGGAAGGCCTCGCCGCGATCGAGCTCAACATCTCCTGTCCGAACGTCGAGAAGGGCGGAATGCTCTTCGGCAACTCGCCGTCGGCCACCGCCTCTCTCGTCTCGCGCGTACGGGCCGCGACGCGCTCGACGCTCGTCGTCAAGCTGTCTCCCAACGCGCCCGACCTAGTCGAGTCCGCGCGCGCCGCGCGCGATTCGGGCGCCGACGTCCTTTCTCTGGTCAACACCTTCGTGGGGATGGCCATCGATCCCGCGACAGCGCGGCCGCGCCTGTCCTTCGGGACCGGCGGCCTCTCGGGCCCCGCGATCAAGCCGCTCGCGCTGCGAATGGTCTTCCAGGTCGCGCGGGCGCTTCCCGGCGTCCCGCTCATGGGGATCGGAGGGATCTCGGACCTTTCCGACGTGCTCGAGTTCCTCGCGGCGGGAGCGTTCGCCGTGCAGATCGGGACCGCGAACTTCCGCGATCCCGGCGTCTCGGGGCGGCTCGTGGAGGAGCTCGCGGCATACTGCGGCGAGCGGGACACGACCGTTTCCGAGCTCGTCGGCCGCGCGCAGCGGATCGGGACCGGCGGCGAGGCGGGAGCGGAGGGTTGAGGGAGGAGCGGCTCTGCGTCGCGCTCGACTTCGGGTCGCGCGACGAGATCCTCGCGGCCGCGCGGCGCTTCGGGAAGAGAGCGGGATGGTTGAAAGTCGGATTGGAGGCGTTCGTCGCGGAGGGTCCCTCGATCGTCGGCGAGGTCGCGGAGACCGGCGCGCGTATCTTCCTGGACGTCAAGCTCCACGACATCCCGACGACAGTCGGCCGCGCGGTCGCGGCGGCGTCACGCTCGGGCGCCTCGATGGTGAACGTCCACGCGCTCGGCGGCCGGGAGATGCTGCGGGCCGCGCGGGAAGCGGCGGACGCGGCGGGCGTGCGCATCGAGCTGGTCGCGGTGACGCTCCTGACCTCGCTCGATGCGCGCTCGCTCGCGGATCTCCCGATCGCCGGACATCCCGAGGGGATCTCGCGGCGGCTCGCCGTCCTCGCGAAGGAGTGCGGGCTCGACGGTGTCGTCTGCGCGCCGCGCGATCTCGCGGCGGTCAAGAGCGCGTGCGGGTCCGGCTTTCTCGCCGTCGTGCCCGGGATCCGGCCGGCCGCGAGTGACCGCTTCGACCAGAAGCGCATCGCGACGCCCGCCGCCGCGCTCGAAGCGGGGGCGGACCTTCTCGTCGTCGGCCGCCCGCTGACGGCCGCGCCCGACCCGGACGCGGCGCTGGAGTCGCTGCTCGCGGAAATACAATCGGTCTCGTGACCGATTCGGGTCGGAGCGAGCGTTCGAGCGACTGGCGCGAGCCCCATCCCACCTGGATCGTCGGCCACCGCGGCGCGCCGCGCCGCGCGCGCGAGAACACGATCGAGAGCTTCGACTGGGCCGAGAGCATCGGCGTCGACGCGATCGAGTTCGACCTGCGCCAGACCCGCGACGGCGAAGCCGTGGTCTTCCACGACGACGAAGTGGTTCTCGGCACGCAGCACGTCCCGATCCGGGGTTTCACGACGCGGGAGATCGAAAAGCTCGTGCTTCCCTCCGAACACGGGGAATATCGGATCCCGAGACTCCCGGACGTGTTCCATCGCTACGGGCGGTCTCTCCGATACGTCGTCGAGGTGAAGGGGTCTCCCGTCCTCGACCGGGGCGTGATGGCGCGGCGTATCGCCGGGCTCGCCTCGGAGTACGGGGTCGGAGCGCGCTGCCTCGTGGTTTCGTTCGATGCGGAGTTCTGCAAGAGGATGCGCGAGATCGATCCGGTGCTCGCGACCGGTTATCTCTTCGACCATCCCGTCGCCCTGCCGGAAGCGGGACGCTTGACTCCGCTCTTTCCGCCCGTGGACGCGATCGGGCCCGCCCGGCATCTCGCGACGCCGCCGCTGATCGCGCAGGCGGCCGCGGCGGGGCTGTCGGTCCACACGTGGACCGTCAACGAGCCCGACGAGATCCGCCGGTTTCTCGCGGCCGGCATCGCTTCCCTGACGACGGACGTCCCCGACGTCGCGATCGCCATCCGCGGCGAGGGCGCACCCGCGGCCTCCTCCGCCGATTAGAAAGG
>DASXSX010000016.1:0-12769 GCA_036505815.1 Thermoanaerobaculia bacterium
GAGACGTACCTGTACATTCCGGCTTCGCTCGAGCGCTACCCGGCACAGCGAGGCGTCGAGGAAATGATGAAAAATGCCGGGTTCGCGAACGTGCGTTACGAGAACCGCCTGCTCGGCACGATGGGTTTGAATATCGGAGAGGCGCCCTAGGTTACGGTGTCATCCTGAGGCCGAAGGATCCCTGGCTCAAAAGCATAGGATCCCTCGCTGCGCTCGGGATGACAGGCGGAAAAGTCTCGGGATGACAGGCGGAAGAGTCTCGGGATGACAGGCGGAAAGGTATGCCCCACCAGTACATCTTCACGATGGTCAACCTGCGGAAGGTCGTTCCGCCCCAGCGGGAGATCCTACGCGGGATTTGGCTGTCTTTCTTTCCCGGCGCGAAGATCGGCGTCCTCGGCGCGAACGGCGCCGGAAAGTCGACGCTGTTGCGCATCATGGCGGGCGTGGACAAGGACTTCGCGGGCGAGGCGTATCCGGCGGAAGGAACCCGCATCAGCTTTCTCTCCCAGGACCCGCGGCTCGACCCCTCGAAAACGGTTCTCGGCAACGTCGAGGAGGCGGTCTCCGCGACGCGCGCCCTGCTCGCCCGGTTCGACGAGCTGAACGAGAAGCTCGCCTCGGACCTCTCGGAGGCCGATAGCGAGCGCCTCATGGCCGAGTATCAGCGAGTCCAGGACGCGATCGAGGCTTCGAACGCATGGGAGCTCGACCGCCAGCTCGAGATCGCAATGGATGCGTTGCGCCTGCCGCCGGCCGATGCCGACGTCACGAAGATCTCGGGGGGCGAGCGCCGCCGAGTGGCGCTCTGCAAGGTTCTGCTCGAGCGGCCGGACCTTCTCCTGCTCGACGAGCCGACCAACCACCTCGACGCCGAGTCCGTGGCCTGGCTGGAACGGCACCTCGCGGAATACCCCGGAACCGTCGTCGCCGTCACGCACGACCGTTACTTTCTCGATAACGTCGCCGGCTGGATCCTGGAGCTCGACCGCGGCGCGGGGATTCCGTGGCAAGGGAACTACTCGAGCTGGCTCGCGCAGAAGGAAGCGAGACTGGCGGTCGAGGAGAAGCAGGAGTCGGCGCGACGCCGCAGCCTCCAGCGCGAGCTCGAATGGGTGCGGATGGCGCCGCGCGCGCGGCACGCCAAAAGCAAGGCGCGCATCGAGAGATACGAGTCGCTCCTTGCTGAGGGCGGACCGGAGGCGCGGATCGAGACACAGGAGATCTACATTCCGCCCGGGCCGCGCTTGGGGGACGTCGTCGTGCGCGCGAAAGGCATTCGAAAGGCGTACGGCGACCGCCTGCTCACGGAAGACCTATCGTTCGATCTGCCGCGAGGCGGCATCGTCGGGGTGATCGGGCCGAACGGCGCCGGCAAGACGACGCTCTTCAAGATGATCGTCGGGCACGAGAAGCCGGACGCCGGCCGGCTCGAAATCGGCGAGACCGTCGTCCTCTCCTACGTGGACCAGGATCGCGACCGTCCGAACCCGGGAAAGACCGTCTTCGAGGAGATCTCGGGAGGGGAGGATCGGATCGTCCTCGGCAAGCGCGAGATTCCGGCGCGCGCCTACGTGGCCATGTACAACTTCAAGGGGGCCGACCAGCAGAAGAAGGTCGGCAATCTCTCGGGCGGAGAGATGAACCGGCTCCACCTCGCGCGCACGTTGAAGCGCGGCGGAAATCTCCTCCTGCTCGACGAGCCGACGAACGACCTCGACGTCGACACGCTCCGCGCGCTCGAAGAAGCGCTCGTCGCTTTTGGAGGGTGCGCGGTCGTCATCAGCCACGACCGCTGGTTTCTCGACCGGATCGCCACCCACATCCTCGCCTTCGAGGGGGACAGCTCGGCCGTCTGGTTCGAAGGGAATTATCAGGAGTACGAGGCGGACCGGAAGCGGCGGCTCGGCCTGGAAGCCGAGCGGCCGCACCGGATCAAGTACAAGAAAATGGCGACGGGGTGAGCGCTAAATCAAGGGATCCTTCGCTTCGCTCAGGATGACCGCGCGATTCCGCGCGGTCACCTCCGGCTGACGAGAACCAGCCCCGTTCCCACCAGCGCCAGCAAAGCAACGATGGGGCCGAAGCGGAAGCGGCGGCGCTTGACCTGCGGCTCGCCCAGGGAGGACGCCCACTCGTTGGCGACCTGGAGGCCTTTGCGCAGGAGGACGTCCGCGAAATCCAACCCCTCCTTGCGGGCTTCGTCGTAGAGCCGGCGGCCACGGCTGACCGCCTCTTCTTTCAGATTATCGACGCTCGCGCGGGTCTTCTTGAGGTTCTCCTTCAGGGTGTCTTCCGACTCCCCGACGTAGTCGGCCGCGGCGAATTTCCGTTTGCGAAGGCTTTCGAGCGCGATCGGAATGGCGACGCGGGTCATGAGCGGGATCACGACCGGGCCCAGGGCACGCATGGTCTGACGCGAAAGGCGGCTACGAGACATGATGTTCTCCTCCACTCGAGTTTAGGAGCAGATTCCGTGCCGGACCGGAGTCGGAAAGAATAGGCCCGTGCGGGTCATTTCGGGCCTTCTCCTGGGCCTACTCGTTAGTCTGTCATCCCGAGGACCACAGGTCCGAGAGATCCCTCGCGAAGCCTGCCCTGAGCGGACGCGAAGGGCTCGGGATGTCAGAAGAGGAAATGTCGAGGCGGTCGTCCTCGGAATCGCCCAGGACGGCGGCGTTCCGCACCTCGGCTGCCGTCAGCCACTATGCGTCGAAGCGCGCCGCGACCCCTCGAAGCGCCGGTTCGTCGCGTCGCTCGGCCTGATCGACCACGCCGCCGGCCGCCGCTTCGTCATCGACGCGACGCCGGATTTCGCCCGGCAAGTCGACTTATTGGGCGGCCTTCCCGACGCGATCCTCCTGACGCACGCGCACATCGGCCATTACCTCGGCCTGGCGCAACTCGGCTTAGAAGTCCTCGGCGCGAATCGACTCCCGGTTTACTGCACGGCTTCGATGGCGCGGTTCCTCCGGGAGAACGGGCCGTGGAAGAGGCTCGTGAAGCTCGAGAACATCGAGATCCACGAAGTCGAGCCGGGACGAGAGTTCGAGCTGACGCCGTCGCTTCGCGCGACCGGGATCAAGGTGCCGCACCGGGATGAGGATTCCGACACGGTCGCGTACCTGGTCACGGGCCCGGGGCGCCGGCTCCTCTGGCTTCCCGACATCGACAAGTGGGACAAGTGGGACCGGCACATCGAGGAGATGGTCGGTCCGATGTCGCTCCTCGCCTTCGTCGACGGCACCTTCTTTTCGGCCGATGAAATCCCCGGCCGCTCGATCGCCGACATCCCACACCCCCTGGTGCCGGAGACCGTCGCGCGCTTCGGCGGAGAAGCACCCAGACCTCCGGCAAAGGTCTATTTCGTGCATCTGAACCATACGAACCGGCTGCTGTGGGACGCAGCCGCCCGCCGCGAGCTGGAACGGAAAGGCTTTGGAATTGCGAAAGAAGGCTCCCGGTTTCCCCTCTGAACCCCTGCTTTGGACTTTAGACTTCGGACTGTGGACCGACTGAAATGAGCGAACCCATCCGCAACAGCTCTCCGGTCCTGGCCTGGCGCCCGACGACCGCGCACCACCGCGCCGTCTGGCCGGAGGGTTACTGGAAAACCGTCGTCTGGAGAGGCTTGAGGCTTCGCTGCCCGGTCTGCGGCAAGGGGAAGCTCTTCGCCTCGTACTTCCGGATGAAAGACGCCTGCGATTGTTGCGGCGTGGGCTTTGCGCGCGAGCACGGGCAGTGGGTCGGGTCGCTCGACATCAACACCCTCCTGACCGCGATCGTGCTGATGGCGGGCGTCGGCTTCGGGCCGCTCTGGTCTCTCCGGACCAGCCTCGCGGTCTGGTGCACGGCCGCGGTCGTCTTCCCGATCCTGACCTTTCGGTTCAGCCGGGGCGTCTGGACCGCGATCGTGCACCTGACGGGCGGGGTGTATTGATGGGGTCAGGCGTGTAGTTTGGTATTTCCGCTTCAAAGATACCTAATTACCCGCCTGACCCCGCCTCGACCCAGTTTCAAAGATACCTAACTACCCGCCTGACCCCGCCTCGACTGGGCGTCGCCGACCTTTTGAATTGCCTGATTGTAGGTTTCGACGGCGGAGATTTCTCCGCGCAGAATCGAGTTCAACTGATCGACGCATCCATCCACGGAAACCGTTGCCATTGCATCCACCTCCGGCGCGCGGCAACTGCAACATCCGTTCCGGAGGCCTGCGGCGAGCCCGACAAGGGATCGCGGACTGCGACGCGCAAATCCTTTGAAGAGAAGGACTTGCGCGCTGGCCTGCGGCTTGCTCCCACTCCCCCCGAAGGAGGCGAGCAATGGGCATTCTGGGATGGATTCTTTTCGGCCTGGTGGTCGGAATCGTCGCGAAGCTCATCATGCCGGGACGGGATCCGGGCGGAATCATCATGACCATCATTCTCGGAATCGTCGGCGCGCTCATCGGCGGATTCATCGGGCAGGCGCTCCACCTCTATGGGCCGGGTGAGCCCGCAGGCTTCGTCGGCGCCACACTCGGCGCGATCCTCGTTCTCTGGATCTACCGAATGACAGCGCGGCGCCGCAGCATCGCCTGATCTCTCGTCGTCATCGACGAAGGGCCGCTTTCCGCGGCCCTTTTTTTTTCGTTTTTTGCGGACTCACTCGCCGGATAGCTGTCGTAATCTCGCGGCATGAAAGTCGGAAAGAAGCGCGGCCGTCGCTCTTCCGCGTCCGAACGTCGTCAGAACGGCGAACGTCGGACGGAAAAGCGACGGGCGCACCACCGGGTCTCGCTCGCCGCATCGATCGCGGACCGGCGCCGCGAGGCGAGACGCAAGGAAGAAAAAAAGAAGTAGTCGAAGCGCTGTCGCAGCCCTCAGTAACCGGGCGGCCGCCGCGTGTGGAAATCCGTCCGGCGCTGGTACTCGCGTGCGATCGCGGTCAGATCCGCTTCGCGGAACGCTCCGCCGAGGAGGTGAAGCCCGGTCGGAAGGCCTTCCGGTCCGAACCCGTTCGGCAGCGAAATGGCCGGCCAGCCGACGAGGTTCCCGAGTGAAATCAAGGCGCCGATCGGCGACACGAAGCTCGCCGGCCGTCCCTTGGCGAGCTCCGGGTAGGCCTTGTCGAAGTCGACCCCGATCGGCACCGCGACGGTCGCGCGCGAGGGAGCGGCGAGCGCGTCGTAACGGTGGAAGAGCGCCTCCATGGGCGCCCGCATCTTTTCGCGCAGCCGCATCGCATGAAGGTAATCGACCGCCGATGTCATCACGCTCGAGTAGCCGCCGTATCGGTCGGACTTCGCCTGGAGCTGCCGGAGAGCGCCCGATTCGATGAGCTCGAGGAACGCGCTTCCGCCTTCCGCGTCCACGATCGTGCCGGCGACGATTCCGAAAGGCAAGTCGACCAGGGCGACGTCGCGCGCGACGTCCGCGAAGCGGGAGAGGACGGCGAGCGACTCACCGAAGTTCTTCGCGACGGCCGGCTGCACGAAGTCCGTTGCCCCCTTCAAGACTCCGATCCGCATCCGGCGTGACAGGGACGTGCCCGGGCGGGGCGCGTCGACGGTGGTGGGGTCGGCGGGATCTCTTCCGGCGATCGCGTCGAGGACGAGCGCACAATCGTCGCTCCCGCGCGCCAACGGCCCGAGTTTGTCGAGTGTCCAGCAGAGCGCCATCGCCCCGTGGCGGCTGACCCGACCGTAGGTCGGCCGCAGGCCCGTGACGCCGCAGAACGCGGAGGGAGTGATGATCGAGCCGACCGTCTCGGATCCGATCGCGAACGGGACCAGACCCGCGGCGACCGCCGCGCCAGGGCCGCTGGACGAGCCGCCGCTCCAATACGTTGTGTTCCACGGGTTCAACCCCGGACCGGTGAATGACGCGTCCGCATTGTTGTAGCCCATGCCGCCCGCGAGCTCGACCATCGCGAGCTTCGCCGTGAGGACCGCGCCGGCGTCCTCGAGCTTTCGAATCACGGTTGCGTCGTAACCGAACTGCTGGTTGCGATACGGTGCCGCGCCCCAGGTCGTCGGCATCTTCTTCGTCGCGAGAAGATCCTTTGCGCCGTAGGGAATCCCGTGGAGCGGCCCGCGATACTTCCCCTGACGGATCTCCCGCTCCGCCGTTCGCGCCGCGGCGAGTGCATCATCGCCGGCGAGCGTCACGACCGCGTTCAGCTTTCGCCCGTGCGTGTCCAGACGTTGAAGCGATTCTTCCGCAAGCGCCACCGGAGAAATCTCGCGAGCGCGGACTTTCGCGGCGAGCTGCCGGAGTGGGGTGAAGAAGTGCGTGCCGCCGTCGCTCATTTCCGCGCCACGCGGAAGTCCACGACCGGCTCCTCGCCGTTGGCGAGCTTGTAGCCGCGCAGGCGGCCGCTGCGGCTCTCGACGAAGGCCATGTCGTCGTCCATCAACGCGAGCTCGTCTTCCGTCAGGAACTTGCCGTACCGCTCACGGGCGAGCTTCGCCAGCCCCTCCGGCTTCTTTTCCGGACGGGGCGTCGGCGTGGGGCTCGGCGCCTGAGCGGGAAGCGGCAGCGCAGCGAGAGCGGAGATCGCGCCCGCGGCCTTCAGAATCGCGCGTCGGGTCTTCGTCATCGAATCCCTCCTTCAGGTCGTTTCCACCTCGTGCGATTCCTTTGTCCAGCGCATCCCGCGCGCGGTCAAGCCCAGCTCGAAACGCGCGGCGGCTTCCCGGTTGGCTGCCAGCATCTCGAGGGGTCGCACGCCCGGATCGCGGTACTCCCCGCGCGCGAGCATTCGCGCGGCAACGACGCATGGGAATGCCGTCGTCCGCGCCATGGAGGTCATCCCGGCTGCGCGGTGGGTCCTGTCGAGTAGCTCGAAGGTCGTACGAAGGGTGCGGCCCAGCTTCCGGCCGGTCACGGTGACCTTGAGATATGTGAACTCTTCGGTCTCGTTCGCAGGCTTCCACGCCCGCGAAAGGAGCTGCTCCGTCACATCGCGTGGCACGATGCGCGCGCCGCTGCGCAGTTCGAGGGGCGTCTCATCGAAAAAGCCGGTCTCTCTCAGCATCTCCATCTTCCCCGCGTGCCCGGGATAGCGCAGCGTCTTCTCTTTCATCGTTCGAGCGGGCACCGTCCGCAGAAGTGTGCGCAGCCCGTCTGTGAGAAATGCCTCGAGTGTGCCGATTCCCGGCACTTCGACTCGCTCCACCTCCGAGAGCGCCGGCCGCGTGACGAGCTCCCCGTGCTCCATGACGCGTGCCGGGCGCGCGTATTCCTCGATCACGTCGGCGACCGAAAAAACGATCGAGTACTCGAACGGCGAATGCCGCGCAAATGGCAGCCCACCGACATAGATGTTCGCCTCGTCCACTTCGTTGAAATCACGGGCGGCGCGGCCGATGAAGAAGTTCGACAGCCCCGGCGAGACCCCGCAGTCCACGACCGCCGTCGAGCCCCGTTCCCGTGCGAGAGCTTCCAGCTGAAGCGGGTCGTCGCGCGAGAAAGAAATGTCGGCGATCGGCTTGCCCGCTTCGATGACCGAGCGGAGCATCGTGAAGCCGAGTGCTCCCGGGAGCGCCCCGACGACACAATCGGCGTCGGCGACGGCGGAGGAGATCGATTCCGGGCGCGAGAGGTCTGCTTGACAGATCGTCGCGTGCGGTTCGCGCCCGACACGCTCGAGCGCATCGGGGTCGGCGTCGTAAACGGAGACCTTCGAGCCCTCCTCGGAGGCGAGCTCGCGAGCGATGACGCGCCCGATCAGACCGGCGCCGAGGATGGATATCTGCATGATGTTTTTCCCCTCCGCTATCCTATCGGTCGTCGGATTCCGATGACGAAGCTCACGAGACGCCGCTGGATCGTGTCTGCCGGGGCTGCGGCGGCCGCGGCGAGCGTGCCTTCGCCCTCGATTTCCGCGGCGGGGCCCGAGATTCCGCCTCTGCCTCCGCGACTAAAGTCGGATGTCTTCCGCGACCGCCAGGCAAAGCTCCGCGCCGGCGCGAAGTCCCGAGGGTGGCATGCGATCCTCGTGACGCCTTCGACGAACCTCGCGTATGCGACCGGGCTCGCGATGCCGCGGAGCGAGCGGCTGACGGCGCTCGTTCTCATGACCGACGGCCCGGCGGTCCTCGTGACGCCGGCGTTCGAGGAGTCGAACGTCACGCGGGACGCGACCGTGGACGACGTCCGGACGTGGCAGGAGGAGCAGGACCCCATCGCGATCGCGGCGAAGCTCCTCATGCGCAGGACGGTCGGCGTCGAGGGATCCACGGCATTTGCGACCGCGACGCTCCTTTCTTCGGCTGCATCGGCGAAGATCGAGGACGCGAGCGCCGTGTTCGAGGCGCTGCGCGCGGTCAAGTCGGCAGAGGAGCTGGCGTTCATCCAGGAGGCGGGTCGACGAACCGTTCTCGCGATCTCGGCGACCCACGAGCGCCTGCGGAGAGGGATGACCGAGAACGAGGTCTCGAGCATCCTCGGTCAGGAGTTCTCGAAGCTGGGAGTACACGGCGACGGGCTCGTGCAGTTCGGGCCGTCCGCCGCGCTGCCGCACGGAGGACCGGGCGAGCGGCAGCTCGCGAAAGGAGACGCGGTCCTGATCGACTGCGCCTGCCGCGTGCGCGGCTACACGTCCGACGTCACGCGGACCGCCTCCTTCGGGCCTCCTTCCGACGATTTCCGGAAGGTCTACGGAATCGTTGACCGAGCGCAGGTGGCCGGCATCGAGGCGCTCGAAGCGGGCCGGACCGGCGAGGAAGTCGACCGCGCGGCGCGCAAGGTCATCGAGGACGCGGGATACGGCCAGTACTTCACGCATCGTCTCGGGCACGGACTCGGGATGGACGGGCACGAGCACCCGTATCTCGTCAAGGGAAACCGGACGCCACTCGTCGCCGGCAACAGCGTCACCATCGAGCCGGGAATCTACCTGCCGGGGAAGTTCGGCGTGCGAATCGAGGATGACTACGGCGTGCTCGAGAAGGGACTCGCGAGCCTCTCGGTCCGGGCCCAGGAGCTCGTCGTTCTGAAGGGCTGAGCCGACGACCGACACCTCGCCGACCCGCCTTCTCTCGCTCGACGTCTTCCGCGGGCTGACGATCGCCGGAATGATCGTCGTCAACACGCCGGGCACCTGGACCCACGTCTACCCGCCTCTCCTCCACGCCGAGTGGCACGGCTGGACCTTCACCGACACGATCTTTCCGTTCTTCCTTTTCATCGTCGGCGTTTCGATGGTCTTGTCGTTTGCGCGCCGGCGGGCCGAGGGCGCGACCCGGCGCGAGCTGTTCCTCCACTCCGCGCGGCGCAGCGCGATCATCTTCGGGCTCGGGCTCGCGTTGAACATCCTGTCGTACTTCGTCTTCCACCGGGCGCACGTAAGGATTCCCGGGGTGCTCCAGCGGATCGGGGTCGTCTTCTTCCTCGCGGCTGCGCTCTATCTCGTTCTCGGGAAGAGGGGGATCGCCGTCGCTTCGGTGCTGCTCCTCGTGGGCTACTGGGCGCTCATGACCTTCGTGCCGGTCCCCGGCTACGGCGCGGGACGCCTCGACCTCGAGGGCAACCTCGCGGCATACGTGGACCGGCTCGTCCTCGGCGCGCACACGTGGAAGCCGGGCTGGGATCCAGAGGGACCCCTCTCGACGATTCCCGCTGTCGCGACGACGCTCCTGGGCGCGCTCGCCGGCGAGTGGCTCCGGTCCGGCTCGATGAAGCGGAAGATCACGGGCCTGGCTGCGGGTGGGCTCGTCGCGTTCGCTGCCGGCCTGCTCTGGGCCCGCGTCTTTCCGATCAACAAGAACCTCTGGACGTCGTCCTACTCGCTCGGGATGTCCGGTCTCGCGGCGATGGTGCTGGCGCTGTTCCTCCTCGTCGTGGACGTGCGCGGCTGGAAAGGCTGGGCCGCGCCGTTCGTCTGGCTCGGCCGCAATCCGATCGCCGCGTTCGTCGCGTCGACGCTCGTCACGATCCTGATGCTGGCCGTGAAGCTGCCCGGTCCGGAGGGAAAGCCGCGCTCGCTGTACGCGACGATCTACCGGACCGTGTTCGACCGGTTCACGGACCCGCGGCTCGGATCGCTCCTTTTCGCGCTGACGTGTCTGGTGGCCTGGGTCGCGATTTCCGGCCTCCTCTACCGCAAGCGGGTGTTCTTCAAAGTCTGAGGCGCTTCAGAGCACCGAGAAAAGCCGGCTTCCTCGCAGAGAACGGTCGAAAGTCACCGTGTCGGAACAACCGGCCGCCCGGTTCCGGGCCCCGAGCATGTAGTCGGCGAAGTCGCCTCGCCCAACGCGAAACTGATCCACAGCCTCTCGGACGAGATCGCGATCCTCGACCAGGAATCCCGCCGTTTCGAGGATCTGGTCGAAGGCGAGAAGGATCGACTTCTTCTCCAGCCCGTATGCGCCCCGAAGCACCCAAGCGATCTCGCAAAGCACGATGACGCTCAGATAGCAGTTGCCACCCTTCGCCAGAGTTCCGTCAATGATGGCACTCGCTCTGCGCGCCTGAGTCGGCTCGTCCTGTGTGAGATACCGGACGAGGACGTTCGTATCGAGACCGCGAATCAACGCTTCTTGTGCACGCGGCGAATCGCCTCATCCATCTGGTGGATCGACACCGGCCGACGACCCGGCCGGCGCAACAGCCCTTTGAGACTCCGGGCGTCGCGATTCCCGGGCCGCAAAACGACTCGCGCTCCGCCCTCGAGGACGAAATCGAGCTGATCGCCGGCCTCGAGTCCGAGAAGGTCCCGTACGGCCTTCGGGATTGTGACCTGCCCCTTCGACGTCAACGTTGCGCCCGGCATACGAATCCTTACTCAAGGTAAGGATACCATGCCTGTTGCGACTACGCCGGCATCGGGTTCAGCTTGATGACTGCGAACGCCGCGCCCTGCGGATCGGTCAGCATCGCGAAGCGGCCGACGTTCTCGATGTCTTGCGGCGGAATGGTCACTTTCGCTCCCGCTCCCTTCGCCTTCTCGACCGTCCGATCGCAGTCATCCGCCGCGAAGTACACGAGCCAGTGCGGCGGCACGGGTCCCCACTCCTTGGGGATCTGCATCATTCCGCACGCCTGCGCGTCGCCCTTTTTGAAGATCATGTACTCGCCGAAATCCATGTGGCGGGCGTCCTTCGTCCAGCCGAAGAGGCCGCTATAGAAGTCCGCGGCCTTTTTCGGATCCGTCGTGTACAGCTCGTTCCAACAGAAGGAGCCGGGCTCGTTGACGATCTGCGCGCCGGCGTGCTTCTTTGGCTCCCAGAGCGCGAACATGGCGCCGGTGGGGTCCTGGACGTTGGCCATCCGGCCCTGGTCCATGACGTCGAACGGCTCCATGACGACGGTTCCGCCGAGCTTCTTCGCCTTCGCCGCGCCCTCGTCCGCGCTCGCGACGCAGATGTAGGAGTTCCAGTGCGGCGGCACCCCTTTCTGCTGCGGACCGAGCTGGTAGAGCGCTCCCACCTGCTTGCCGTTCTTTTCCAACATGGTGTAGGTCGCGCCATCGCCCATCGGGAACTCGTTGACCGACCAGCCGAAGAGCGACGTATAGAACTTTTTTGCCGCCGCCCCGTCGCTCGTCGCGAGCTCTACCCAGCAGAACATCCCCGGCTCGTGCTTCGACTTTTCCCCCATGCCGCGCCCTCCTCCTCCTCGAGAATGATTGCGCAGGGAATCAGCGGCCGTCGGAGTCACCGACGGCGGGAGATTCTTCGTCGATATCCAGGCCGGGGGGTGTCTCGCGCCCCGCCTCGTGATGCGGTTCTTAGGCCTCGGCCGACCTCGGCTCGAGCTTGATGACCGCGAAATCCGCGCCTTGAGGGTCGTTCAGGATCGAGAAGCGCCCGATGTTCGGGATGTCCGTCGGAGGGACCGTTACCTTCCCTCCCATTCCCTTGGCCTTCTCGACGGTCTCGTCCGAGTCGTCCACGGCAAAATAGACCAGCCAGTGCGGCGGCACCGGCCCCATCTCCTTCGGGATCTTCAACATGCCGGCGGCCTGTGCGTCGCCTTTCTTGAAAATCGTGTATTCGCCCGTAGGCGGAGGCATCGGCATCAGCTCCTTCGTCCAGCCGAAGAGGCCGCTGTAGAAGTCGCCCGCGCGCTTGGGGTCCGTCGTGTAGAGCTCGTTCCAGCAGAAGGAACCGGGCTCCATGACGACCTGCGCTCCGATGTGTTCCTTCGGCTGCCAGACCGAGAAGACGGCACCGGTCGGATCTTGGATGTTCGCCATGCGGCCGTGCTCCATCACGTCGAAGGGCTCCAGGATCACGTTGCCGCCGAGCTTCTTCGCCTTCGCGGCCGCGTCGTCCGCGCTTTCGACACAAATGTAAGAGTTCCAGTGCGGCGGAACCCCTTTTTGCTGCGGCCCCAGCTCGTAGAGCGCACCGGCCTCCTTCCCCTTCTTCTCGACCATCGAGTACGTGCCTGCTTCACTCGGGATGTCGTTAACGCCCCAGTCGAAGAGCGACGTATAGAACTTCTTCGCCGCTGGCCCGTCTTTGGTCGCGAGCTCGACCCAGCAAAACATCCCCGGTTCGTGCTTCTTCATTTCCACCATGCTTCCATCCTCCTGAAAATAAGCCTCAGAAAACCGAGCCTACCGCCTAGCGAAACGCAGGCCAACAGAGGAACGGAAAAATCGGTGTGAAGGTTTGACCCGCTCTTACAGACGGAATCGAATTCCGAGATGGCGCCCTCGGCCGGAAACCGGCTGGGCAAGAACGAGTTGGCAGGCTACTGCGTGCTGGAGGAAAACGCTGTCCACGGCCCAGGCGCGAGCATGGACGTCATCCGTTCGGTATTGCGAATCTTTTGCC
>DASXSX010000017.1:0-23173 GCA_036505815.1 Thermoanaerobaculia bacterium
GATGCCGCTGGGCGCCGCGAGTGCTCGCGTGCGTGTGGCTCGTGGCAGCTCTCGGCTCCCCGAGTCTCGCAGGTGAGACTCAGCAGACCGGTCAACCACAATCGCAGTCCTGGAAGCTGCCCAAAGGCATGACGGAGCCCGACCTCATTCGTCTGTTAGTTCCCGACTACGACCAGCGTCGCAAGAGATCGGAAGAGAACAGAAATACGGGCGATCTGCTCTTTCGCGCCTCCGTTTCAGAAGTTCTGGAAACGAACCTCGGCTTTCCCGGCAAGCGCTACCTGCTCTTCGCGGTGAGCGGCGAGGACGGAATCTGTGATCAGTGCTATTTCTGGCACATCGGCATCCTCGATCTCGCGACGAGGACGATCATCTTTCGGCACGACCATGGGGGCCGCGGCCCGGAGCCGACCCTCAAAGTCTTCCGCCTGTCCGGCGATGACCGAAGACTCTGTCTGTCGTTTCGAGACGGCTACACAAGTCTGAGCGCGGGGGGATACTCGCTGACCACGGAGGAATGGTACCGGCCGAGCTCGCAAGCCGACGGGACTCTCGAATTCGACCACATCTGGTCCGGGTTGATCGAAAACACCCACACGAACAACTTCGGCGCGTGGGAGCACGTCTCGAGCTGCGGTCGCATGATGGCTGCGCCGGGATCCCGGCTCTACGAGTACCGGCAGAAAACGTCTTTCGGCATTCTGGTGTCCGAGTTCGAAGCCTCTCCAGTCGCGCCGGACCCGGCTTGGCAATGGGCTTCCGAGTGCGATTGCGAAGAGTGCGGCGTCGAGATACGTCGGGTGGAACAGTGGGCATTCGACCGGCACGGCCGCCGTCTCGCGCGGCGGTCGGAAAGCGTTTTTCGCATCGATGACTTTCCTGTAGCCGGGTTTCCCTTCGACCTGCCGTTGCGGAGAATTGGTTTCGCACCGGTCGGTACGCGTTTGCCGGTCGAGTTCGGTCGGGCAGATCAGCGAACGCGCGTTTCTTCGCCTGTCGGCGATCGGCAGGTGATCTGGGAGCCTTTTTCCGCGACCGAGACGCTGGGCGAGCTCAGAGTCACCTCCCTGACCTCGGGGGAAGTGCTGCGAAAAGTGGCGGTGCCGCGCGACCCCTTCGTCGGGGGTATCGAATCGATCGGATGGGAGACGAGCGGAGACCGGTTCTTCGTCGTTGTGACGATAGGAAGACCGCGCTTGCGGGAATTGAGCGGCGCCGGCAAGGAAAATCGGGCTCTTCTGTCCTTTGGGGTCCCCGGAGGCGAGGACTACTGGGAAGATCTGGTGAAGTCGGACTCGCCGCTTTTGGAGTACGGATTCGTGCTGGCTCCGACCCGCAAACTGCGCTCGTGACCGTCTACCAGCCGCGTGCCGAGACTGTCGACGCGCTGTCGCGACAATTCGATGCAGAGGACTTCCGCGCAATGCCTACCGCTCTCAGGAGCGGTCCCTACCGAATATACTTTTACAGCCATGACTTCAGCGAGCGTCCGCACGTGCACGTCGACCGGGAGAAGCGTTCCGCGAAGTTCTGGCTCGATCCGGTCTCAGCCGCGAGGAATGTCGGTTTTAGCCCACGCGAGCTACGCGCCATTCAGCGGCTGATCGTCCGGAATCGGGAGAAGCTGCTCCGAAGCTGGCATGTATATTTCGGGACCTGAGCACGGCTCGCAGGTTCGCGACGTTCGCTTCTCTGAAGATCGGCTGATCGTCGACCTCGCCGACGGTCGTACGATTAGCGTGCCGCTCGTGTGGTATCCGAAGCTGCTTCATGCGACGACCCATCAGAGAGCCAACTGGCGGATCATCGGCGGCGGATTTGGAATCCATTGGCCGGAGATCGACGAGGATTTGAGCTCGGAAGGTTTGCTCCGGGGACTGCCGGCTCCCGGATTTCGGGTCTCGGCGATCTGACCATCCGTCCGAGGAACCGTCCAAAGCGTTTCCGGCAGAAGGGATGGAGAACATGGCGCGAACAATACTGACCACTCCCGCGGCAGCGTTCCTCGATCGGGATCTCGAGGTCGTCGATCCTGAGGTCGCGCAGTGGATTCACGACGAGGAGCGGCGACAGAACGACGGACTCGAGCTCATCGCGTCGGAGAACTTCGTCTCGCGGGCCGTGAGGGAAGCCCAGGGCTCCGTCCTCACGAACAAGTACGCCGAGGGATATCCGGGCCGGCGCTACTACGGCGGCTGCGAGTTCATCGACAAGATCGAAGCGATCGCGATCGAGCGGGTCAAGAAGCTCTTCGGCGCAGAGCACGCGAACGTGCAGCCGCACTCCGGCTCCCAGGCGAACATGGCGGTCTACATGACGGTCCTGAAGCCGGGCGACACGATCCTCGGCATGAACCTCTCGCACGGCGGCCACCTGACGCACGGGCACCCGCTCTCCTACTCCGGTTTCGAGTACAAGGTCGTCGCGTATGGCGTCCGGCCCGAGGACGAGCGGATCGACTACGACGAGCTCGCGGCGCTCGCGCGCGAGCATCGCCCGGGCATCATCATCGCTGGCGCTTCCGCCTATCCGCGCGAAATCGACTTCCGCCGCTTCGCCGAGATCGCGGAAGAGAGCGGCGCCGTCTTCATGGCGGACATTGCGCACATCGCGGGGCCCATCATCGCCGGCATCCACATGTCACCGATCCCCCATGCGCCTTACGTCACGTCGACCACTCACAAAACGATCCGCGGACCACGCGGCGGCTTCGTCCTGACCAAGGCGGATCGGGCAAAGGACCTCGACCGGAAGGTCTTCCCGGGGGTCCAGGGGGGACCGCTCGAGCACGTCATCGCCGCGAAGGCGGTCGCCTTCGCCGAGGCGGCGACCCCCGAGTTCGCCGAGTACCAGAAGCGAATCGTGGAAAACGCGAAGGCGCTCGCGGAGCGGCTCGTCGCGCGCGGGCTCCGGCTCGTCTCGGGCGGGACCGACAACCACCTGATGCTGGTGGACGTCGGTGCGGCCGGCCTGTCCGGCAAGGAGGCGGAGAAGATGCTCGAGGTGGTCGGCCTGACCGTCAACAAGAACACGATCCCCTTCGATACCCGGCCGCCGCTCGTCGCGTCCGGTATCCGCATCGGGACTCCGACGGTCACCACCCGCGGCATGGGAACGGCCGAGATGGAGACGATCGGCGACTCCATCGCGCGCGTTCTCCAGTCGCGCGGCGAGGCCGCCGTGCAGCGCGAGGTCCGCTCGACGGTCGCGGAGCTCTGCGCAGCCTTCCCGCTGCCGGTGTGAGGGGTCGGAGGCTCGCCGCGCTCGCCGCTTCGGCGGTCCTGTTCCTCCTTCTCCTTCTGCAGAGCCCCCCGGGCGAGCTCGTCCGGCGCGCCGTCTTCGTCCGGGCCACCGCTTCCCGCGAGCTCGCGCTGCGCCGGCTCGCCGGATCGGGCGCCGCCTTCGATCGGAGTTACTTCGCCTTCGTGGAGTCTGTGCGGCGCCGCATCCCTCCGGGGACCCCGGGCGTCGCGATCTCCATGCAGAAGTCGACGACGTCGGCCCTGTATCTCGCCTCGTACGTGCTCGCGCCGGTTCCGGTCCTCCTCTCGCCGCGACAGGTCCCTCCGCGCTGGATCGCCGCGGTGTATGGCCCGGAGCGGCTGCAAGGCTGGAGGGAGATCGCGGCGGTTCCGGGCGGCGCGCTCTACGCGCGGCCGTGAGCGCGCTCGCGCTTGCCCTCTCCGCAGTCGCGGCGATCCTGATCGCGGCCGGCACGGTCGGATACGGAGTCGCGGCCGCGCTCGTGCCGCGCGGCCGGCCGTGGCTCGCCGAGCGGATCGCCTGGGGCTTCGCGGCCGGACTCACGCTCGTCGCCGGCTCCGTCGCCCTCGCGTTCTCGCTCCACGCCGCGCCGGGCTGGCTTCCGTTTCTCGTTCTGTCGACCCTCGTCGCCCTTCTGGCGCGCTTCCTGCGCCTCCGCGAGCGCGCGTCCGGCCGTCCGGCCTCTCGCCTCTCGCCGGTTTCTGCGCTGTTCCTCGCGATCCTCGTCCTCGGGGTGGCGCTCTACGCGCTGAAGGCGCTGACCGAGCCGATGTGGGCGAACGACTACGTCGCGATCTGGGGCTTCAAGGGCAAGACGTTCTTCTTCGAGCGGCGCGTTGCCGAACGCCTCTTCCGCTGGCTCTCGCTCTCCTTCTCGCACCCGGAGTATCCCCTCGGCCTGCCGTTCCTCTACGCGGGAATCGCCTTCCTCCTTGGACGCTGGGACGACCACGCGATGGCGCTCTTGTTTCCGTTCGTCCAGGTGGCGACGCTCCTCGCACTCTTCGGCTGGCTCCGGCGGCGCGGCGCGGGGCGGGAGCTGGCGCTCGGGGCCGCGGCGCTGCTCTCTTTTTTCGAGCCGCTCTATCGCGCCTTCACCACCGGGATGGCGGACGTGCCGCTCTCCTACGGCCTGCTGCTTCTCGGCACTTCGATCTGCGACCGTCTCGATCGAACCGACCGCGGCGCGTCCCGCCGGGTCGCCCTCGCCTCGGTCGTCTGCACGGCGACGAAAAACGAAGGTCTCTACTTCGTTGCCGTGGCGCTCGTGCTCGCCGCAGTGTTCTCGGTCTCGCGGAAGGGACTCGTGGCGCGCGCCGCCGCGATGCTCGCCCTTCCGGCGGCGCTGGTCGTCGCCGCCCACCGGCTGATCCGCGGAAGCCAGCCCCTTCGGGACTTCGACTTCTCCCTTCTCGCCCGCCCGGCGCTCCTCGCTCCGCGCCTCAAGGAGAGCGTCGCGACGGCGATTGCGGAGACGCCGGTAGCCGGGTGGATCGGCCTTGCCGCGCTCCTGGTCCTGCTCCTCGCCGGCCTGGAATCGGCTCCCGGAAACCGTCTTCTCGCTCTCGCTGCATGCGGCTTCGCGGCTTATCTCTTGCTGCCCGCGCTCGCCGTCCGGGGGGCCGCGTGGCTGGTCGACACCGCGTTCTTTCGCACGGTCGCGGCTCTGGCGCCACTCGTCGCCGCCGGAGCGGCCGCACGGCTCACTCCGCTGTGGCCGGAACCTGCCGCGGTTTCCCCCGATGGATCCACCGGATCCGCACGAGGTCCCGCAGCATCCGCAACGAGTCGCGCACGACCGCCACTTTCGACTCGGGAGAGTTGAACCAGAGGACCGGCACTTCCGCGATCGCGATTCCGCGCTGCCGGGCGAGAAACAGGATTTCGACGTCGTAGGCGAACCGGTCGATGCGGGCATCGGCGAAGAGCTCGCGGGCGACGTTGCCCCGGAAGAGCTTGAACCCGCACTGGGTGTCGTGGATGCCCTGGAGGGCCAGCAGCCGGACGAACGCGTTGAACATCTTACCCATGGTCTGCCGATAGAAGGGTTGGCGGCGTCGGACGAGATCCTCCCGAAGCGCCCGGGAGCCGATCGCCACGGGATAGGTCGGGAGGCGCTCGGCGAGCTTCACCCATTCCGCGAGCGGCGTCGAGAGGTCCGTGTCGGAAACGAGCACGGGATCGCCCGTGGAAGCGAGCACGCCGGTCCGGATTGCCGCGCCCTTCCCGCGATTCTTTTCGTGACGCAGGAGCTCGATCGGAAGCCCTGCGGCCGCTGCGGCGCGACGCGCGAGTTCGCTCGTTCCGTCGGACGAGCCATCATCCACGACGATGACTTCCCATTCCCAGCCCCCCGGTCTTCCCCGACGCCAGGCGGCAATCTCCGTCATGGCGCGTTCGATGCGGCTGCGCTCGTCGAACGCGGGCACGACGAGCGATGCCTTGCCTCCCGACTCGACCGGGATCACCGGTCAGACTCCGAAACGTTGCGCGATCGGATAGCGCCTCCCCTCCCCGAAGGCTTTCGCCGTGACCTTGGGGCCGGGGGGCATCTGGCGGCGCTTGTACTCGTTGCGGTCCACCCGCCGCGCGACGTCCCGAGCGACCTCGGGCGAAACGTTCGCCCGTCGCGCCGCGAGCTCTGTCGGCAGCGAGAGGTCGACCAGGGCCTCGATCAACGGGTCGAGCTCGGAGTAGGGAGGCAGTGAGTCGGTGTCCCTCTGTTTCGGGCGAAGCTCCGCCGAGGGCTCTTTGGCGAGGATCGCTTCGGGGATCTTCTCGCGCTCCCGGTTGATCTCCCGCGCGAGCTCGTACACGAGAGTCTTCGGGATGTCGGAGATGAGCGCGTAGCCGCCCGCCATGTCGCCGTACAGCGTGCAATATCCGACGGCGATCTCCGACTTGTTCCCGGTCGAGAGCACGAGGTATCCGAAGCGGTTCGACAGCGCCATCAGGAGGGCTCCCCGGATGCGCGCCTGGAGGTTCTCCTCCGCGGGGATGCAGTCTCCCTTCCCGAAGGCGGGCGCGAGGACCCGGCGGTACGCCTCGAACACCGGTCCGATCGGGATCTCGACGAAGTGGATTCCGAGCCGCTTCGCGAGCTCCCGCGCGTCGCGGAGACTTCCTTTCGAGGAGTACGGCCCGGGCATCGCGACTCCGAGGATTTTTTGCGCGCCGAGCGCTTCGGCGGCGAGCGCCGCGGTGACGGCCGAGTCGATGCCGCCGGAGAGACGGAGAACCGCCTCGAAGAACCCGCACTTGGCGGCATAGTCGGTGAGAGAGAGAACCAGCGCCTTCCGAAGACCCGCGACATCACCTTCTTCGGGAGGTTTCGGGCCTTTGCCGCCGGGGAGGTCGATCGTCCAGAAGTCCTCCTCGAACGCGCGGCTCCGCCCGACGAGCCGTCCTTTTTCGTCGAAGGCCGTCGAGGCGCCGTCGAACACCAGGCCGTCGTTGCCCCCGACGAGGTTGCAGCTGACGAGAGGCACGCGCGTGCGTCTCGCGATCTGCCCCATCATCCGCCGCCGCAGCCGGTCTTTCCCGAGCGTGTACGGAGACGCGGAGATGTTCGCGTGGACGTCCAGATCGAGCGGCGCGAACTCCGCGACCGGGTCGAGCGTGTAGAGCGGCCGCTTCCAGAACGTCTTATCGTTCCAGATGTCCTCGCAGATCGTGACGCCGACCCGCATTCCCTTGATGCGCAGAACGAGCGGCCGCCGGCCGCCGGGCTCGAAGTACCGACCCTCGTCGAAGACGTCGTACGTCGGGAGCAGCCGCTTGTGGTATTCGCCGATGTGACGCCCGCCCCGCGCGGCGACCGCAGCGTTGAAAACCGGTCGGCCGCTCTTCGCGTCGTTCTCGACCGGGGCGCCGTAGAGCCACACCGCCGAACCGGAAGCGCGCGCGATACGGGCGACCGCGCGCTCGGACTCGGCGAGAAAGGAGCGGCGGTCGAGCAAGTCCTTGGGGGGATAACCGGACACCGCCAGCTCCGGGAAGAGAACGAGGTCCGAGCCCTCCTTCTCGGCGCGCCTTCCAAACGCGACGATTTTCTCGGAGTTGCCGGGGAAGTCCCCGACGGTGGTGTCGATTTGCGCGACCGCGACGCGCAGCGAGCGATCCGTCAACCGTCTCGAACCAGCGTCCGCCCCGACAAGCGGTCGGCCAGGGTCGGCGCCTCGGGATCCCGCGCGGTCCAGAAGAGGGGCAAGCCGAGGCCGGCCAGAGTCGCGAGAGTTCCGGCCCAGCGCCGCGCCGCCTGCGAGGGCGTCAGGTGGTGGTTCGTGCCGTCCTCGCGGACGGCGAGTCCCGCGAGCGCCATCCCCACGGTGCGGCCGAAAAGGACCAGCGGGACCACGACGACGAAAAACGAGACGTACAGGACGAACGCCGACGCCCAGCCCAGTCCCTCGAAGCGCGGGGTGCGGCCGCGCGCCGCGAATGCCCCGAGCAGCGCGACGAGAACGAGGAGGATCGCCGTCGCGGCGTCCGCGGCGGTCCCGAGAGCGCGGTCCGGGAGCGAGGCGAGCCCGGAGACGGGCGGCACGACGGGATCGGAAGGCGCGAGGTCGAGAGGCGGTTCCGGACGGAGCGGAAAGTCGCCGAGTGGTCGGACGCCAGACTCCTCGGACGGAGGGTGCGCGGTCACGGCCGCGGGGAAATGTACCGCACGTAGATCCGCCCGAGCAGATCGAGATCGCCGGTGCGGTAATGGTCGGCGAACTCGACGTGCCGGGCCGCTTCGACGTCGTGCGGGTCGAGGCCGAGCACCTCGTTGAACGATTCCTTCGCCTTGTCGTAGAGACCGTTCTGGAGCTGGGCGATTCCCTGGTTGAAATAGGACCGAAGGAGATACGACCGGGCGTCCTGGTTGTCCCGGGAAGCCTGGTAGATCCGCCAGAGGATCGGAATCGCGGTCTCGTACTCTCCGTCGTTGTACAGCTTGACGGCGGGCGTCAGCTCGGTGACCTTTTCGGAAGCACTCGCCATCTCCTTCGCGAAGGTCGGATCGCCCATAAACGACGGCGCGGCCGCGCTGAACGCCTTCATGGCGTCGATGTATCGCTTCTCGGAGAGCGCCTTCTCCGCTTCGGCGCGGAGCGTCGCGGGGCTGGTCACGGTTTGCGGAACTGCAGCGGCAGGCGCCGGCGCGCTCGCGACGGGAGCCGACTCGACGGATGCCTTCGCCGCTTCGAGAGACGCAAGGAGTTTCTGCGCTTTCGCGTAGTCCGGGTCACTGCGGGGAATCCGGCGCAGCTCTTCGGTCGTCTCGACGATCTTTCCTTCGCGGAAGAGGGCGGTGGCGTGCTCGAGGGACGGCGCCGACCCGGACCGCGCAACCTGCGTCGTCGTCCCACGCGGGCGAGTCACGACGAAGATGCCCGCCGCGACGACAGCGAGGACGACTCCGCCCAGGATGGCGATGCGCCGGTTGACTCGAATGGTCGGCCGCTTCGACGCCTCTTCCTCCGGCTTCTCGGCCGCCGGCTCGCTGCGCGGCCGCAGCGTGGAGCTCCAGGAGCGTTTTCCGGGCGGCCCAGACTGCTCCATTTCCTCGGCCAGCACGTCGCCCGTGGCGACGACGGAAGACAGGTCGTGGGGAGAGAGGGGAGCCGGCTCGGCGGCGACGCGCGGCGAAGGCGGCACGGCTCCGGTCGGCCCCTCGTCGAGGTGCAACACGGCGTCGAATTGCTTCCGCGCGCTGGCCAAGTCGCCTTTCTCGAAGCTCTCCTGTCCCTGCTCGAGCGCTGCCGCCACCCGGCGGCTTTCCTCGGCCATCTCTGCACGCGTCTTCTCGATGCGCGAGACGGCGTCCGCGTTGTTGATGTCGAGTAAGAAAATACGCGACCAGATCTCGATCGCCTGCTGCTTGTCGCCGCCGGCATTCGCGTCGTCCCCCTGTCGAAGGAGGGCGGCGATCTCCTGTTCGGTCGAAATGGCGGGCGGGCTCGCGAGATCCGAATCTCCGGCACTCGGCCTGCGAGAAAAGTCTCCGAACGCCGGAGCGCTCACGTCGCCGGATCCGAGGCCGGCGAAGGGCAGGCCCGCTTCCCGGGAGCCTCCGGGCTCCGAAAGATCCGGAAGGGGACCGTCGAGCGAAAGAGAGTCGAGAGAGAGGTTTTCGAGGCCTTCGACGGCGGCCGGGTCCGTGTCGCGCGGCGCGGCGGCCGTCCCGGAATCGCCGGGGGAGATCCAGGGTGTCGTCCGGGAGGATCTCTGCGACGCCGGCGTCGCCGGCTTCACCGGGCCCGTCTCCCGAGCCGGCGGCGGCTGCGGCGCCGCCGGCGAAGCGGCGAACGCGCGCAGCTCGGCGAGATCGACGTCCGCTCTGGGATTCTTCGCCTTTTCCTGGAGCTTCCTCGCGGGCGCGAACCGGGGATCCATCTTCAGGATGAAATCGCAACCGATCAGGCAGTCGTCGAGCTTGCCGTCTCGGAAGAGGTCGAGCGTGTGGCGGAACGTCGAAAGAATCTTCTCGCGGACCTCGACCGGCAGAGAAAGATTGCCCGGGTAGGCTCCCGCCGGAGGCTGCCCGCTCAAGGGTTCACCGCAGAGTCGCCAACGGGCGACTCGTCTGTGCCGGCGCTGTTCCTTTTCACGATCCCGGAAATTATAAACTGCGCCGCCGAGGAAAACCCGGAATGCGAACGGTGATCGAATGCGTGCCGAACATTTCCGAGGGGCGCGACCCCGAAGCCGTGTCCGGAATCGCCGCCGCGGTTCGCGCGGCTCCAGGGGTCCGGCTTCTCGACGTTTCGTCCGATCCTTCCCACAACCGCAGCGTGCTGACCTTCGTGGCGGATGCCGACGGAGTGCGGGCCGGGGTCCGCGCGCTCTTCGACGCCGCGGTGCCGCGGATCGACCTGACGCGGCACTCGGGCGAGCACCCCCGGATGGGGGCGGTCGACGTCGTTCCGGTCATTCCGATCCGGGGCGCGACCGTGGACCAGTGCGTCGCGCTGTCGCGCGAGATCGGCGCGGAAATCGCCGAGCGGCACGGCATCCCGGTCTATCTCTACGAGGACTCCGCGACTTCGCAGAAACGCCGCAACCTGGCGGAGATCCGCAAAGGGGAGTTCGAGGGGTTCGCCGCGAAGATCGGGGACCCGGAGTGGAAGCCGGACTTCGGGCCGGAGGAGCGGCACCCAACGGCGGGCGTGGTCGCAGTCGGAGCGCGAGCGCCGCTCATCGCGTACAACGTCAACTTGGCAACGCGCGATCTCGCGGTTGCCGACCGCATCGCGAAGGCGATCCGGCACCTCGGCGGGGGCTTTCGCTACGTCAAGGCGATGCCGGTCGAGCTTGCGGACCGCGGCCAGGTCCAGGTCTCGATCAACATGACCAACTTCAAGAAGAGTCCGCTCCATCGGGTCTTCGAGTGCGTGCGATCGGAGGCCGAGCGCCACGGGGTCGCGATCGTCGGCTCGGAGATCGTCGGGCTGACCCCCGCGGAGGCGCTGTTCATGGCCGCCGAGCACTACCTGCGGCTGGAGGAATTCTCGGCCGATCAGGTGCTCGAGATGAGACTGCTGGAGGAATAGGCGGGGTCAGACGGGTACTTTGGTCTTATTCGAGGCCGTAATACCAAAGTGCGCGCCTGACCCCATCTACTCCCGTTCGACTTCGATCCCGTAGGCCTTCAGCTTCCTGTAAAGATTCGACCTCTCCAGATCGAGTGCCTCAGCCGTCCTCGACACGTTCCCCCGGTTTTTTTTCAGGGCCGCGAGGATGTACCGGCGCTCGAAGTCGTCCCGCGCGTCGCGCAACGGCGCTTGTGCGACCGCGGCCTCGGCGAGCTCGCCGTCGCGGAACTCCGAGGGCAGGTCCTCCCGCCGCACTTCCTCGGAAGGCGAGAGAATCATGAGGCGCTCGATCAGGTTCTTGAGCTCGCGGACATTGCCCGGCCAGCGATAGGCCTCCAGTGCTTCGACGGCGGCGGGGGAGAGGGACTTCGGCTTGCGCCCGAAGCGGACGGAGGCCTCCCGCAGGAAGTGCCCGGCGAGAAGCGGGATGTCGTCGGTCCTCTCCCTCAGTGCCGGCACGTGGATCGGGACGACCGCGAGTCGGAAGTAGAGGTCTTCCCGGAAACCTCCTCGGCGAATCTCCTCGGAAAGGGTCTTGTTCGTGGCGGAAAGCACGCGCGCATCCGAAGCGATCGATCGGCTTCCTCCCACCCGCGTGAATCGCCCCTCCTGAAGGGCGCGGAGCACCTTCGCCTGCGTCTTCGCGGACATGTCGGCGACTTCGTCTAAAAAGAGCGTGGCACCATCGGCCTCCTCGAACTTCCCGCGCCGGTCCTCGGATGCGCCGGTGAAGGACCCCTTTGCGTGCCCGAAGAGCTCCGACTCGATCAGATCTTCGGGAATCGCAGCGCAGTTGACCTCGACGAGCGGCGATTCTCTCCGCTCCGAGAGCCGGTGGATGTGGCGGGCGACGAGCTCCTTGCCGGTACCATTCTCGCCGGTGATCAAGATCCGCGCATCGGTGGGAGCGACGCGCGCGATCTCCTCCCGCAGCTTTCGCATGGGAGAGGATTCTCCGAGGAGCTCCGACTCCGACTCCCGCCTTCCCCGGAACGTCGCGACCTCCGCGAGCAGGTCCCGGCGTTCGATCGCCTTCTGTGCGGTGAGCACGACCCGTTCGAGCGAAAGCGGCTTCTCGAGGAAGTCGTACGCTCCGAGGCGGACGGCCCGGACGGCCGTCTCGACGTTCGCGTGGCCGGAGATCATCACGACCGGCACCTCCGAGAGCCGCCCGTCGGCGGCCTCCAGCAGAGAGAGCCCATCGCGGTCGCGGAGCCAGACGTCCAGGAAGACGAGGTCGAAAGTCTCCTCGAGAAAACGGCGCAGACCGTCCTCGCCACTTTCCACGGCGGTGACCGCGTAGCCCTCGTCGGTCAGGATCTCCGAAAGCGTCTCGCGGATCGCCCGTTCGTCGTCGATGACGAGGATGCGCCGCTTCTTCACGCGGCCGGCAGCTCGATGATGAACCGCGCACCGCGCGGCCGGTTGTCCTCGACGCGGATCGTGCCGTTGTGGTCAGCGACGATGCGCGACACGATGGCGAGGCCCAGCCCGGTCCCGCGCCCCTTGGTCGTGAAGTCGGGCAGAAAGAGCTTTTCCCGGTCGCGGGGCGGAATTCCGCGGCCGGTGTCGGCGACCTCCAGCGTAACGCCGCTGGCGCGGTCGGAAAGGCGGACGGTGATCTCCCCGGCCGGACCGCAGGCTTCGAGCGCGTTGTCGATCAGATTGATGAGAACGCGCTTAATCTGTTCGGGGTCAAGCAGCACGCGATTCCGGGAGAGGTGCGACTCGACCCGGACTTGCACCCCGTCCCTCGCGCCTTCGAAGAGCCGGACTGCCGAGCGCGCGAGCTCGGAGAGGTCGACCAGCTCGGGCCTCATCTCCGGCAGGCGCGCGAACCGGGAGAACTCGTCGACGAGAGACTTCAAGAAGCTCACCTCATCCACGATCACTTTCGTTCCGCGCTCGATGGTATCGGCGAGATCGGGTCCTCCCGCGCGGAGGCGGCGCGCGATCCGCTCGGCGGACAGGCGGATCGGAGTGAGCGGGTTCTTGATTTCGTGCGCCACGCGGCGCGCGACCTCGCTCCACGCCGCCAGCTTCTGCTCGCGCGCAACGTGTGTCGTGTCTTCGACGGCGACGACCCAGCCGCCGCGCTCCGAGGCGGCGGAGAGCGGGCGCAGCGCGATCTCGAGCCGCCGCTCGCCCGCTTCGCTCGGGAGGATCAGCTCCCGCGGACTCGACGGCACCGTCCCGGAGCCCGCCTCTTCCAGGAGCGAGACGAGACGGGCGAGCTCGGGCCGGCTGCGGAGCTCTTCGAGCGTCACGTCGGCCTCGCCGAGCGACAGGAGCGACCGGGCGGCCGGATTGGCGACCGTGACCCGCCCGGCGGCGTCGAAAGCGAGAACGCCGGTCGTCACCGATTCGAGGACGGTCGACACCAGGCGGCGTTCCATGTCGAGACGCCGGTTGATCTCCTGGAGCTCCTCGTTCGAGCGAAGCGTCGCGTCGCGCGCCTGCTGGAGACCTGCCGCCATGCTGTTGAAGGAGTCCACCAGAACACCGAGCTCATCGTTGGCGGCGACGTCCACGCGGGAGGAGAAGTCCCCGGAGCGCAGGCGCCTCGTGGACTCGGCCAGCGCCGCGATCGGTTCCGTGATCCGGCGCGCGAGAGTCATGCCGGTCCAGATCGACGCGAGGAGGACCGCCAGAGTGATGAGGAGGAACGTCGAGACGTTGGCTGCCTTGATCGACGGCTTCTGAACCTCCAGCTTCTGGTAGTCGGCCCAGGCGGAGGCGATCGCCCGCATCGCACGGGCATCCGCCGGAGGAACCCGGATGCCCGTAGCGAGCACGCGATCCCCGGATCGGTGCACGGCGCGAAAGAGGTGCGAGCCGTCGCGCAAGACCTCGATCTTGAGCGCGTCACCGTGAAGCTCGGCGGCGTGAAGGGTCTCGGCGGGCAGTGCCGGAATGTCAAGCGTCGGCGCGGCCGCGGCGGTCTCGCGGACGCCGCCCCGGTAGATCTCGGCCGAGTCGAGCCGCTGCTCGCGCCGGAAGTTCTCGAGCGCCTCCGGGAGCCGCTTCGCGGCCACGCTCTCGAGCGGCAGCCGCGACAACGCGCGCGCGTCCTCGGACGCCGCGTCCGCGATCCGGCGCTCGGCCATGTCCTCGACGGAACGCGCGCGCCCGACGACCTCCCGGACGGGGGAGGAGAACCATCGGTCGATCGAGCGCTGGAGAAAGCCGGTCGCCGTGAAGAACAGAAGCCCGATCGGGATGGCGGCCAGGCCGATGTAGGTGACGAGCAGCCGCGTCTTGAACTGGGATCCGAGGACGCCGCGGCGCCGCTCGAGCCACACCTTGATCAGTGTCCGGCAGAGGACGAAGAGAACGGCCGCGATCAGCGTGACGTTCAAGTAGGAAAGGACGAAGAGGAGAAGGCCGCGGGTGATCGTCGCCGGCTCCATCTCCTCCGCGCGCTGCCGCAGCACGGAGACGGCCGACCAGACGACGAGCACCGCGAGCGCCAGAAAGACGACGAGCCGGTTCTCGTTGCGGTGCCTCTTGAGCTCGGCGACGAGCGTGGCGCGGCGCGACGCCGGCCGGTCGGGGAGGGGCTCTGGAGCGCTCATTTCTCGCTTCCGCGGACGTTGAACCGCTTCGACTTCTTCCAGTCGGTCCGCGAGTCGACCGGAATGATGGTGAAAACGTATCCGGCGTCGAAGCTCGCGCGCATCTGGATGTAAAGGTTGCGCGTCGGCCGGCCGCGGGCGACGTGAAACGCGAGCAGGTTTTCCCGCGAGAGGAGCAGCCGTGCCGCCTCGGCGAAGTCCTGCGTCGTCGTCCGGCGCAGCGGCTTGCCATCGAGCATCTCCTCGACCGCGTATTCCCGGGTCACCGGATCGTAGGTCGCGGCCACGCGATACTTCCGCTTCTCGACGAGGTCATCGAACCAGTAAGGATAGCGGCGGTACAGGCGGATTTCGTAGCGGATGGCGGTCTCGAGGCCCGCCTCGATCTTACGCGCCAGTTCCGGGTTCAGCGCTCCGGCGAGGGCAAACCCGATGAAAACGTCCCGGCCGCGCGGATCGACCCGAAGCTGCGTGATCCGCGGACCTTTCTCGTCCTGACCGGCCGCGACGGCCGCGACGGCCGCGGCGAGGAGGCCGCACAGGACCAGCGCAGCCCGGACGTGGCGGGGCATACCCGCTCGATTTTAGCGTTCGGGAGGCGGAGACGCGGGAATTCGGCAGGCCCGTCTCGCCGGGTCCTGTCGCGGACCGGCGCCAGGACCCAAGGGGCAAAAGCAACGGTGCGGATGCGCCGGTCCGAGGAGAGAGTAAGAACTACCTGGCTGGGCGAGACTACCGAACTCCGAAAATCCGCTACCTCCGGCTCGTTGCCCGGCGACGCGGTCGCTCGGGCGCGGATTCGGTCTGCCCGGGCGCAGCCTTCCTCGTCGACGCCTCCGCCAGTGCGCGGGCGAACTCGATGTGGAGGGCGTGCCCGGCTTTTCGGGCGTGGATGTGACCGTCGAGAACCGCGCCCAGGAGCGCGAGATCCCCGATCAGGTCGAGGACCTTGTGTCTCACGAACTCGTCCCGAAAGCGCAGCGGGCCGGAAAGGATCCCGGACTCGTCGAGGACCACGGCGTTCTGCAGGCTTCCTCCCCGGGCGAGACCGCGCGACCGGAGTGCTTCCACCTCGCGCGCGAACCCAAAGGTTCGCGCCGGGGCGATCCGCGTCGAGTACTCCTCGGGGCGCACCGCGACCGTCAGCTCCTGGCGACCGACGACCGGATGCCGGAAGTCGATTTCGTACGTGATCGTCAGGCCGGGTCCGTCCGGCCGAAACGAGACGCCGCGGCCGTCGCGGGAGACCTCGACCGGTTCCGAGACGGAGAGCGGCGTCACCGGGACGTCGAGGCGCTCGAAACCGGCCGCGTGAAAGAGACGCACGAACGGCAGCGCGGAGCCATCCAGGATCGGGACCTCGGGTCCGTCGAGCTCGATCGAGCAGTTATCGAGCCCTTCACCGAACGCGGCGGAAAGGACGTGCTCGACGGTTCCCACCGAAACACCTCCGGCGGAAAGCGTCGTCGCATAATCGAACGTGCTCGCCGACTCGACCCGCGCGGGAATGGCGGCGCCCTCCCGATCCATCCGGTGGAAGACGATTCCGTGCCCCGCCGGTGCCGGGCGGAAGACCGTCCGAACGGGGTGGCCGGAATGGAGCCCAACTCCCTCGATCGAGACGCTCGTCTTCAGTGTTGTCTGGGATCTCGGCACGATGGCGGTGACTGCTACCGCACCGATGATGCCAGCCAGGCGACCCGACACATCTTTTTCTCCAAGTCTTTCTCTAACCGTAGCTTACGGAGCAAATCGTCGTCGCGTCGTATCCGTTGAGCGTGGCGCCGCTGAGACAATGGCGTGGCAGTCGTGAGACAGGGGCAGGTCGTAGGCGGCGCGAGAAGGAGAGGCAATAATCGTGCTCCGGAGATCGCTGTTGGCAAAGACTTCGACATCGAAACCCACGGACGGCGTCAAGCCGGTCGCGACGAACCGGAAGGCCTTTCACGACTACTTCATCCAGGATCGGACCGAGGCGGGCCTCGTCCTGACCGGAACCGAGGTGAAGTCGCTGCGCGACGGGCGCGCGCAACTCAAGGACTCGTACGTGCAGTTCCGCTCGGGTGAGGCATTTTTGATCGGAGCGCACATTTCGACCTACGACGCCGGGTCCTGGTCGAACCACCTCCCCGAGCGGGAGCGCAAGCTTCTCCTTCACCGGCGCGAGATCGACAAATGGGCCGGCGCTGTCTCGACGCGGGGTGTGGCCTGCGTGCCGCTCTCGCTCTACTTTCGGGGGCCGAAGGCCAAGGCGGAGATCGCACTCGTACGCGGCAAGAAGCTGCACGACAAACGCGACGCGATTCGGGATCGCGACCTTCGGCGCGAGGCGGACCGCGACATGCGGGAGCGCTCCCGGTAGAACGGCTCGACCGCTACAGAGCCTCGATCGGGTCTCCGACGCGGATCTCCTCGCCCGTGACGATCCTCGCGCGCAGGCCTCCGCGGTGAACGAGCCCGGCGCGAACCGGCTTGCCGGAAAGCTGCTCCATGTATGAGCAGGGCTCGCAGAGCCGAAGTCCCTCGAGCGTTACAGCCCCGACGCGAAACGCACGGCCGACGAAGTGGTTGAGTGCCGCGCCGCGCGTCGCGACGTTTCGGCGCGCCTCCCGCGCTTCGAAGAGCAATCCGTAATCGCGGCCGAGCGCCTCGATCGCCTCCATCTCGATCAACGTGATCTCGCGGTCGGGCCCGTTCTTCCGGGAATAGGTGCCGACGCGAAGGAAATAGCGGTCGCCTTCCAGCCCCCGGCCGGGGACCGCGTGAACCGCGTCGACCGAGCTCATCGGCGCGCCCGCGGCGGGCGCGACGTGGAGAGAAATCACCCGGCCGGGCGGCACGGCGGGGAAGTTTAGACTATGGCCGGAAGAGATTTTTCGATGTCGATCTCCGATTCCGACTCGGCTGCATCCTCGCCGGTCCTCCGCAGCGCGGGTCCGGAAGATCTCCCGCTTCTCTGGCGGCTCGACCGCCTCTGCTTCGAGCCCGGAATCGCCTACTCGCAGCTGCAGCTCCGGCGATTTCTCGCGATTCCCGGCGCGGAGAGCGTCCTCGCCGAGGCGGACGGCGAGCTCGCGGGGTTTGCGATCGGGTATCCGGACTCGCCCGATCTCGCCCGCGTCGTGACTCTCGACGTCCATCCCTCGTTTCGCCGGCGCGGGCTCGGAAAGCGGCTGCTCGAGTCCCTCCTCGACCGGCTCGCCGCCTCCGGGGCAACGCGGGCCCTTCTCGAGGTGGACGTCCGCAACTCCGGAGCGATCGCGTTCTACAAGGAGCTGGGGTTCATCGAATCCGGCCGGCTGCCGTCCTACTACGCCCTAGGGCTCGACGCGTTCGAGATGGGTCGGAAGATGGCCGACCCAGGGCTCACGAGCGAGGACTGAGGACTGCCTTACGCGATCGCGGGCAGCGCCTGCCTTCGAACGAGCAGTTTCTGGAACTCGCTGGGCTCGACCGGCGGGCTGAAGAGAAACCCCTGCATTTCGTCGCACCGGTGCCGGCGGAGAAAGGCGAGCTGGTCTTCGGTCTCGACGCCCTCCGCCACAACCACGAGCTTGAGGGTGTGCGCCATGGAAATGACGGCCTGGACGATAGCGGCGTCCTCGGGATTGCGTGTCATGTCGCGCACGAAAGACTGGTCGAGCTTGACTCGGTCAATGGGGAATCGCTTGAGGTAGTTGAGAGAGGAGTATCCAGTTCCGAAATCGTCCAGCGATATCGACACGCCGAGCCGCTTGAGCTCCAGAAGCGTGTTGATCGTGAGCTCCGCGTTCTGCATCGCGCTCGATTCGGTGATCTCGAGATCGAGTGAGCCCGCATCAATGCCGCTCGCCGCGAGTGAGTCAGTCACCTGAGACACGAGCTTTGCCTGCTGGAACTGCCTCGGCGACAGGTTGACGGAAACGCTCAAGTGTGGATAGCCCATCGCCTGCCACTCGCGGATCTGCTCGCAAGCCGTCCTCAGAACCCAGTGGCCGATCGGGACGATCAAACCCGAGATCTCGGCGAGACTGATGAACTCCGACGGAGGGAGGAGTCCCAGCTCCGGATGCCGCCACCTCAGGAGGGCCTCGGCCCCGCAGACCCGTCCGCTTCGGACATCGACGATTGGCTGGTAGTGCAGGATCAGCTCTTCATTGGGCAGGGCCTGTCGCAGCCGGTTCTCCAGAGAGAGCCGTTGAAGCGCCCGGGCATTCATGGCCGGCGCGTAAAGCTGGTAGTTGTCGCGTCCCTCCTCCTTCGCTCGGTACAAGGCGACATCGGCATTCTGGATCAGCGTCTCGGGGTCCAAGCCGTCATTCGGGTAGATGCTGACGCCCACGCTGGTCGTGATGAAAACGTTCCGCTCCTGGACCGAGAACGGATTCCGAACGCTCTGGAGAAATTTTGCAGCGACTCTGGCCCCATTCTCCTCCGAAGAGATCCGTGTGAGGAGAATAATGAACTCGTCTCCTGCCAGGCGCGCGACAGTATCTCCAGCCCGCACGCTCGCCTGCAACCGCTCGGCGACGCGCCGCAGCAACTCGTCTCCGGCGGCGTGACCGAGCGAGTCGTTAATCACCTTGAACCGGTCGAGGTCCAGGAACAGAGTGACCAACTTCTCGCCGCTTCGGCGCGCCTGCGCGAGAGCGATCGACAGGCGGTCGTTGAAGAGCAGGCGGTTCGGAAGTCCCGTCAGGGCGTCATGGAAGGCGAGATATTTGACCTGCTCTTCCGCGCGCTTGCGCTCGGTGATGTCGATGATCGTCCCTTCGATCAGCGAGCGGTCGCCATCGGGGCCTTCCACCAGTGTCGCGTTTTCGAGGACCCACACCGGAGTGTCGTCCCTCTTCCGGACACAGGACTCGTAATTAGACAGGCAGTTCCGCTCGCCGAGCCGCGAGAGAAAGACGTCCCGGTCCTCCGGACGGAGGTACAGCCGCTGCGCGCGCTGATCCAGGACCTCCTCGGGCGAGGAGTAGCCGAAGATCCGTGCGAACGATTCGTTGCAGTCGAGGATGCGGCCGTCGAGGGTTGATCGGAAGACACCGGCGAGATTGCGCTCGAAGAGCGTGCGGTACCGGGCCTCGGAAGCGCGAAGCGACTGATCGGCTCGGTGCTGCTCGGTGACGTCCGTGCCGACGCCGATGATTCCCATGACGCGACCGTTGGAATCAAGGTAAGGCGCGTAACGTGTCTCGAACGCGATCTCGCCGAGCCGCACGGTCGCCGTGTGCGACTCTCCCGACAGGGCCCGGCGAACGTGGGCGAGGATGTCGGGGTGGTCCCGATAGGCCTCCCACACGGATCGGCCGACCACCTCTCCCGGTTTCAAACCGAGACCCTCCAGGCCTTTCCCCTCGGAGTGGGTGAAGATGCCCTCCCGGTCGATCGCGAAGAGCACGATCGGGGCGTTCGTCACGAGCGTCCTCAGCTTCTGCTCGCTCTCCTTCAACGCACTCTCCGTCCGGCGGCGCTCGGTGACGTCCCGGGCGACGATCGTGACGAACGGACCGTCGTTATGCGCCAAGCTCGCAATCGAGAGCTCGAGCGGGATCCGGCGCCCGCTTGCGTGAACTCCCATGTGTTCCAGCGGGGCCGGATCCGTCGACCCGGGCCGATCCGGAGATGCAGATCCCGAATTCTCCACGGGAAGAAGGCCCGGAATGAGCATCTCGAGAGGTCGGCCGATCATGGCCGGGATCGGGTGCCCGAAGACGCGCTCCGCCGCGCGGTTCGCGAAGACGATCCGATTCTCGCGGTCCGCCGTCAGGATCGCGTCGGATGCGCTCTCGGCCACCGCCCGGAACCGCGACTCGCTTTCCCGCAGCACCTTTCTGGCCCGGCGCCGCTCCCGCCTCAGCCGCGACTCGGCGAGCCCCCGTTCGACGTGTGTCGCGAGGCTGGGAAGCGAGCTCCTCGGCAGCCAGTCGTCGGCTCCGGCGCGACGGACACGAACCGCGCTGTCCTCGCCGACCTCGTCCGAGACGACCAGGAAAGGCGCTTCGAGGCCGGCGGCGCGAGCGAGCGCGAGCGCGGGAAGGGCGCCGAATTCCGAGATCTCGTAATCGGAGAGTACGACGTCCCAGGTCCTCCCATGGAGGGCCTGTTCCATTTCAGCCGCCGTGCGGACGACCTCCGACGAGACTTCGTGGCCTGCCAGGCGCAGCTCTTCCAAGAGCGGCTCGGCGTCGGCCGCGGAGGCTGCGACGAGCAGAACCCGCAGCGGTGTGTCCATCGAATGATCGATTTGTGTTGTGCGTAAGTATAACACATGCAGGCGGTTCGCGGACGATCAGGGAGCGGCGCTGTCACCGGTCGCACACCCCGCAGAAGCTCTCCAATCGAACTAGTCGAGGGAAATGGCTGCGCCGGGTGGCGAACGGGGCAAAGAAAAAGCCCGGAGTCCTCGCGGGCTCCGGGCTGAATGGACCGATTGGATCGTTAACGCCGACGCGCCAGGAACAGTCCCGCTCCGGCGAGGAGAAGACCGAGCAGTGCCATCATCGGGAAGGAGAGCGTCGGAACGGTGGGCGGCGGCGCCGTCTCAGGCGGCGTGTTGGTCGGCGTCGCCGTGTTCGTCGGGGGGATCCCGGTCGGCGTGTTCGTCGGCGTCGCCGTCGCCGTGGTGGTCGGGGTCGGCGTTGGCGTCGGGCAGCAGGTCAGACCGAGGCCGATACCGGTTCCCCCATTTAGTCCGGGCGTGTCGTTGGCGCCGAGGTGGGATGTTCCGCCGGTGTAACTCAGGGTTGCCAGAAGGGTTGTTCCCGGCGTGCACGAGGGCGAATTCGTGATCGTAAAAGGTACATCCATCGAGTTGACAGAAAGGACGCCCGGCGTGCAGATGACTCCATCTGTTCCGCCCAAGCACGGGATTCCGCCGAGCGGCGTGGCAGGGTGGACGACGCTATCCGGGGTGGTGATGGTCAGCGTACCGCCCTGGATTGCAGCGTTCGGGGCCCCTGCCCACGATATTGAACCGCGGTAGATGATCGTTTCGCCGCATCCATTTACGGTTCCTGGAAGGACTGGCGTCACTCCATCGCTCCGAAACGCGGTCAGGTTCAGGCTGACTCCCGTTTGCGTCGAGCCGGGTGGATCGGTGTGGGCCCAAATCGCTGCCGGGACGAGCAGCGTCAGCAGAAAGAGAGCAAAGAAACGAAGGCTTCGATGCAGGTTTTTCGGGGCGCGCGGCCGCCTGACACCGGGGGACGCTTTCACCATTTCTCCTCCCTGTTCCGTCGCGGATGGTTCACGGCTGCAAGCCGTTTCACCGAAGAATCAGCTGCCGAATTCTCTGGGTCTTCCTTGGACGATAGTCTAATACCCGAGAGCCGCGCCTTGAACAAGCTTTTTTCGGCTGGCCCCTAACCGGTCACGGGACGGATTGGGGCGAGGTCGGGCAAACCGAAGGTCTCGACGGGCCCGGTTTTCACTGGAAATATCCGTTCACGTCCAGGATGAAGTGGGTCGTTCCGGAGCTCTGTCCGTCGGCGACCGAGAGCGTGCCGGACGCGCTCAGCGGCACGATCGCGTTGTTGGCTCGGGTCTGACCGGTCCCGAAGTTGATCGTCGAGACGCTCGGAATAGTCCCGCCCGGGAACAGGATCAAATGGCCCGGAGCCGTCGGCTGGGTCACCGTCACGTTCACGGAGACCGATTTCGCGCTCGGGGGAATGTTGCACTGGCCGGCGATCGTGAAAACGCGGGTCGCTCCGGCGTTAAGGGCCGGGCCGCCAAACGGGCCCGCGGGATCCCGCGTGTCCAGGATGCGGCATGGCGTCACGGTGAAAAAGCTGGTGTTGTTGGGAACCCCGAGGGTGCCGGTCACGGAAAGGGTGTACCGGCCTTCGCCAGCGGGGTCCCCTGGGGGGTATACCGAATCGACGTAGAAGTAATACGCGCCGGGAGCGAGCCCCGATACGGTCATCGTTTCCGCTTGACCTCCGAGACCTGCATCGGTTCTCGCCACGCAAGATACGCAGGTGCCACCGCCGGTACAGTTGGCGTTGCTCGTGCAAAGTGCACCGGGATTTGTTCCCCCAGAACACAAGCCCGTCCCCTGGGGGCAGGCGGTCCGGATATAGATGGCGGGATCGTACTCCGGGGCTACGCAGGTGCCACCGCCGGTACAGTTGGCGTTGCTCGTGCAAAGTGCACCGGGATTTGTTCCCCCAGAACACACCTTGGTTGGCGTCAGGGTGAAGGTCAAATTGTTTCCCGACTGGACGTTGAACACATAGATGACATCCGGGCCTTCCAAGGAGATGCCAGCGCATCCCGTGAGCCGAATATCGTCCATGGCTCCGGTCGTATCTCCGGAGTCGTTGAACGGAAGAGACGGGATAAGCGTTGCGGTCGCGCAGGTGTCTCCCCCGGCGGCGATCGAAGACGGATTCAGCGGCCTGCTTGCACCGATGGCGATCAGGCCGCTCGCCAACATGAGCAGCGTCAGGATTTTCGATCGGATTGTCATCGTACCCACCCTGGAATTGGAGATCGCACCGGCCGCGCACCCTGAGGCAGAGGCGACGGTATAACGCCCTTCACCTTCCGTCAAGAAATTGCGGCCGTTCTCGAGCAGCCTCTCGGCTGCGGCCTCTTCAGGGCGGAGACACCGGAGACGCGAATCGGAAGTAGCCGATGACGTCGATGATGAAGTGCGTGGTGCCCGAGAGCTGCCCGCAGGTGGCTGCGATCGACCCGTTGGTCCCCACCTGGACGATCGCGTTGTTGGCGCGAGTCTGCCCCGCGCTGTAGTTGATCGTCGAA
>DASXSX010000018.1:0-3290 GCA_036505815.1 Thermoanaerobaculia bacterium
CCGACTGGGGCGCCGACGTCATCAAGGTGGAGCACGCCGAACGAGGCGATGCGATGCGAGGGCTGGCGAGCACCGGCGCGATGGCGCTAGGCGGAGACGTACACGTTCTGAACGAGCACTCGAATCGCGGCAAGCGATCGATTGGCATCGACCTCACATCGCCCGACGGCCGCGAGGTGCTCTACCAGCTCGTTCGGACCTGCGATGTGTTCCTCACGAACAAGCTTCCCTCCGTTCTCGCGAAGCTGAAGATCGATATCGCAGACCTCCGTGCGCACAATCCACGACTGGTGTACGTGCGTGGGACATCCTTTGGCGCTCGCGGCCCCGATGCCGACCGCGGTGGCTACGACATGACCGCGTTCTGGTGCCGGGCAGGCAATGCCGCCAGCGGGTCCCCCGTCGAGCTAGGCGGTGTACTCAACCAGCCCGGGCCCGCCTGGGGCGATTCGATGGGCGGGATGACGATCGCCGGCGGAATCGCCGCGGCGCTCCTGAAGCGCGAGCGAACGGGTGAACCCTCTGTCGTGGACGTGTCGCTTCTGGCCGCGGGCGGTTGGGCTCTATCGGCCGGGATTGCACTCTCGCTCCAGACACAGACCCCTTTGCGGACTGCGTTGCCCTCGCAGCCCGTCGGCGCGAACCCGCTCGTGGGAGTCCACCGCACCAAGGACGGGCGCTACATCTGCCTCGTCATGCTCCAGGCCGCACATTACTGGAATGACTTCTGTCATCACATCGACCGCCCGGACCTGATCGAGGATCCCCGCTTCGACACCGCGCGGAAGCTGACAGCCAACGCTGGCGAAGCATTCGAGATCATACGAGAGGCCTTCCTCGAGAGAACGTTCGCGGAGTGGATCGAGCGCTTCCAGACCCTGAAGGGGCAGTGGGCTCCTGTCCAGAACTCCCTTGAGTTTCGCGACGACCCGCAGGTCCGTGCGAACGGCTACATGGCGGCCACCGAGACGCGGAAGGGAATCCCTTTCGAGCTAGTCGCCACGCCGGTGCAGTTCGACGAGAAACCAAGCCCGACGAGGCGGGCTCCGGAGTTCAATGAACACGGGGAGGCGATCCTTGCGGAGCTGGGTCTCGACGTGGAACAGATTCTCGAGCTCAAGATGAAGGGTGCGGTGACATGAGCATCCGCCGGAGATCTGGCGTCGTCATCGGGAGAGAAGATCGTGCAACTCGACCTGAGTGATGAGCAGGAGCTGTTGCGGAGAACTTTCGCGGACCTCTTCGCGGTGGAGTCGAGCCCGGAGCGGGTCCGGGCCGCGGAGCCACTGGGATTCGACGCAGCGCTCTGGAAGCAGCTCGCCGAGGCTGGCTTGTTCGGCATTCGCGTGCCCGCGGCGCTCGGCGGGGAGAATGCGGGACTCCTGGAAGCGAGCCTCGTGGCGGACGAGGGAGGCCGGAGGTTGGTGTCCGGGCCGATGCTCGAGGCGATAGTCGCCGCTCGCCTACTGGCCGCGTTCGACTGCGAGGCAGCCCGGTCGCTGCTTCCACTTCTCCTCGACGGAAGTGGGATCGTAACGATCGCGTTCCGGGACTTCGAAGTGGAACCGTGTCAGCTGGTGCCGGGGGGAGCCATCGCCGATGCCGTGATCGGCATAACGGGCAGGAGCGTCGTGCTGCTCCGGCGAGATGTTCGGCTCATGGACTCGCCACGCAATCTGGGGTCGAGCCCGATCGCTCATTGGGACAGCCGCGAGTGCCCTCGGGAGGATCTGGGTCGAGGCCTCGACAGCATCCGGATCTTCCAGGCCGTGCTCGAAGAGTGGAAGGTCCTGGCAGCCGCGGCGCTCGCCGGACTGGGACGCGAGGCCTTGGAGATCGCCGGCCGGTACTCGTGCGAGCGCGAGCAGTTCGGTCGCCCGATTGGCTCGTTCCAAGGGGTCGCTCATCCCCTCGCCGAATCAGTAAGTGAGGTCGAAGGCGCGCGTTGGCTGACGCGGAAGGCGATCTGGTCGCTGTCGGTGGCCGCCCCGAACGCGGCTGCGTTGGTTTCGATGAGCTTGCTCGCGGCGAGCGACGCCGCGACGCGTGCCGTCGCGCGGGCTCTTCACACCCATGGAGGATATGGGCTCTCCCTCGAGTACGACATCCAGCTCTACCACCGGCGCGCAAAGGCAATCGCCTTGCCCTTCGGAGATCCGCAGATCCTGCTAGGCGAGATCGCGGACCGCACCTGGCCCCGGCGAAAGGCAGCGCCCATCGCACTGCCTGACGTTGGAGCGCCGGACATCGACTTCGGACTTGGGGCCGACGCCGAAGCATTCGCCGAGATGGCGACCGATTTCTTCGAAGAGAATCTCGACGACGAGCTCCGCGCCCATGCCCACTTCGCCTGGGAGGGACACCATCCCGGCTTCCAACGCAAGCTGGCCGACGCCGGGCTGCTCTTCCCCTCCTGGCCGCGGGAGTACGGAGGACAGGGACGAAGCCGTTATGAACTCTACGCACTCTACCGGGTCATGCGCGAGTTCGGCTGGACGACGTTCGCGATCTCGACCACCTACTACCCAGCCATGTCGCTACTGGAGTTCGGATCCGAGGCGCTCAAGCAGGAAGTGTTGCCGCGCGTCACCCGCGGAGACGCGATCATCTGTTTGGGCTACTCGGAGCCGGGTTCCGGCTCGGACGTGGCGGCTGCGCAGACTCGAGCTGTTCGAGACGGGAAAGATTGGCTGATCAATGGCCAGAAGATGTTCACGAGTGGAGCCGAGCGCGCGCAGTACGTCTTCCTGCTCACGCGGACCGACCCCCAGGCCAGGAAACACGATGGGCTCACGATGTTCCTGGTGCCGCTCGATCTTCCTGGCATCGAGATCCAAGCGGTCCATACGCTCTCCGATGAACGCACGAATCTCACCTACTACAACGACGTTCGTGTGCCGGACCGTTACCGTGTCGGAGAGGTGAACGGGGGCTGGACGGTGGTCGCCTACGCACTTGAGCTCGAGCACGGGGGCGGGTATCCGCACGAGCAGGCGGATCTTCTGCAGGGCGCAGTCGAATGGGCGCAGGCGAAGCTGCTAGGGGGCGTTCCGGCGATCGAACTGCCACGTGTTCGCGAGCGTCTCGCGCGAGCTGCCATGCACGCTGAAATCGCGGAAGTCCTCGGAGCGCGCGCTCTCTTTGCAACGGCTGAAGGGAGGAAAGATTCCGCGATTGGTCCGATGGCGCGGATCTACTCGGCCGATCGCTTCATCGAGGATTCCGCCGACCTGATGGATCTCTGCGCACCCGACTCACTCTTGCAGGGCCGTCCTGGCGGACAGCAGCGT
>DASXSX010000019.1:0-2584 GCA_036505815.1 Thermoanaerobaculia bacterium
GCCGATGCCGAGCGCGATCGCCGCGGCGACCCGCTCGGGCGGTTCCTCCCGGCCGAGCAGGTCCGCGAGCAGGACCTTCAACCGCCGCGAAAGCTTGAAGGGATGGTGGCGCCGCCGCCGGAATGCGCGGGGAGTCTGCCAGTTCATCGCGCCGCCCCGAAATGGTCGTAGCCGAGCTCGTCGATCGGCCGCAGGCCCCGCTCCTCCTCGAGGAAGGTCCCGGCGCCCGCCTCCACGCGGCCGATGCGGCGCACCGCGACGCCCCACTCGGACGGAGGGTCCGCGAATCGACCGGCCTTGCCGGGCGGAACGGTGAAGAGGATCTCGTAGTCGTCGCCGCCTCCCAACGCCATGTCGATCGGATCGCGTCCGGCGAGACGGGCAAAGGAGAGGAGAGCGGGGGAAAGCGGAAGGCTTTCTTTCTCGATCACCACGCGGACTCCGGATGCGCGCGCGAGCCGCCCCGCGTCGGCGCCGAGGCCGTCGGAGACGTCGATCGCCGCGGTGGCGAGAGCTTCTCGCGCGAGAGCCCGACCGAGCGGCAGTCGCGGCTCGGGGTCGCGCCAGGCGGCGAGGAGCTCCGTCTCGTCGGGTGGAGCGAGAGCCTCCGGCGGGGAGGAGCCTCCGCTCGACGCCGGCTCGGCGCCGGCGCGCGCGCGCGCGATGGCGAGGCCCGCGGCGGCGTCTCCCGGCCAGCCCGACAGGAAGACGACGTCGCCGGGACGCGCCCCGGAACGTTTGAGGACATTTCCCGAGGGACGACCCCAGATCGCGGTCGAGAGAAAGAGTTCCGCGGCGCGCGTGAGGTCGCCTCCCGCGAGCGTCGCGCCGAATTCTCCGGCGCGCTCCGCCGCCGCGAGCGCGAGGACCAGAGGGAGATCTTCCCGCGCGGAGTCGGGAAACCCGATCGTCAGGAGAAAGAACTCGGGCCACGCGCCCATGGCGGCGAGGTCCGAGAGACCGACAGAGACGGCGCGGCGGCCGAGGCGCTTCGGATCTTCTCCGGGCAGGAAGTCGACCTCTTCGACGATCGTGTCGGTCGTGACGACGAGGGGTCCGGCCGCCGATTGCACGACGGCCGCGTCGTCACCGGGGCCCAGCAGCAGTCCTTCGCCGGGCCGGAGCGCTGCGCGAAGTCGCTCCACGAAGCGGTCTTCGGCCCTCATGGGCCGGGATTATGACGAAGGCTCGCGTCGAGCCCGCACGACCGGCTGCGCCGGCCGTGCCGCCGGCTCTCCCGGCTGGACCGGGATCTCTCTTCCCGCGGGAACGGGAGGCGGTCCGCTGCGCTCCGCCTCCGGCTCGACCGTCTCCGCCTCGTACGGGAGGAGCGCGATCGCGAGCACTTCGTCCATGTTTTCGACGTACTGGAACGTGATGCCGTGGAGGACGCGCGGGCTGATCTGCAGCACGTCGCGGCGGTTCAGCTTCGGAAGGATGACCGTCGTGAACTTCGCCTGACGCGCGGCGAGCACCTTCTCCTTCACGCCCCCGATGGGGAGAACTTCGCCGCGCAGCGTGATCTCGCCGGTCATCGCGACGTCGCGCCGGACTTTTCGGTGCGTGAATGCCGAGATCATGGCGACCGCCATGGTGATGCCGGCGGACGGACCGTCCTTGGGGATCGAGCCCTCGGGGACGTGGACGTGGACGTCGTGCGTCTCGAAGAAGTCTGCGGGAATCCCGAGCTCGGCGCCGTGCGCGCGCGCATACGACATCGCCGCCTGCGCCGACTCCTTCATGACGTCGCCGAGCTGGCCCGTCAAACGGAGCCCCCCCTTGCCGCGCACCGCGATGGCCTCGACGAAGAGGATGTCGCCTCCGGTCGAAGTCCACGCGAGACCGGTGGCGACGCCCACCTGGTCCTTCTTCAGGAGTTCGTCGGAGAAGTGCTTGACCGCGCCGAGCATCTTCTCGACGGACGCGGCGGTGATGCGGTAGCGCCGCGTCTTCCCCTTTGCGACGGCCACGGCGACTTTCCGGCAGATGGAGCCGATCTCTCGCTCGAGGTTGCGCAGCCCCGCCTCGCGCGTGTACGCCTCGATGATCTTTCGCACCCCGCCGTCGGTGAACTCGACGTTGGCTTCGGTGACCCCGTTCTCCTCCATCTGCTTCGGGATCAGGTGGCGTTTGGCGATCGCGAGCTTTTCCTCGAGCGTGTACCCGGCGAGCCGAATGACTTCCATCCGGTCGAGGAAGGCGGGCTGGATCGGGTCCAGGATGTTCGCCGTCGCGATGAAGAGGACGCGCGAGAGGTCATAGGTGACCCCGAGATAGTGATCGCGGAAGGAGAAGTTCTGCTCCGGATCGAGGACCTCGAGGAGCGCCGAGCTCGGATCTCCCCGGTAGTCCGCTCCGATCTTGTCGATCTCGTCGAGCATGAACACCGGATTCGACGTCCCCGCCTGGTGGATTCCCTGGATGATGCGCCCGGGCATCGCGCCGACGTAGGTGCGGCGATGGCCGCGAATCTCGGCTTCGTCGCGCACGCCTCCCAGGGACAGCCGCACGAATTTACGGTCGAGCGCGCGCGCGATCGACCGCCCGAGCGAAGTCTTCCCGACGCCTGGTGGCCCGACGAAAC
>DASXSX010000020.1:0-6555 GCA_036505815.1 Thermoanaerobaculia bacterium
TTCGACGAGGACCGCTCTGAGGCCGAGGCGGTCGCGCGCGAGCTCGAGGAGAGGCGAAGCGAGCCGGGCGACGTCGCGATCCTCTACCGCACCAATGCGCAGTCCCGCTCTTTCGAGGAGGAGCTCGTGCGGCGGCGGATCCCGTACGTCGTGGTCGGGGGGATGAAGTTCTACGAGCGGGCGGAGGTCAAGGATGCGCTCGCGTACCTGCGGCTCGCCGCGCGGCCGGAGGACGATCTCGCGTTCCGCCGCGTCGTCAACGTCCCTGCGCGCGGCATCGGCCAGTCGACGCTCGAGCGCATCGCGAAGGCGGCGCGGGAGACCGGGAAGTCGTGGTGGGAGGTCTCCGCGAACCCTCCTGCCGAGCTGGCGGAGCGGGCGCGGACGGCGCTCTCGCGGTTTCGCGCGCTGGTCTCCGAGCTCGCCCTGCGAGCGCAGAGCGAGGCGCCGTCGGCGCTGATCGAGCACCTGCTCGAATCGACCGGCTACGCGGCGCTTTACGACGCCTCCGAGGAGCCCGAGGACGTCGCCCGCCGGGAGAACCTTGCCGAGCTCGTCAGCTCCGCGCGCGAGTTCGAGCGGCGCAGCGGCGAGGACTCGACGCTGGCTGAGTACCTGGACTCTGTTTCGCTCGCGACCGACGCCGAGGCGGCGAAGGGCGAACGCGGCGTGACGCTCTCGACCCTGCACGCGGCGAAAGGTCTCGAGTTCCCCGCCGTCTTCGTGGTGGGCCTCGAGGAGGGGTACCTGCCGCACGGGCAGTCCGGGGAAGAGGAAGACGAGCTGGAAGAGGAGCGGCGGCTCCTCTATGTCGGCATGACCCGCGCGAAGGACGAGCTCACGCTGACGCTCGCGCGGCGCCGCCTGGTCTTCGGCAGGGTCCAGCCGCGGATGGAGTCGCGGTTCGTCGCCGAGATCCCGCGAGATTCCGTCGAGGAGCGGACGTTCGCGGAGGGACGTTTCGGGACTGCGGCGGGTGCAGGCCCGTGGGGCCTGTCCCCGCGACATGTTGCCGTTGAGGACGAATCGCAGGAGGTGGAGCTCCCGGGAACGGGGGAGTTGAAGCGCGGGCGGCGCGTCCGGCACCCGCGTTATGGCTACGGCGTCATCCTCTCGCAGGAAGGGTCGGGCGACGAGACACGGCTGACGGTGTACTTCGACCGCGCCGGCAAGAAGAAGTTCGTCGCGCGCTACGCGGACCTGACGCCGGCGTAGGCGAGGCCCATGCTACCCTCGCGAGCGAGGCTCTTCGATTGGATTTCCGAAAGGTCATCGATCTCCTCTCCGGATTCTTCGAGCAGGAGAAGTTTCCTTTTGCAGTGATCGGAGCTTTCGGATTACAGGCCTACGGCTTGACGCGCGCGACGACGGACCTCGACTTCGTCACCGACTCCGCTGCCCGCGGACGACTCGTCGCTTTTCTCGAGAGCAAGGGCTACCAGACCCTCTATGTCTCAGGGGGATACTCCAATCACCTCCACAGAGACGCTGAGCTCGGGCAGGTTGATTTTGTCTACGTCTCTGGCGAGACGAGCCGCCGGCTATTCGAAGGAGCCACCCGCGCACAGGTCGTTTCGGGTCATGAACTTCCCGTCCCTCGACCCGAGCACCTGGCGGCGATGAAGGTTCAGGCAATGAAAAACGACCCGGAGCGACGCCACCAGGAGCTCGCCGACATCGGATACCTCATCCGTCTGCGCCCGGCGTCGATCGCGGTGAGATTCGGGGCTACTTCGAGTCGAGCGGCCTCGCGGAACTGTACGATGAGATCGAACAGGCCCGGTAAGCTCCTGAATCTCGAGAGCGACCTTCCGACGACCGAGAAGGATGTGGAGGCTCAACGGCGGCTTCGTGCCGGACCGGTGCTCGGTCTCGAAGACTATCTCCGCTTTCTCGCCGCTTTTGAGCCGCCCTCCTACGAGGCACTTCGCGCAAAGCGCGGACCGTGCGGCGATTCTCCCTTCGAGCTGCCTCCGTAACCCGCCGTCACTCCAGCCGCGCGACGAGCGCGATCATCCGGCCGGCCTTCTCCCGATCGCGCCGGTACGAGGCAAAGCGATCGCCGCCGCACATCGTGCACGAGGAGCACGCCGACACGTTCTCCGGCGGAATGCCCGCCTGCTCGAGCTGCGAGCGGACGACGCCCGCGAGGTCGAGAAAGAACCTTCGCCCGCCCGAAGCTCGCGCGAAGCGGGACGGGAACCGGCCGGCGACCTCTTCGCCCACTTCGTAGCAGCACGGGCCGATCGAGGGGCCGAGCCACGCGCGCGCGGCAGCCCGGTTCGGAGAGAGCGAGAGGAGAGCCTGTCCCGCGGCGCCGGCGACGTTGCCCACCGAACCGCGCCAGCCCGCGTGCGCCGCGCCGACCGCGCCGGGCGCCGTGAGCAGCACCGGGACGCAGTCGGCGGTCTGGATCGCGAGACCGACGCCGGGCAACCGCGTCACGAGCGCGTCGCAGGCCCCTGCATCGACGATCTCGCCGGGCGCGGACTTCTCCTCCACGGTCACGACGCGCGCGCCGTGCACCTGGGTGGCCCGCACGATCGGGAGCTCTGGGTACCCGAGGGAGTCGGCGAACCGCCGGGCGAGGACGGCGGTCGGAGACCGGGTCTCCGGCGGCGCGGCGCCGCGCTCGGAAACGGCGGCGAGTACCCCATCCGGGCGATCGATCGCGACGAAAACGGCGTCGAGCACGTCTGCATTCTCCACGCAATTGACTCCGTCATTCCGAGGAGCGCAGCGACGAGGAATCCCTAGTCCTCGCGAGCACAGCGACGAAGGATCTTTTCCTGAGTCGAAGAGATCCCTCGCTTCGCTCGGGACGACGGCTGCGCCGTCAGATCCTTCGCTTCGCTCGGGACGACGGCTGCGCCGTCGGATCCTTCGCTTCGGCTCGGGATGACAGGGGTCCCGCATGCTAAGATTTTTTCGCGGTGTCCTCTTCCGAAATAGTTGAGAAAACGCGGGTTTCTCCCGTCATCGGGCTGGAGGTTCACGCCCAACTGCTGACGAGATCGAAGATCTTCTGCGCCTGCCCGGTGACCGTCGGCGCGCCTCCCAACTCGGCGACCTGTCCCGTGTGTCTCGGCTTCCCCGGAACCCTTCCGGTCCTGAACCGCGAAGCCGTCGCCCTCGCGATGCGGCTGGCGCTCGCCGTCGGCGCGACTGTCCACATGAACTCCCGCTTCGCCCGGAAGAACTACTTCTATCCGGATCTGCCGAAGGGCTACCAGATCTCGCAGTACGACCGGCCGTTCGCCACCGGCGGGGGGATCGACATCGACACGCGCGCCGGTTCGAAGCGGGTCCGGCTGGTCCGGATCCACCTCGAGGAGGATGCGGGCAAGCTCCTCCACGAGAACCCGTTCGACGACGTGCCGTCGTCACTTTCTCTGGTGGACTGGAACCGCGCGGGTGTGCCGCTGGTCGAGATCGTGAGCGAGCCCGACCTTCGCGCGCCCGAGGAGGCCGCGGCGTACCTGACGGAGCTGCGGCGCCTGCTCCGCTACACGGGGGTCTCCGACGCGGACATGGAGAAGGGCAACCTCCGCTGCGATGCGAACATTTCGGTTCGGCCGTCCGAAGACGCGCCCTTGGGGACGCGCGCCGAGATCAAGAACCTGAACTCGATCCGGTTCGTCGCGAAAGCGCTCGAGTACGAGGCCGGCCGCCAGGCGGACCTGCTCGCCCGGGGCGAGCGCATCGCCCAGGAGACCCGCCTCTGGGACGTCGCGGCGGGACGGACCGTCCTCATGAGGAGCAAGGAGGAGGCGCACGACTACCGCTACTTCCCCGAGCCCGACCTGGGCGCGCTCGTCGTCGATGAGGCCTGGATCGAAGAGACGGCGCGCTCTCTGCCGGAGCTACCGCGGGCCCGCCGGGCGCGGTTGATCTCGCAGTACGGGATCTCTCCCGGCGACGCGGAGACGCTCGTCTCCGCGCGGGAGCTCGCGGATTACTTCGAAGAGGTCGCGCGCCGCGCGTCCCCGCGCGCTTCTGCCGTCTGGGTCACCGGAGAGGTCCTCCGCTGGATGCGCGAGAGAAAGATCTCTCCTGAGGACGCACTCTCTTTTCCGGTGTCGCCGGAACGGCTCGCCGGTCTCCTCGTCCTCCTGGAAGCGGGGGAGATCTCCGCGGCGTCGGCGAAGGACGTCTTCGGGGCGATGCTCGATTCCGCCGACGACGCCACCGCGATCCTGCGGGAGCGCGGGCTCGGACGGATCTCCGACGCGTCGGCGATCGCTGCGGTCGTCTCGGAGGTCGTCCGCGAGAATCCGTCGCAGGTCGACCTCTACCGGTCCGGAAAGACGCAGACGTTCGGCTGGTTATTCGGCCAGGTCATGAAGCGCACGGCCGGACGCGCGGATCCGGCGACGGTCCGCGAAGCCCTCACCCGCGCCCTCGGATGATCCAGGTCTTCCGGCTCTGCAAGGATTACGGGCCGTTCCGGCACGCCCTTTCCGACGTCTCCTTCAACGTCGCGCGCGGAGAGTTCGTCTTCCTGACCGGCCCCTCGGGCGCCGGCAAGTCAACGCTCCTGAAGCTCCTCTTCCGCGAGGAGCTGCCGACGTCCGGTCAGGTCCTCGTCAACGGGCGGAACATCGCCGTGCTGCCGGAATCGCAGGTCCCTTATTTCCGGAGAACTCTGGGCGTCGTGTTCCAGGACTTCAAGCTGATCGGACGCAAGACGATCTTCGAAAACCTCTCGTTCGTGCAGAGCGTGCTGGGACTCTCCCGCGCGGAACAGAAGCGGCGCGCCTACCAGGCGCTGAAGCGGGTCGGCCTGCATCACCGGATGAACTCGCATCCGGCAGAGCTGTCCGGTGGCGAGCAGCAGCGCGCCGCCATCGCGCTCGCGATCGTCAACGAGCCGGTTCTCCTGCTCGCCGACGAGCCGACCGGCAACCTGGATCCTGTGTTGTCCGAAGAGATCATGAAGCTTTTCGCCGAAATCAACATCCGCGGCACCACTGTCTTCGTGGCGACACACGACATCGAGCTGATCCGCCGGATGGGAAAGCGCGTGCTGACGATCGAGAAGGGGCAGCTCCGTGACCGGGACCTCGTCCGCGAAGCGACGCTCGCGCGCGAGGCGCCGTTCCTGCCAGGGTAGTGGGGTCAGGCGTGTATTTTGGTCTTTCCGGAGTGCTCGCCGAGAAATCCCAAAAGTACTGCGGGCGCCATATTGCCAAAATACACGCCTGACCCCGCATGAACTCTCGGAATGACTGGTGTGAAGGATGAACTCCCGCTATCTCTTCGGCGAGGCGTGGGCCATCGCCAAGAGCGGCCCCCGTCACACCGCGATCGCCGTGGTGCTGATCGCGCTCGCGTTCTACGTGCCAGGATTGTTCGCGCTCGTCGCCCGGAACCTCGCTCGTCTCGCGGGCGGGGCGCGCGAACCTGTCGCCGCGGTTCTCACTCTCGATCCGGCGGCCGATGCGCGGGCCGTGGCGGACCGGATGGCGAAGGACCGTCGGGTCGCCCGGGTGACGATCGTGCCGAGCGCGGCCGCCCTCGAACGGTTTCGCCGCGCGTACCCCGATCTCGGGGGCGCGCTGACTGACCTCGGAGAAGCTCCCTTTCCGCCGACGATCGAAGTTACCCTGCGCACGGCGGTTCCCGTTCGTGCATCGCGGGAGCTCGCGGCGACGGCGCGAACGTTGCCGGGAGTGGACTCCGCTGAATCGGAGGAGGAGTTCGCGAAGAAGTTCTCAGACGGCGTGCGTCTGCTGCGCGGAGCGGGTCTCTTCCTGGGAGGCCTGCTGGCCTTTGCCGCCGTGCTCTCCGTGGCGTCCGCGGTCCGGCTGGCGCTCGATCTCCACAAGGACGAGATCGACATCATGCGGCGGATGGGAGCAACCGAGGCGGCGATCCGAGCCCCCTTCTGGCTTCACGCATCCTTCGAAGGACTGGCCGGGGGCGCCTTCGCTCTTCTTCTCCTCTACGCGACCTATCGGGCCGCCCTATACCTTCTCTCGCGCGAGCCGCACCCCGTCCTCTCGCTCTTCTGGGTCGGGTTTCTGGATCTTCCGACCGCGCTCCTGCTGCCGGCCGTCGGAGCGGTCGCGGGTTTTGTCGGAAGTCTGCTGTCGCTGGGAAAGACGGAGTAGACCCTAGACGCGGGGCGGGGGGTCCGGGTCGCCCAGGAGGCGCGCAATTCCTTCCCATCCGCGGACGTGCTCGCACACGACCTTGATTGCGGAAGTTAGCGGCACGGCGAGCATCGCTCCGGGGATTCCCCACACCGAGCCCCAGAAGAGGAACGCGATCATGATGGTCAGCGGGAAGAGGCGCACCTTGCCGCCCACGATGAAGGGCGTGAGCACGTTTCCTTCGAGAAACTGGAGGCACGTGTAGACGATCAGGACGATCAGGGCCTTTCCCATGTCGTACTGGAAATACGCGACCGCGACCGCCGGGATCGTCGAGAAGAGAACGCCGACGTACGGCACGAGAATCGCGAGGCCCGCCAGCGGGCCGAGCAGGTAGTAGTAGTTCACACGCAGGATCATGAGCGCCACGGTCGTCGCCGACGCCATGATGAGCATCACG
>DASXSX010000021.1:0-8316 GCA_036505815.1 Thermoanaerobaculia bacterium
AGGGCCGAGCAGGGAACCGGAGGAAAGACTCATTTCGGCCGCGCTCGGGGAGAATCGTATCTCCGTGAGGCCTTCCTTTCGCGATCGTGCCGGTCGCGGCTACGGCGGGATGCCGATGGTAAAAGTGTCTCCGGACCGCGCCGGTGGGCGCGCGAAGACAAGGAGGAAAACGGTATGCAGAAGATCACCCCCATGCTCTGGTTCGACAACCAGGCCGAGGACGCCGCACGCTTCTACACTTCGATCTTCGAGAGCTCGAAGATCAAAACCATCACCCGCTATGGAGATTCGGGTGCACAAGCGTCCGGAAGGCCGAAGGGGTCGGTCATGACGGTCAGTTTCGAGATCGAGGGGCAGGAGTTCGTCGCGTTGAACGGCGGTCCGCAGTTCAAGTTCAGCGAAGCCATTTCGTTCGTCGTGAATTGCAAGACGCAGGAAGAGATCAACCAGCTGTGGGCAAAGCTAACGGCGGGAGGCGGCGAGCCGGGACCGTGCGGCTGGCTCAAAGACAAGTACGGCCTCTCCTGGCAGGTCGTGCCGACCGTGCTGACCGAGCTGCTGGAAAGCAAGGACGCGAGGAAGTCCGAGAGGGTCATGGCGGCAATGCTCAAGATGAGCAAGCTCGATATCGAGACTCTCCAGCAGGCGGCGGAGCAGATATAGGCGCCTTCATCCCGAGTCTGTACCCCGGGGTGATCTGGGCCGAGTGAGTCGCCACGGAAAAGCGGGCGGGGCCGGCTCGAAGGCCGACGGGTCTAGGACCCGCTTTCCGAGAATCGAACCGAGAACTCGTCTTCCGCGACACCAACGACGTTCGCGAGCTGCGCGGGAGTCAGCCGGTCGAAATCTCCGCCAAGAGAACGACGAAAGGCCTGCCAGCGCCGGTACCGAGTCAGGAGCGTCGCGGACGTCAACCGCTTGGCGGTGGCCGCCCGCTCGATCCACCGGGAGAACTTTTCGATCAGGAGCTCGACCGATCTCCGGTGAAACTCGATATCTCCGAAGTTCAGGTCCGAGAGGGACTTGATCGTTCGGCTCGGATGAGAGGTGATGACGAAGGTCTCTTTTCCCCAGGCGAGCAGGACTCCAAGCTCGAAGGGCATGTTCATTCTCGTTGCGTAGGACAGATCGGTGAATCCGTACTTACAGGTCAAGACCAGCTCGCCGATCTTCCGCATTCGGATTTCCAGCTTCGATCGCTCCTTCGCCATGCACGGATGCAGATCGTAGGCGGTCGCCGTGGAGAGAACGGCGACCTCGAGGTTCGAGTACCTCGAGGCGTATGGGATGTTCAGGAAAATCCGGTTGGGCTTGAAAACGCGACGGATGCGCCGAGCCGTGGGAGGCGAAACGTAGAAAGGGTGATGGTCCGGAAGCCAGCTCGGAATGAGAGGACCGGCCAAGAACTCTTAACGCTTCTTGGCCGTGTGCGCTTTCGAAGACTTGCGCGTCACCACCTTCGCTCGAACGCGGGCCTTTCGATGTTCTTCGTCCTTCTCGGCGACAGGAGTCGCCCAGGATACGGAGGCCGCCAGCTTATTGAGCTTTCGCGCGATTCGCTTCGCATCGGCGGCGGGTAACCCGACTTCGCGCTCCAGCCTGCGCGCGACCGAAGTCAGGTCGGACATGCTTCGAGTCTGCTCCGGAGACGAGCCCTCGTCAAGTGGCCAGAACTTTTGTCGGGCAAGGATTTTCCTGCGTCAGGAAAAAGGGGACAGACCCCTTTTTCGGGTCATCCCTATTTGGGGTCATCCCCCGGTGAGCGCTTCGCGCAGGGCCGCCTTTGCGAGCAGCCGCGTTGAGTCGAGCGTCGGCAGCGGCGCGTCCTCGGGACGCACGAGCAGCGGGATCTCCGTGCAAGCCAGGGCTACCGCGTCGCAGTCGCGGTCCGCAAGGCGCGCGATGACGCGGTTGTACATCTCGCGAGACGCGTCGGTGAACACGCCGTCCACCAGCTCGGCGAAGATGATGCGGTCCACGGTCTCGGCGTCCGCGGGGTCGGGCACGATCGTCTCGATCTCCAGCGCGCCCAGGATGTCGCGATAGACCGGCGCTCCGTCGCCCATCGTGAATCGCGTCCCGAGGACACCGACGCGCCGGAATCCGAGCCGCCTGGCCTCCTCCCCCACGACGCGGGCGATGTGCAGCCAGGGGATCGGCGTCTCCGCCTGGACGTGGTCCCACGCGAGGTGGACCGAGTTGTCGGGGCAGATCGCGAAGTCGGCGCCGGCGGAAGCGAGCAGCCGCGCCGACTCGAGCATGACGCGCGCGACGCCGGCGTAGTCTCCGGCATCGAAGGCCGGCATCCAGCGCGCCAGAGGGATCGAGTCGAGCGTGATGCGCGGGTGATCGTTCTTGCCGACGATCGCGAGCGCTTCGCGGCAGATGGTCTGATAGCAGAGCGCGGCCCCTTCGGCGCTGCAGGCCACGATGCCGATGTGCTTCATGCGCGCGAAAAGGGGTTTTCCCCGTTCGGGGTCAGACCGCGGCCGGGCAGGGCTCGAAGGCCGACCAGTCCGTCGCTCCAACGACCTCCTCATCCGGCGGGAAAGGCGTCCGCCATGAGAACGCGAAGGGCGTCGGCCCGCGCTCCTGGAGATGCGCGAGCCGCTTCTTCGCCTCGTCGATCGAGGGGATGTGCCCGGCCGGAACCCACCACAGGACGGTGATCGGCGTCTCGAGCTACTCGAACCAATCGCGGCGCTGCCGGAGCACTTCGGAGTGTTTCCCGCTGAAGACGAAGTTCCGGAGATCCTCGATCGACTCCCAGACCGACATGTTGACGATGATCATTTCGTCGTCGTACGGGCGGAGGTACGTGGCGTTGCCGGCGTCCGTCTGCAGCCGCCAGACGAAGCCCGGGGTGCCGTCGGCGAGCGCGTTGATCTCGTCGAGCCGCTCGACGAAGCCGCGCATGACGGGACCTTCGAGCGGGCCGAGCATCCAACCGATGTTGAACTGGGCGACGTGGAGCTTCTTCATGTCCGAAAATCTATCTCGGAAATCACGACCCGCTCCGCGCCGCTGTGATACGCTCCACACTCCTCTCGCCGCCGACGGACCCCATCCAGCTGACAACTGAGTGCCCGCCTCCGGTCTGAAGAAGAAAGCAGGCATCGCTCATGAGCAGCAACGCGGGTCGGACTCTTCGCCACTGGACCATCAACAGCCGGGAGTTCGTCGGGAGGTCGCAACGGTCGGCTCCGACTCTGCCTTACTCGGAAGCGCCTGACCGTGGCCAGTTTCATCGGCTCGCCCTGAAGCTCGCCGAAGTCAAGTCCAGTCTCGCGCGCCGCGTCAGCTGAAGTCGCGGCAGAACCCCTCCGCGAGATTGGGGCCTACTTCCTGCAGCGACGGAAGTCGCGTTGATGTGTTGATCGCTCAGCCACAGCGCGGATCCGAACCACCGTCCGTGAGGAGAAGGACGAGAGCCTCGCTCCTGAGGTAGACCGCGCTCGTCAGGGGGGGCTTCCAGTGGAGAGACCCCTGATCGAGCCGTCTCACGGCATCTTCGCAGCCGTTTCGCGCGCAGCCTGCCGGTTTCGAGTGAGGTGCGGAACGATGCCGAGCAACCGCTCGATCACCGTCAGCTGCGCCCGGTGATGCATCTCGTGCTCTTTGCTCCCGAGCAGCATCTCGAAGCGGGATTGGGAAGCACCGCCGCGCTGGCGCACCTGCTCGGCCAGCAGCGCCTCGGGAAGCCCCTCCACCCACTGAGTCGCGCGCTCCCCTTCCGTGCGCAGCAGATCGATGATTTCCCTCTTGGAGCGAGGCCGCTTCTCCTCCGACTGGGATCTGCCGATGAGCTCTCCGAAGTCGAAGTCCTCGAGCGAAGAGAGCCGCTCCTCCTCGTGGAGAAAGCGATCCGCCCGCGACAGCATCGCGATGTGTACCAGCGTTTCGGCCACGGAACGGCTGTCCGGCGTCGGGCGGTAGGCGTACTCGTTCTCGGGAATGTCTTCGGCGATCAGGATCGTGTTCTTGCGCACCGTGCGCATTCCGTCGACCAGGTGTCTGGGTCCATAAAGGTTCATTTGGCCTCCTCGTTCTTCGGCTCGTGACGGCGCGGTGGATGGCTTCTCTCGATGCCCTCGAGGCTCCACCGACCACCTATCTCTTGTATATGCATCTCAGAGTCCAACGGTTTCACTGGCCTCCCGTTGTCCTCGTCCGTCGAATTCCGGGACCTCCATTCGTCGTATTCATGAACGGCCTCGGCCGCGCCGAGGCGGCATCGTTGGGAAGCGTGTTCAGCGCCCGAGCGACAGTCGCCGGGATCGGTCACGCGCGGCCCACCCGGCGCCTGCATCACTCCGTCCAACGAAAGAAAGCCTTCGGCGGCCCGTCTTGATCGTGCAAGGCAATGCCTTCAATCGGAGCCGCATCGCCACGGTTGTCGCTGTCCCTCTGACGAGCAATCTCCGGCTGGCGAACGCGCCCGGTAACGTCAGCTTGCACGCGCGAGCGACCGGATTGCCGAAAGATTCCGTGGCGAATGTTTCTCGAATTGTCACGATCGACCGCGGGCTCCTGACCGAAAGGACCGGGCACGTTTCCCAAAGCCTGCTCGATACCGTTCTCTCCGGAATCGATCTCGTGCTCGGGCGCGAGAGCCCGTCGCTCTGACAGAGCGCCGCCCGCCAATCTCGGTTTCCTGTGGGATGGGCGAGACATCATTTGTCTCGGGAGGCAGGTACTGTAATCCCTCTTGGGGAAAATCGATCTTCCAGATAGGTCCCGGGGGAAAAGAGCGAAGTCCGCAATGAGAACCTGCCGGCTCTGCCGCGAATCGATCTTCGGCTCGGATCTCGATCCCTGCGAAGTCTCGGTCGAACCCGCGCGCAGCCAGGGCAAGGAACAGGGCCGCGAGTTCTACATCTTTTTCTGCCATTCCGCCTGTCTGTCCGCCCGGTTCCGGTTCCGCTTCCCTGACGAGGCGGAGGTCGAAGAGCTCGGATATCCCGAGAACTGATCCAGGGGCCAACCTCGCACTCCAGCCTTCGCTCGACCGAAGCCGACCTCACCGTCGACGCGCAGCCTTCACGCACCGGGACGACGAACGAGCTCCCAGAAGCCACGCGGATCCAGGATTCGTAACGCGCCGACCTTGCCCAGGACGAGCAGGTCCCGGTCTCCCGTGACGAGCACGTCGGTCCCGCCGGCCAGTGCTTCGCCGAGGATGATCGCGTCATCGGGATCTCGAACGGCGACAGAGGGCGGCTTCGGAGCGCCCTCGACGAATGAAGCGGAGGCGCGCAGAAACGCGACGATCTCCCGAACCACCGGCTCGGGCACGCGGACCTTCCTGGTCAGGGCGCGGCTGAGCTCCTCGATCAGCGTTCTCGAGACGAGCAGCTCGTGCTCCGCCAGTACTAGCCGGAACACATCCGCGCACAGCCCTCGCGTCGCGAACGCGGCGACGAGGACGTTCGTGTCGAGGAAGACCCTCACGACACGATCTTGAACACGTCCTCGTCTGTCAGCAGCCCTTGGGCTTCGGCGAACGGCGCAACCCGGCGCCGCACTTGATCGAACACGTCGATCGCCAGTTGTCGGCGCAAAGCGTCCCGTATCACTTCGCTCTGCGTGCGTCCCGAAAGCCGGACCGCACGCGCGAGAAGTCTCGCCACATCCTTGTCCAACCGGACCGAGATCGATCCCTTCATGTAAGACATTGTATTACAAGCGAGAGCCCAAGATCGCTCGATTCGCTCATGGGCTCGGCTACCCTTCACGCCGACTTCTAATCCCTGCCCTCGGCGGCGAGCACGGCCTTGAGGCCTCGCTCGATCAGGCCGGCGCGGCTCAATCCGAGGTCCTTCGCAAGGGCATCTGAGCGTGAGAGCAGATCGCCTTCCACACCGACGGAGATGACTCGCGCGGCCTTTCCGCGCCGAGGACGACCGGGCTTCAGTTTTGCGCGCTGCCACCGCGCCCGCGCCGCCGGCGTCATGGGGCCGAACTCCTCGATCGCGAATTTCCGGCCGTATCCGGCTCTCTCCTCCGCGATCTCCGAAGATATTTCCCGAACGTAGTTTTTGAGCGCCGAATTGATCAGCGTCTGGTAGTTCCCACCTCCTGCGGCTTCCACTTGAGACCGGAACCAGTCGATCAGATCCTTGTCGAGCCGGATCGTGATCCGGGTCTTGCCTCTGGGCACTGGAATGACTGGTCCGCGTCTCCCTCTCGAGAAGTCGTATTCGTTCCTCATGGTTTTCCTCGTAGCTACGGCGTTCGCGAGGCGTTGCCTTTCGCGCCGAGAGAATCCGGCCACCCTGTCCCAGCGGAATCCATGCGACGACGATGAGCGCTCCCTCCGCGTTCTGCCCGACCGTCACGAGGCGCTCTTCGTCTCGCGTTCTGTCGGGAATTGTCAGAGCCAGTGGGTCCTCCCAGCGCGATGACCGCCTCGGCGAAGGAGACGGCGTGTTTTCTTCGGTTCGCACGCGCTTTTGCGGGATCCCACGTCCATTCCGGCACCTCGACCGGCACATGCAGATCGTATGTACAAACGTACACCGAGTCAAGCGACACCCGCCACCCGGCCCCCGAAGATCTGGGCATGGTGCAGACTGGTGCGGAGTGGTGTATCTTTGATATATGGCAGAGACAGAAAAGGCGGTCCGCCAGAGTGTCAGCATCCCTTCTGCGATTGCCCGGCGCGTTCAAGCTCTCGCAAAACGCAGGCGGACGAGCGCAAATCGGGTGATCGTTGAGCTCATCGAGACCGGCCTGGAAGCCCGGGAGCGGGAGAAGAGAACGTTCTTCGAGCTCGCCGACCGTCTCGCGCAGAGCACCGACACCTCGGAACAGAAGCGCCTGAAGGAAGAGCTCGCCCGGATGACCTTCGGCGATTAGTGCCGAAGATTCAGTGGACGGGCTCCGCCTGTTCGATCGACTCCACGACGGGCTCATGACAATTCTTCGATGAGGAGGTCGTGGTGTTTTCGCCTACCCTCAGCCGGCATTACCAGCAGCATCCGCTATCATTGGACACGAAATGTCTAGAGTTGCGCCTCGCAAGGCAAAGCCGGCTCGGAGAACCCGCGAGAAGGGAGCTCGGATCGGACTCTCGACACGGCGGCGGTCAAAGGCGGAGGATCGCCACGACGGTGCCGCAGCGATGAAGGCTCTCAGAGAGTCTGCCGAACGAACCCCATACCAAAAGGCGCGCCGCGATCTGGATCTCTGATTGGCATACCGGCTCGTCCTCACTCGAGCCGCACGGAAGGATCTCGATCGGCTACCAAGAGAAGTTCTCGAGCGCGCTGACCCTCTGATCCTCGCGTTGGCCGAGAACCCTCGACCGTTCGGGTCGGAGAAACTCCAGGGATTCCAGAATCTCTACCGGCTCCGGGTGGGCAAGTACCGCATCATCTTCGAGATCGACAAGGCGGCCTCGATCGTGACGATCGCGAAGATCGAGCACCGGAAGAGCGTCTATCGAAGGCGGTAACTCCCTTCCCTTCCGCGATTTCCCGATGGGAACGTACGCAGCGCGGGTACGATCGTACGAATTATGCGTACAAGTCGTAACGCGCCGCCGCGCGCCGCGGATCGGCAAACCGCTTCCCTCGGCTCGAAGCGCAAGTTTCTTCGATTGATCGGCCGATCCCGTACGGCGTGGAAGGCCAAGGGGGGACTGTCCGCCGCGGAAGTACGGATTCGGCTCTCACGGCCAGCGACGAAACGCCGGCGGCGGAAGCCGTAAGCTCACTCCTTACTGCTCCCTGTTCCTCCGGGAGAGGGTCGGGGTGAGGGCGTTGCTCCGTGCCGGACACCGTTTGTCCGCCTCTCGTCGGAAGATCAACGAGGCGGACGCGCGGAATGATGAACTGCAGGCTCTGCGGTGAATTGATCTTCGCCTCGGATCTCGATCCTTGCGAGGTCTCCTTCGAACCTGCGCGCAGCCAGGGCAAGGAACAGGGCCGCGAGTTCTACCTCTTCTTCTGCCACTCCGCCTGTCTGTCCGCCCGGCTCCGCTTCCGCTTCCCGGACGAGGCGGAACTCGAAGAGGTCGGATATCCCGTGACCTGATGCGCTTCGTCGCCACCGACGTCTTCGACTACCACCGGCCGTCCAAATGCGGGCTCCGGGTCTACCTCCGCGCGCAGGGCGCCGCCGAAGCGCCTCCCGGCCCCTTCGAAGAGACGCTCCGCCGGCTCGGCAGGCTGCACGAGGCCCGCGATCTCGCGGCGCTCACTGCCACGACGGACGTCATCGACCTCTCCCGGGTCGACGATCGGCGGGAGCGCGAACGGGAAACGCTCCGCCTCCTTTCCGAGGGAACGGAGGCGATCTACCAGGGATGCCTGC